>JBOGID010000297.1:0-13000 GCA_050742295.1 Acidimicrobiales bacterium | reverse complement strand
GGCCGGGGATGGGGCCCCGGCCGGGGCGGCGAGGCCGCCAGCAAGCACGGAATGCTGCCGGATGCGCGATGTTGGTGAAGGTATGGCCAGTCCCACCACGATCGACGTGCGGCGCGCCGCCGAACGGTTCCACACCCGGTTGCCGTGGCTCGACTCCCGGCACTGTTTCAGCTTCTCCCGCCACTACGACCCGCGGAACACCCATCACGGCCTCTTGCTGGTCAGCAACGACGACGTGGTGTCGGCCGGCACCGGGTTCAGCACCCACCCCCACCAGGACATGGAGATCGTCACGTGGGTGCTCGACGGCGAGCTGGAGCACAAGGACTCGGCCGGCCACCAGGGGATCATCTATCCGGGCCTGGCCCAGCGGATGAGCGCCGGCACCGGCATCTGGCACTCGGAGATGAACCCCCGGGGCGACCACGACGTGCACTTCGTGCAGATGTGGGTCGTGCCCGACACCGAGCCGGCCGACCCGAGCTACGAGCAGCGCGACATCGGCGACGAGCTGTCGCAGGGCGGGCTGGTGGCTATTGCGTCGGGACGGGGCCACGACGCCGCGGTCTCGATCCGCCAGCGCGACGCCGTGCTGTGGGGCGGACGGCTGGCCTCCGAGGAAACGGCGCGGGTGCCGGACGCCGGCCACGTGCACCTGTTCGTGGCCCGGGGCGGCGTCGGGCTGGAAGGGGCCGGCGAGCTGGCCGAGGGCGACGCCGTGCGGCTGACGGCGGCGGGCGGCGACCTGGGGTTGGTCGCCGGAGCGGACGGGGCCGAGGTCCTGATCTGGGAGACGGCGTGACCGTGCTGGCCGCCACGGCCAACGGCCTCTGGCCGACCGGTGAGCTGGCAGGCCGGGCCGTGGTCGACGTGGTGCCGATCGCCGGCGGCGGCTGGCGGGCGCTGGCGGGCGGCGCGGTATGGGGACCCGGGGACGAGGAGGTGGCGCGCCTGCCCGGGCCCGGGCCCGACGCCCGGTGCCTGGTGGCCGTGGGCGACGACCTGTTGATTGGCACCGACGAGGCCCGGCTCGTGCGGCTGTCGGAGCGTGGCGCGGTCGGCGCCGTCGAGTCGTTCGACGCAGCCGAGGGTCGGGACGGCTGGTACACGCCGTGGGGCGGTCCGCCGTCGACCCGTTCGCTTTCGGTGGCGCCCGACGACGGGGCCGTCTACGTCAACGTCCATGTGGGCGGGATCCTGCGCTCGTCCGACGGTGGGCAGTCCTGGGTGCCGACCATCGACGTGGACTCCGACGTCCACCAGGTGCTGGCCCTGGGCGACGGCCGGGTCGTGGCGGCGACGGCCTACGGGCTGGCGGTGAGCCGCGACCGGGGGGCCACGTGGTCGTACGTGACCGGCGGCCTTCACGCCGACTACAGCCGGGCCGTGGCGGTGGCGGGGGACTGGCTGCTGCTGTCGTCGTCGACGGGGCCGAGCACGGAACGGGGCGCGGTCTACCGGCGGCCGGTGGAGGCCGGCGCCGATGTGCCATTCGAACGCTGCACCGACTGGTTCGCGGGCAACGTGGACACCGGCAGCCTGGCGGGGAACGCCGATGGCAACGCGGCCATGGCGTCCCCCGACGGGACCGTCTTCGTGTCCGATGACGCCGGCGCGTCGTGGCGCGAGGTGGCGTCCGGCCTGGGCCGGGTCAGCCGGCTCGTTCTGTAGCCCTCAGAGCCAGAACCGTCCGGCCTTGCGGTCGGAGTTGGCGTCGACGGCCTGGCGGAGGGCGTCCGCCTTGGCTTCGATGTCGACGCTGGCCGACCGGAGGGCGGCCACCAGGTCCCGCACGGCCCGGCGGACCTTCTTGGGGGCGCCGGCCCGGTCGAGGTCGGGCAGGAGGCCGTCCAGCTCGGCGGCGAGTGCCGCCGGGTCCTGCTGGCCGCTCACCAGGGCGTCGAGGAGGTCCCGGAGGCGCTGGGCCAGTTCCTTCCACGTGGGGCCGGCAGGGCTGGTGCCCTTGAAGATCCGGGCCTGGGGAGGAGCGGGCATCGCCGACTCCGCCATCATCGGCAGGGGGGCGGCCATGGCCATGGGCATGCCGGTGGCGCCGGCCATGGTCATAGACCCGCCGGCCCAACCGGACGGCAGCTCGGCGGGCTGCATCACCGGGTGGGGCGTCGTCGAGCCGCTCGTGTCCGAGTGGTCGACGGCGACGAAGGCGGTGAACCGGCTCAGGACGCCGTGGGCCAGCGAGGCCTCGACGACCTCCTTGGCCAGGCTGTCGCCGGGCTGCACGAGATAGCGGTCCTCCAGGATGCGGACGTGGGCGCGGGCCCAGCTCGTGCGGACGGCCCGGTTGGCGACGGGCAGGGCCTCGACGGTCTGCGTCCACGCCGCACCGTCGGGGACGGTGCCCGAGACGATGAAGGCCGTCGGGTGGCCGCTGTAGCGGCCACTGAGGACGACGGGAGCGCCGGGGAAGCAGTCCGGGGCCCGGTCGGGTGTAGCCGTGCCGGTGACCAGTTCGGCCCCGTTCTCAGCCCGGACGGTGAGGCCCTGCACGACGGGCGTGGCGACGGCCCGGTGGATGCGGGTCATGGCCTCGTCGAGGGCGTCCTCCGACTCGACCAGTTCGCAACGGCCCCGGCCCGCGTCGGCCAGCCGTTGTAGGAAACCGGCGTTGACGGCGCGGTCGATGCCGACGGTGAAGACCCGGACCCGGTCGAGCCAGCGTGCGGCGCTGCGCAGGACGTGGTCCTCCTGGGCGATCTGGCCGTCGGTGACGAGGACGAGGACGGCGTCGCGGTGCGGGTCGCTCAGCGCCGCGGCCGCCTCGTCGACGGCCCGGTGGATCTCGGTGCCGCCCCGGGCTTCCAGCTTGGCCAGGAACTCGACAGCCGCGAACCGGCTCTGGTCGGAGGCGGGGACGAGGGTGCGGCCCAGGCGTTCGGGGTGCGCGATCTGGTCGTCGAAGCCGAGGACGACGACGCGGTCGCCGGCGTCGAGGGTGTCGACGATGCGGGCCGCGGCCCGCCGGGCCGCGACCATCTTCCAACCCGCCATGGACCCCGACCGGTCAAGCACCACGGCCACGTCGAGCGGACGCCGCGCGGCCGTCGTAGCCGGCGGCACGACCGTGACGGCGTACGTGCCCTCGGTTGCGGCGTCACTGTCGGCCGTCACGGCGGCCACGGTCGTGGGGACGGCGCCGGCCAGGGCGAAGCGGAGGATGAAGTCGCGGTCGAGCCGTTCGCCCGGCCGGACGGCGACGGTGAGGGGACCGCGGTCGTCGTTCCGCACCAGGGCGGCGTGCAGCGTTGACCGGAGGTTGGACACCGGGAGGCCGAGGGGGTCGAGGGTGACCTCGAGGGACAGGTTGACGGGGTTGGGCTGGCCCGGGAGCAGGACCGGCGGCGTGATCCGCGATGCGTCCGGCACCAGGTCGGTGTCGAGGGCGGTGCCGTCTCCGGCGCCCGGGCCGTCGAGCGGATCGCCGGGCACGTAGCGGGGCGCCACCACCAGCGGGAACCGGAATGCGGCCTCTCCCTGGTCGTAGGGCAGCGGACCGGTGAGCACCACCTCGACCTCGGCCTCCTCGCCCGGCGCGATGTTGCCGACCTTGGCCGCGAAGGCGCCCGGCCGGTCCTCCTCCAGCAGGGCGGCCCGCTTGCCCTCGGCAATGGCGGCGTCGTAGTCGGCGCGGGCGGCCTGGCGCTCCTTCAGGATGCCCTCAACCCGCCGCCCGCCGAGGGTGGCGACGAACGAGGTCACGCCCGCCCGGTCCGGCAAGGGGAAGACGTACGTCGCCTCGATGTGCTCGTCGAGCACGTTGCGGAACGTCTGGCGGACGGTGGTCGTGGCGAGGAGGCCGGCGATCTCGGCCCGGACGTCCATGGCGACCAGCGGCAGGTGGCCCTGCTTCGATCGCAGTCCGCCGAAGGGTGGCAGCTCGGTGGGGAGGAGGGTCATGGTCAGCGCTCCTGGGGTTCGGCGGCGACCAGGCCGCGGGTCATGAGGTGGTCGAGGAGGGGCCCGGCGGCGGCACGTACGGCGTCGTGGTCGGCCGGGGACAGGGGTCGGGCGGCGTCGAGGACCAGGGTGACGCCGGGGCCGAGCCGGACGGCAGCAACATCGGTTCTTCGCGCAGTTTCCGGTGCCTGGGACCGGTTGGCGTGCCAAGAACCGCTTTCGACGGGGGCGGCTTGCCAGAAGGGGCGCGTCTGGCCGGCGCCGTTGTCGGGCGGCAGGTCGGCGATGCGCTCCAGGTCAGTGGTGGATACGCCGGCCAGGCGGTGCTGCACCTCGGCGAGCGAAGCGCCGGCGGCCTGCAGCCGCTTGATGGCGACGATCTGCAGGAGGTGGCGTCGGCCGTAGTAGGCGGTGCGGCCCCGCACCTCGGTGGGACGGTCGAGCAGGCCGAGGGTTGTGTAGTACCGCAGCATCCGCCGGTCGGGGAGGGCCGAGACGCGAGCCGACGGCGGGACGGTGCCGGTGGCCACAAGGGCGGAGGCCGCCTCCTCCGCCAGCTCGTCGATGCGGTAGGTCGTGGTCGTCACATGTGACAGTGTCGCAAACTAATGTGACACTGTCAAGAAGGGCACACCCCGCCGGCGCAGGGGATCACCGTGGCTTGTTCCAGCGGAGGCACCATGGCAAGCACGAAGGTCACCGCCAGCGGGGGTCGGCTCGGTGGTGTCGCTGAGTGCGACGTGCGGGTCCCGCCCGCCGAGGCAGGTGTCGCCCGGATCGAAGTCGTGGCGCTGGCACTGGGCGTCGCTGGGGGGTGTGTTGTCGCTCCAACACACTGCGTTCATCGGGTCCTCCTCGCCGTTACCAGGGGGATCCGCTGGTTGGCGCCGAGATGCGGCCCAGCCGCTTACTTCGCTGCGGAGGTGGGGGGTGTAGGCCGCCGGTCCTACGAGCAGAGAGCCTCGAAGCGGGCGGGGGCGCCGAGCGTGGCCAGGTTGGCGATCTGGTCGGCGCCGTAGCCGAGGATCACGTACAGGTTCACGACGGTGAGTACCCAGGCGTGCTCGATGAGCGCCGCCGTGACGGGCGGCGTCAACGCCGCAAGCGTCGTCTTCACCCTGGCGTTTTCCAGCGCTAGCTGCTGCCACTCGGCCTTCGTTCGGCCCAGGGTCTTCAGGGCGTCGAGGGCGATCCGCGCCCTTTCACCCGCCTCGTTCGGGTTTTGCCGGAACTTGCCCGGCACCGTGTACGGCGACTGCGCGATGTTGACGAGGGCGCCCTGGAGGCCGCCCAGGCGACTTGCGGCGTTGAAGCGCGCTATCAGCGCCTGGCGCCGGTGGCTCGTCGAGACGTCGTAGAGGATGCTGCCCGTCTTGGTGACGCCGGCCAGTTCGTTGGCGAACAACCCCTTGCCGTACGGGCGCCACGCCAGCGACCGGCTCGCGTTCACGACCACGAGCTCCTCGGCCGCCTCTTGGACGGGCCCGATGCGATCGCGCCGCGCTTCGAGTCCCTGCTCCCACTGGTCGGCCATGTTGTCGTAGACCCCGCCGTCGTTGAGAGCGACGAGTTCGGGGATCGTCGGGGGATTGTTCTCCTCGACCGTCCATGGCCGGGTGAGGCCGAAACCCGCCGTCGGCAGTCGACGCGGGGCGAAGGCGCCAGGCAGGCACGCCGAGCACTGGACGGTCGTCGCCAGCGTCAGCGCACCGGGCATCCCTCGTCCGATCCGGTAGCCGTAGACCAGCCGGGGGCTGAAGTACATGTGGTCGCCGGACTGCAGCTCGCTGGCGCAGAACACATGGTGCACGGGGCTTTCACAGGCGCTCAACAACGTGGGCCGGCCATCGAGGCCCCGAAAGTGCTGGTGCGCCAGCGCCCGGTCAACGACCTGGCTCCGGTTGGCGAACATGCGGAAGACAACGAGGAATGCGGCCACGGTCAGGACGAGCAGGACCAGGAGGGCGAGCCCGATCCGAAGCCGGCTCGAACCCCCCGTTGTGGCAGCCACCGCGGCGGCGGTGATCGGTCCGGCCATGGCCAGCACGGTGGCGACGGTGGCGCGCATCCTCGGGGGGAACGTGCGGGCCGCGAACCAGCCGAGCCCCGCCAGGACCGGCCCCACGAGCAGCCACCACCCCGGAGCCCAGCGCCGTCCGCCAGCGACGCCGGCCACCCCGAGCGCCACTACCAAGTCGATGAACAGGCCGGTCAAGACGAAGAACCGCTGCATCCAGCCGTCGGTGGCCGGACCGAAGAAGAACAGCCCGTCCGAGGCCATGGTGTGCGCAAGGGGGCGGATCGCCTGTTCCAACGCCGCCGAGTCCATCGACGAGAAGTCGCCGTGCTGGGCGACGACCCCGTTGGCGATGCTCCCGCCTGAGACGGAGCTGATCGACACCACCCGCGAGTTCAGCTCCATGTCGGTCAGGGCCAGGAGCGCGCCGATGCCCCAAGCCGTGGCCCGATGGCCGCCCCCCGAGATAGCGACACCGATACGCGCCATGCAGCCTCCCTTACCGGCCCCACGGGCTCGCGGCGTAGGCGCCATGGCCACCCTTGCTGTCCGGGCGGTCGGCGAGCAGCTCGTATACGAAGTCGCGCCCCATCGGGATCACCGCCACCCGATCCTCGGACGCCAGGCGCTCGAGGGTGAGCTCCGCCTGGCTCCAGTCGAGCCCGGTCATAGCCACGACCGCCTGGAGTGACGCACGGCCACGACGCAGCACGAACATCACTTGTTCACGTCGAGCCTTCGCCAGCACGTCGTCGCAGTCGAGGGCGAGCGGCCAGCCCTGGTCGTTGTCCGGTTGCAGCGGCACCGACGCGTCGATGAGGAACCGGCGCAGGCCGCGAGGCGTGAGGTCGGGCAGCAGCGTCCACGCCAGGATGGCGCTGAGCAACACGTAGACCGCCGAGTAGCTCGTGCCCATGTGGCCATCGGCTCCAAAGGCGTCCGCGGCGAAGACTTCCGGCTTGCGCCTCTCCGCGTTTCTCGTGCTGAAGTCCCGGATCCGGCCGTCCCGGTCGAGGGCGCCGACGGCCAGCACGTCGGGGTCCCAGGCGGGGAACACGGGGCCCTCCGGGCGGTTGCCGCCCGCCGCAATCTGCAGCGTGCGGTGGCCCGGGAAGGCGTGGCGGCGCGCTGCCTCGAGTCGGCGCGGTTGTTCGCCGGGCTGGCCGAAATCGAGGAGGACCAGGTCGGGTTGCTCGGCTCCTACCTCCTGGTACCAACGGAGCACGTCCTCCTCTTCGACGGGCTTGCCCCAGTCCGCGAACAGCGGCCGCACGGGTACGAGCACGGCCAGCGTGTCCTGCTGGTTCAACGTCGTGGTCGTCACCCGTCCGCCCACATGGTGCTTCTCGGCCAAGGCGTTCAGGCGCTCGTGGAAGTCGACGAACGAAGGGCGATGCGACCCCGCGCCAGCGCCCGCGCCATCCGCCGGAGCGAACGACGCCGCGGCGGCCACGACCAGCGGCCGCTCGCGTCGGCGCCGGTTGCTTATGGCCGTACCGGACGTGGCGTCCTGACGCCTCCGGGCCCGCTGGGCACAGATGTCGACGGCGAGGCGCTCGAGGCCGGAGTTGGGCGTCTCGAGGCCGGGGAGCCCGTCGCCCACGCTCGGCAACTCGCCCGCGGCGTGGCCAAACCGCACCCTCCGGTCGAGCTCCTCCCAGCGGTCGACCTCGCTGCCGAGGTACTTGCGCCACACGCCCTTGAGCCGCTCCTGCCCGAACCGGTTCATGGCGGGGAGGCTGCGCCGAATCCAACGCCAGGTCTCGGGCCAGGTGTTCTCACCGAGCTGCATCGGGAAGACGAACTCGCTGACGCCGGCGAGGAGGCCGTCGGGGATCTCGTCCACCACCAGCGCCACCCGGCACTCTGGCGAGCGCCGCACCAGCCTGGTCAGCATGTCGCCGACGGCGGAGGCGGCCATGCGTGCCGCGGCCAGGTCGAGGCGAGCGCCCTCGACCTCGGGCGCGGTTGGGCCTAGTTCGTCCCCCCGCCCGCTCGCTCCCTCGAGCGACGCCTGGAGCCGCTGGTTGAACAGGTCCTCCGCCTCCTCGGCGAGGATCTGGCAGGCCAGGACGTCGTGGGACGGCGCGCCCAGGAACTTCTCGAACGCGAGGACGCGCCGGGCGAGCCCGAGCCCAGTCGGCGTCGCCCCGGTCGGCTCGGCGTCGAGGTTCCGCAGGTGCTCGACGAGGGTTTCCAGGTCGGTGAGCGGTGGGCCGGACTGGGCGCTGCTGGCCGGGAAGGCGTTCGCCAACCACGCTCGGGACAGGATCCGGAGGGGCTGGCTGGCCTGGGCCAACGCGTCCATTCTGTCGATGGCGACAACCGCCCGCTGGCGTCGCGCCAGGTCTTCAGCCAGCCACATCCACCAGCGGGGCAGCGTCCGCCCCGCCCCCCGGTCCCGGGCCTTGGCGTCGGCGCGCTCTAGCAACTGGGCGACGGCGGCGCACAGGTTGGCCCGGATCACGACGTCGCGGGTGTCCCCATCGCCCTTGGCTAGGACGGCGGCCGCCTCGGCCTTGTCGCTGAGCCCCCCGTAGGACACCGACAGGATGTCGGACACCTCGCCGTCGATCTCGTCCAGGGCCCGGTCGAGCAGCTCACTGGCCCCCACCCGGCCCGCGCCGGAGATGAGCAGCACCCGCTCGCGAGTCCGGCCCGACAGCACCTCGACGGCTTGGCGCAGGGGCACGTCCCGGCCGATAAGGGCAGTACCAGCTGTGGGTGGCTCGAGCTTGGCGATGTTGCTGCGACGGCGATCCGTCCTGGGCGGCGTTCCCTCCCGGTCGAGCAGCGGGGCCGGCTCCACGCTGTTCATGAACAGGGCTGGGATGGCCCAGTCGATCAACTCGCGCGTCACCTCGGCGTCGCCCCGGACCGCAGCGCGCGCCAGCCGGAGGGCGTCGACGATGGTGTTGCCGCTGGCCAGGGCCTGGTAGAGCGACCGCGTCAGGAGCCACTCGGTGCGGAACGGCAGGACCGCCTGCATGCCGAGGACGACCGGCGAGCTGCCCTGGGCGGCCCGCTCGGACAGGCTCAGCATGTCCTGCCAGTTGGTCGATTCGGGGAGGGACGTGGGGTCGCCGGCGGGCCGCCCCGTCTCGCAGCCCGCGAACGTCACCAGCCGCAGGTCGGGGCAGGACCGCAGCCACTCGACGAGCTGGGCGCCGTTCACGTCCTGACGCTCGCCCCGGTCATCCTCCAGCAGGAGCAGGTCGGGCTCGGCGTGGCCCAGGTAGTGCAGGAGGTGATAGCCCCGGCGCTTGGAGCGGATGCGCCGCCGGAGGTTGTCCATGGTGGGACGGTCTTCGACGTCGATGTTGAGCCAGCCGCCGTCCTGGAGGGCCAGGAGCTCGCCCAGCAGGTTCCGCTTCGCCTCGTAGATGTCGAACGTCAGGCTGTCGTCGCCCGCCTTCCGGCCCATCGGACTGGACAGGATGACCAGCAGGTTCAGAGGCGGCTCGAGCGGCGGGGCGGCGATCGGGTACGTCCGGCCGCGGGAAAGCCGCACGACATGGGCATCGGGCGACAGGGTGAGGTAGCGGAGGCCGGGGCCGGAGAGGGCGGTGCCCGGGTCGGGCAGCAGCTCCCACGGGAACGCCGACAGGTGGGGTGACGCCTGGATGCGGACGATGAGCTGGCGGCCGTTGTCGGCCGCCGCCGCCCTCGCCGCCTGGAACAGCTCCCGCACCACCGCCTCGCCGAAGGCGATGGTCCCGAGGGCCTCGCTGATGGCCGTCGCGTCGAACGTCTCGGCGAACCGGACGGCGTCCAGGAAGTCATAGAGCTGCTCGGACAGTTCGACGAGCACGTCCCCGCCGGGCTTGACGCTCGTCACGCCGTGCACGTGCCCGAGGCGGGACGCGGCCGACACCCAGATCTGCCCGCCGGCGCCGAGGTGCAGCCCGAGGCTGAAGTCGTCGTAGCCGCTCATGCGGACGGTTTGACGTCGAGCACGAGCCGGCCTGAGTCGCCGTACTTGGTCGTGAAGCGGCTGCCCCCCTTGCCCTCGAAGGGCGCCGTGGTCGGCGAGCGGTAATTGAACCCGAGCTCGACGGGGGCCGACGCCCGGCCGAGGATGAGGGCGACCGTCTCCTCGTCCGGGTGCGAGAACCTGTCGCCGTTGGTGGAGAAGAGGAACCGCGAGCACGTCACGGTGTCGAGGACCCCGTTGGTGAGGTTGGCGATGCTCCCGTGGTGGGGCAGCTTGAACGCGTCGAGCCGGATGGCGGGCACCTTGCGCTGGATGGCCAAGCGGCGCAGGTTCGCCTCGAGCACGCGGGCGTGGGCGTCGGCGCCGAGGAGCACCGCGCACCCGTTGAACTCGGCCAGCAGGGCGATCGACGATCCATTGGCCGGCGTCCGGTCGCTTCCTGGCGTCTTGCCCCCGAAAATGGGCGGGAGGTCGGGCGGCTCGTAGTCTCTCCGGGCCTCGAGCCGGCGGCGGGCCTCGTCCAGGTCGCCGGGGGTGAAATCCCGGATCGCCGCATCCCACCGGGCCCTCAAGCGTCGCAGCTCCCGGACGCCGGGCGAGAGGACGGTGAGACGCATGCCACCGGGAAGGTCGAACACCGGCAGGTCGCCCTCGTCGGGCACGCCCACGGCCTTGGACTTGACGGCGCCATTCCAGTTGCGGGCGGCGGCCTCGTCACCGAGCAGCGAGGTGAGGAACTCGCCCTGCAGGGGCCCGAACAGGTCTTGGTCGTCCTCGGGCGCGATCTGCTTGGAGCCGTTGAACCAGATGTCCTTGAACGTGCAGTTGACGCCCTTGTCACGCAGGAGGATGAGGGGAACGTCGATGTGGTCGGCGTCGATGTGGGTGATGACGAACAGCTCGAAGGCCACCGTGCCCTTGGGTCCCTTCATCGCCTTGGCGACGCGGGACCGCAGGCCGTTCTCGTCGTCGTAGGCGCCCGCTGGCCCGCCGTCCAAGAGGATCCGCAACGGCTTTTTGGCGTCGCCGTACTCGATCCAGATCCCATCCCCGTGAGCAGCCGCCAGAAGCTCCACGCGAAACACGCAGCTTGGACCCTAGTTCAATGTCGCCTGATACATCCGCGTCATTCCCGCAGTTCGGTGGGGCGCACGGACACGACCTCGCGCCGGCCGTTGCGGAACACGCCGAGCGTGACGGCACGCCCGATGCGGTCGCCGGTCATGAGGCGCTGGAGGTGGCCGACGTCGGCAACCGGCACGTCGTCGACGTCGAGGAGGAGGTCCTCGGGGCGCAGGCCGGCGTCGGCTGCGGGGCTGCCGGCGACGACCGTGAGCACCTCGATGCCCCGGTTGCGGCCGGTGGCCCGTTCGGCCCGGGGCGGCAGGGGACGCGACCCGCCGGCGATGCCGAGGTAGGCGCGGCGCACCCGCCCGTCCGCCATCAGCGCCGACACGATCGAGCGGGTGGTGGCGTTGACGGGCACGGCCAGGCCCAGGCCCTGGCCGACCCACGGACCGACCACGGCGGTGTTGATGCCGACGACCTCGCAGTTGCCGTTGGCCAGCGCCCCGCCCGAGTTGCCGGGGTGCAGGGCGGCGTCGGTCTGGATGACGTTCTCGACGACCCTCGCGTGGTTGCCGGCCGACGTGGCGATCGAACGTCCCAGGGCCGACACGACGCCCGCGCTCACCGACCCTGCGAACCCGAGGGGGTTGCCGATGGCGACGACCAGCTGTCCGACGACGAGGGCGTCGGCGTTGCCCAGCACGGCAGCGTCCAGACCGGACGCAGCGACCCGCACGACGGCCAGGTCGGACAGCCGGTCGGCGCCGACCACCTCGAAGTCGACCTCGTTGCCGTCGGCGAACGTGGCGACACCCCCGGCGGCCCGGCCTGCGTGGCCTGAACGCACAACGTGGCCTGAACGCACAACAGAGTCCACCACGTGGGCGGACGTGAGCAGGTAGCCGTCGGGCGTGACGACCACGCCCGAACCCGAGCCCTGCGGTCGCCTGCCTCCGGTGACGCGGACCATGATCCGGAGGCTGGCGACCGAGGGGATGAGGCGGGCGGCGACGGTGGTGACCACCCGCGAGTAGGCGTCGAGAGGCGCTTCGGTGTCCACGCGGCTGACCGCAGTCACGGCGCTACGCCGAGCCTTCCTCGCGGGTCGCACCGAACGTCACGCTGACCGTCAGTTCCTCGGTGCCCCGGAGAATGCCGAGGACCAACGACTCGCCCTCACCGAGGCCGTCGAGGGCGGTGTGGAGGTCGTCGATGCGGGTGATGGGACTCCCGGCCGCCGACACGATGAGGTCGCCCTGGCGCACGCCGGCGTTGGCCGCCGGCCCGTCGGGCTCGACGACCCGCACCAGCACCCCGTCGCGATCGGGGAGGCCGACTGACCGGCGCAGGTGGCGGGCCTCCCGGCCGGGGACGAGCCCCACACCGAGGTGGTGGCGGCGGGGGGACTCGCCCCGGGCCAGCGCGTCGACGCGGGCCTTGAGGTCGGCGTCGGCGGGGATGGCGGCGTAGAAGCCCTCGCCCAGCCGGTTGGTGTTGAGGCCGACGAACTGGCCGTCGAGGTCGACGATGGGCCCGCCCGAGGAACCGCGCACCAGCGGTGCGGTGTGCTCGACGGTGCCCGTGACACGCCGGCCACGCGGCCCCCGAAAGGCCTGGCTGACCGCGGAAACCAGGCCGACGGTCACCCGCAGGCCCCGCCCGCCCGGGTTGGCCAGGCCGAAGACCACGCCGCCGACGGCGGGGGCGACCGAGTCGGGCAACCAGGCGATGGGCGCGGCGCCGGCCGTGTCCACCCGCACGACGGCCAGGTCGCCGTCCACGTCGACCCCGGCCAGGTGCCCGGCGGCGGTGCGGCCGTCGCTGAACGTCACGCCCACCTCGTCGCCGTGCACGTTGTGGGCGTTGGTGAGGACGATCCCCTCGCCGACCACGACGCCCGAACCGAGCCCCCATCCCTGGCCGATGCCGACGACCGACGGACCGGCGCCGGTGGCGACCCCCGTGGCGGCCGCTTGAACCTCCTGCAGAACACCCATCTACCCGTTCCTCCTAGTAACTTGCAACTCGCTAGTCACTACACCACAGCAGCCGCAGTTGTGCAAGGG
>JBOGID010000296.1:0-2793 GCA_050742295.1 Acidimicrobiales bacterium | reverse complement strand
GATGGCGGCCGGCTTCTCGACCCTGTACGGCGACCTGGCGGGCGGGTACGCCGTGATCAAGGACGTGCCCAAGACGCTCGTCTACGCCCTGGCCCGCGAGCTGCCGTGGATCCCCGAGTCGGTGCTGTCCAAGCCGCCGTCGGCCGAGCTGCGGCCCGACCAGCGCGACGACCAGTCCCTGCCGCCCTACGAGGTGCTCGACCCGATCCTGGAGGCCTATGTCGAGGGCGACGCGACGGCGGCCGACCTGGTGCGGGCCGGGTTCGACGAAGGCCTGGTGCGCCGGGTCGTCGACATGGTCGACAAGGCCGAGTACAAGCGCCGCCAGGCCCCCCCGGGCGTGCGGGTGACGGCCAAGGCCTTCGGCAAGGACCGGCGCCTTCCCATCACCAACCACTACCGCGGGTGAACGCCGTCGCCCTGCGGATTGCGGCGGGCCACTACGCCTGGCTCGAACGGCGGCTGTTCGAGGTGCTGGGCGGGTGGGTGCCGTCCGTCCGGGAGCCGGAGGCCAAGATGCTGCTGCGGGCCCAGTCCTTCGAGCACGCCTGGCACGCCGACCTGTGGGAGGAGCTGGCGGTGGAACGGCCGGCGGGGCCGTGGGCGGGGCCTGTGGGTGCCTCGCTCAAGGCGGTCGTCGAGGTGGTGGCGGCGCCCTCGGAGACGGTGGAACGGCTGGCGGGCGTCTACCGGGTCGTGCTGCCCAGGCTGGTGGACGCCTACGGCGCTATCTCCGACGCCGCCGTCCCCGCGTCGGACGGTCCGCTGGTGCGGGCCGTGGGGCTGATGCTGGCCGACGACGTGCCCGCCATCGAGGACGCCGAACGGCTGCTCGGCGAGCTGGCGGGCGATCCTGCCGCGGTGGTCGAGCACCAGCGGCGCGTCGGCGGGCTCTTGGCCGAGCTTGGGGGTGTGGGGCCACGCGAAACCAGCTAGACTGCCACGAGATGCACTGAAGCCCCTTGTCCGCACGAAGGCGGGCTTGACCTCCTGGGTATGCTTCAGGACGACAGCACGCAAGCCCGGCCGGGTCCGCGGAATCATCGCACCCACGGGGGCGTTCCTTCTGAGTGCCCGGTTTAGCACAGATTTCGAGGTTCGATTTGCCCAAAGAGCGCGTGGAACGTGACGAGGAAGACCTCGTCCGTCTCTACCTCACGGACATCGGGCAGTACCCCCTGCTCACCAAAGACGATGAGGTCCGCCTGGCCAAGGCCATTGAGGCGGGCAACGAAGCGCGCACCCAGATGGACAGCGAGACCGGCCTTGCCCAGGGCAAGCGCCGCGAGCTCCGGCGGGTGGCGAACGAGGGCCAGCTGGCGCAGTCCACCTTCGTCAAGTCCAACCTGCGACTCGTCGTTTCGATCGCCAAGAAGTACCAGGCATCGGGCCTACCCCTGCTCGACCTGATTCAGGAAGGCAACCTCGGCCTGATGCACGCGGTCGAGAAGTTCGACTGGCGCAAGGGGTTCAAGTTCTCGACGTACGCCACGTGGTGGATCCGCCAGGCGATCACCCGCGGCATCGCCAACACCGGTCGCACCATCCGGCTGCCGGTGCACGCGGGCGACACGCTGGCCCGCCTGCAGAAGGCGCGCGCCCGGCTGGAGCTGAAGCTGGGCCGTCCGGCCACGCTGTCGGAACTCTCGGCCGAGGTCGAGATGCCGGAGGACAAGGTGACGGAGGCTCTGCGGTTCGCGGCCGAGCCCCTGTCGCTGTCGGAGCCCTTGCGGGAGGACGGCGACGCCGAGCTGGGTGACGTGGTGGAAGACCGTTCGGCGGAATCGCCGTTCGAGGTCGCGGCCACGGCCCTGCTGCCCGACGAGATCGCCAAGCTGCTTGGTCCTTTGGACGAGCGGGAGCGCGAGATCCTACGGCTGCGGTTCGGTCTGGACCGCGGCGAGCCCCGCACGCTGGAGGAGGTCGGCGAGCACTTCAACCTCACCCGTGAGCGGATCCGCCAAATCGAGGCCCGGGCCATGTCCAAGCTCCGCCACCCGTCGAGCGACACGGGGGCGCGCGACCTCTTGGCGGTCTAGTTGGTGCCTGCCAGCCGGCGTAGTTCACGGCGGTGGATGGGGTTCTCGCCCATCGAGAAGTTGCAGGCGGGGCTGGGTCGCCGGCCGGGCGGACCGGCCGGGACCGACAGCTCGCGGAGGTGGACGGGAATCGAACCCGCCAGACGGGGATCACCCGTCTCAGCCGCTTTGAAGGCGGAGGGGCCCACCAGGAGCCCGGACACCTCCAAGGGGCACGGTAGTGCCCTTCACACCCATGGTGGCGCGGCGGTAGGCTCGTGGCCCATGAAGAAACTGATCCTCGTCGCCATCCTTGTCGCCCTCGGGGTCGTAGCCGCCAAGAAGGTCAAGGCCGCGAACTAACACGGTTCTGTTTCACACCCGGCTTGCCCCTTCCAGGGTGGGCCGGGTGTGTCTTTTTCTGCGCGCCCGTGCGGCGGTCGGGCGGGTCGGCGGTCGGCGGTTGGTGCCGGGCCGGACTCTTTGCACGTCCGCCCTTGCGCAGGACGTGGTGTTTGAGGTAGTTTCATTCTGCTTCCTTCCCCCTCGGTGTAGAACCCCTCCGGAAGGGAGCACGCGGTGCTCGTCTCCTGCTGGTCGCCCAAGGGCGGAAGTGGTACGACGGTCGTGTCCGTCATCCTCGCCTTGTTATCGGCCCGGTCGTCGACGGCGGGCGCCGTCGTCGCCGACCTCACCGGCGACGTGCCCGCCGCGCTGGGCGTGGCCGACCCCACGGGTCCCGGCCTCCTCGACTGGCTGGGCGCCACCACCGACG
>JBOGID010000295.1:0-9003 GCA_050742295.1 Acidimicrobiales bacterium | reverse complement strand
CGCCGGCCGTGCTTGCTGGCGGCTTCGCCGCCCCGGCCGGGGCCCCTGCCCCACGCCGGGCCGTACGGTGAGCCGGTGAGTCAGAGGCCGTCGAGGTGGGGGTGGGTGGCCAGGGCGCTCGTGCCCGGCGTGCGGCGGGTCCATGGCCAGGTGGTGCGCTATGCCCGCCTGTGGGACGAGGCCAACACCGCGGCCGTCGCCGGCGCCGGCCCGCTCTGGGTCGTCCTCGGCGACTCGACGGCGCAGGGCATCGGCGCCCCGTCCCACGACCAGGGCTACGTCGGCCAGCTGCGGGCCCGCCTGGACGGCGAATGGCGGGTCCTCAACTGGTCGCGGTCGGGCGCCCGCACGGCGGGCGTGATCGGGACGCAACTCCCCCGGCTTGACGCCCTCGACGTCGAGCCCGCACTCATAACCGTCGCCATCGGCGCCAACGACCTCTATCCCACGCCCTTGGACGTCCTGGTCGCCAACCTGCGCACGATCATGGGACAGCTGCCGCCGGACGCCGTCATCGCCACCCTCCCGCAGGGGCTCAAGCCGCAGAAAGCCGGGATGGCCAACGACGTCATCCGGGCCGAGGCCCCGGCCCGCGGCCTCCGCGTCGCCGACGTGTGGGCCCGCACCGGACCTCCGTGGCGCGGCAAGTACGCCTCCGACGCCTTCCATCCCAACCACGCGGGCTACGCCGACTGGACGGCCGCCTTCGCCGAGGCCCTCGGCCTGTAAGCGGGCGCTACTCGCCGACCGCGACCGGCGGTTCCGGCGCCGGGCCCCGCCTGCGGACCCGAAGGCCCCGGCGCGCCGCCCAGTCCAGGGTCGACTCGGAGTGGGCGTCGGCCTCCTCGACGGCCCGCCCCAACTCCTCGGCCCGCCGTCCCGACCGCTCGTCGGGCGCGAGCCGGAGCGACACGTAGGCCAGGCCGCCGGCCGGGATGGGCAGCCAGAAGTTCACCAGCCGCCAGCTCACGACGGCCAGGGCGGCGATGCCGGCGGGCGTGCCGAACCCGACAAGCGTGGGCGTGAGCACGCCCTCGATGATCCCCAGCCCGCCGGGCGTGATGGGGATGGCGGCCAGCACGTTGGCCAGGCAGAAGGCCACCAGCAGGCCGTCGAAGCTCACCCGGTGGCCGAAGGCGTGGATGAACACCCACAGCGACGCCGCGCTGAGCAGCCAGTTGGCGGCCGCCCACACGACGGCCCGCACCACCAACCGGGGCTGGGCGGACAGCTCGCGCAGCCGGGCGGCGACCCGGTGCACGCCCTGCTCCACCCGGGCGCACTCCAGGAACGGGAGGCGGCTGGCGACCCGGCACATCACGTCGGCGGTGCGGCCCTCGGCCCTCGTCAAGCCCACCACGAGGACGGTGAACAGCCCGAACACCACCACCCCGAGCACGGCCGCGGCCGTGTACAACGGCCGGATACCCCGCATGGGGATGGACACGATCAGCGCCACCCAGAAGATGGCGTTGAGGACGACGGCCGAGCCGAGACCCTGGGTGGCCAGGGCGAACCCGGCGTCTGTCGGCCGCACGCCGGCCTCGGTGAGCAGCCGGTAGCCCAGGGCGGTGGCGGGCGCCGTGCCGCCGGGGATGACGTTGCTCACCGCCTTCGTCGCCAGCTCGACGCGCGCCATGCGGGCGAGAGACGGCCGCTGCTCCGCCGGCAAGAGCGAGCGGGTCAGCTGGAAGTAGGCGCACAGCGACGCCACCTCCAGCAGCCCTCCGAGCGCCAGCAGGAACGGGCCGACCCCGGACAGGATGCCGGCCGCCTCCCTCGCACCGGCCCACTGGGGGATCACGAAGAACTCGATGATGGCCGCCACCACCAGCACGGCCGCGACCCGCCGCACCGATCGCGGGACCCGGCGCCGTGTCGTGGCCATGCTCAGATGTTCCTTCTCGCGAGTAGCTTTCGCCAGCGGTGGATACTGGGGATCATGCCGTGATCATCGGAGGCGGGCTGGCCGGGCTCACCGCCGCCGATGAGATTCACCGGGCCGGCCACGCCGTGACGGTGATCGAGGCCCGCCCCTTCGTCGGCGGGCGCACGATGTCCTTGAGGCCCGAGGGCCTGGGCGAGGGCGTGTGGTTCGACGTGGGCGCGACGTGGCACTGGGAGGATCAACCCAGGATGCGGGCCCTCGCTTCCGAATTGGGGCTCGAGGTCTTCCCGCAGTACCGCGTCGGACTGGTCATGGTCGAGCCCATGCCGGGCGCACCACCCGAGCGGGCCGAACTGCCCTCGCCGTCGCCCCGCGAGCTCCGCTTCGTCGGCGGTGCCCAACAACTGTGTGAACGCCTGGCCGCCCGCCTCCCCGCCGGCAGCGTCGTGCTCGACACGGTGGCGGTGTCGGTCGAGGAGGGCGACGCCGGCCTCACCGTCTCGGTGGCCGACGAAGAGGGCGCATCACGTGCCCTGCCGGCGGCGGCGGTCGTCGTCGCCATCCCGCCCAGGCTGGCCCTGCAGGACCTGTCCTTCACACCCGACCTGCCCGACGAGCTAACCGCCGTCCTCCGGCGCACGCCCACATGGATGGCCAGCGCTCTCAAGTGCGTCGCCGTCTACGAGGCGGCTTTCTGGCGCGAGGACGGCCTGGCCGGGGCCGCCGTCAGCGAGGTGGGACCGCTCCGTGAGGTCCACGACGCCGGCACCCACGACGGCACGGCCGCCGCCCTGTGGGGGTTCGTGTCGCCGCGCCACGAGTGGCGCGACCTGTCGTTCGACGACCGCCTCGAGCAGGTCTTCGCCCACCTCGGCCGCCTGTTCGGGGCCACAGCCGCCGATCCCATCCGCTACTTCGAGCGGGACTGGTCGGGGGACCCGTACACCAACGACGAGACGTTCTACGCGGGCGGGGAGGTGCTGGCCTACGGCGACGCGGCGTTCGAGCACCCGTTGATGGGCGGGCGGCTCGTGTGGGCCGGCACCGAGACGGCCACCCCCGCCGACGGCGGCGGCCACATGGAGGGGGCGGTGGCCTCGGGGCAGCGAGCCGCCCGCGAGGTCCTCCGCGCCCTGCGCCGGTAGCTACACCCGCTGCGCCACCGTCGCCGTGACGTGGATGACCGGCAGTTCGAAGGCCCGTTCGAGCCGGTGGGGCAGGTCCTGGTTGAGCCACCGCGAGAGGCCGGGCGGCAGCGTCGACAGGAGGATGGCGTGGTAGGGCTCGCCCGAAGGACCGGCCCGGATGGCGTCGCCCACAGCATCGACGGGACGGCCGTCGCCCACGTTGCCGTCCACGTCCGCACCCAGGGCTCTGAGCCGCTCGAGGGCCTCGTCCAACCGGTGGCGGGCGATCGCCACCGCCTCCCCCTCCGTCCACGTGATGTGGTGGTGCGGATGGGTGGCGGGGACGACCACGTGGAACCGGCAGGGACCGCCGGCCATCAGCTCACGAACCTTGTCGGCAAGGGGCTGACCACCGAGGGTCTGGTTCGCCACGATGAGGTAACGGCGCATGGGCCACACCTCGCTTTGCGCTGGTCTGAGAAGCCCAGGGTACGCCCGTCGCCGCAGCTAGACGAGGGGTAATCCCATGGCATCTGTCGCAGCCAACCGGCGGTCGGGGGTCACGTGGGGTGAGTTTGTGGAGGCCGCAATGCTTCGGCAGTACCGCCGTGCCCCCCGCGTTCACGCAGACGCCGACACGACAATCTCGGGCTCGGCAAGCTCCTTGCTGGGCTGCGCTCCGATGTCACCAATCCGGGCGACCCGGGTGCCACCATCCACCGACGCACCCGTGCGCCGTGCGTTGTCACGACTCCTCGAAACGAAGGCCCACGTCTGGATCCCCCTCGTGAGCCAACAAGGACTGCTGATCCTGACGAGGGACGCACGGGTCCAGCAACATCGTGCGGAGCTGGCATTCTGTCGCCGAGAACGAGGCGCGGATGGTCGCCCTGTCGTCCACCGATGCGACAACCGCCTGGAACCAACTCGAGGTCGTGATGACGCAGTGGCGCCGGACTGAGACGCTGATCGACCTTCCCGGCCCGTTCATCTACACCGTCTCGCGGACCCGCCTCGGCAAGGTCCTCTGAATGGCCCCGCCTACACCATGCCGGCTTTCACCAGGGGTTCTGGCGGCGCGGGGCGGGACATGGCCAGGCGGAGCGCGAGCAGCGCGCCCAAGGCGAACACCAGTCCGATCCGCCAGCCCCACACCACCGCGTCGCTGGCCACGAACTCGGCCCGGGCCCGGATGGCGGCGATGCCGATGAGGGCCATGCCGATGATGGCCACCTCGATCAGGATCTGGAACGAGCTCCAGCGCCGGTCGAGGGCGAAGGCCAGGTAGGCGACCGCCGGGAAGGCCACGAAGGCGCTCAGCGAACGGCACGTCAGCGGTGTGAGGTTCCACGGTGCGTAGGCCGCCACCACCGTGGGGCGGAAGTACATGACCCCGGCGATGACCAGCTGCAGACCCCCCACCGTCGCCATCACGGCCCGTATGGGCGTGGGCACGAGCCGGTCACCAGGGGCCAACGGGCCGGGGTCGTTGCGGCGGTTTCGGGCCCAGAGCCACGGGATCAGGGCGGGCGTCGAGAAGTAGAGCAGCGCCCACGCCCAGAACGACACGTGGTCGTGGTTGAACCGGTCCCAGTGCACGATGGTGGCGATGCCCAGCAGGGTGGCGAACAGGGTCACGCCGACAAACCCCCACGCCACGCGGTGCCACTCCCGCACCGTCGCCGCCCGGAAGAAGAAGTAGGCCCCGGACAGGTAGCCGCCGCCCATCACCATGGCCGTCATGGACGGTTCCATCGTCCACGACCACAGCTTCTCGGTCTCGTTGGGGAACCCGTAGAGGATCACGAACGCGGCCGTCAGGACCGGGACGATGGCGACCGAGACGGCCTTGGTCACCTTGAGGACCCGGTCGTCGGGCACCGGCGTCACAGGTGGGCGATGGGGTTGAGAGGCAGGCGGGGCCCGCGCCGGGGGGCCGTGCGCCCGCCCGCTTCGAGGAGGCGGACGACCCGCCCCCGGTGGCCCCGGTAGGGTTCCAGCAGCTCCAGCATGCGGGCGTCGTCGGCCCGGGGCTCACCGGCCAGCGAGTAGGCGACGAGGTTGGGCAAGTGGTAGTCGCCCACGCTCACGGCGTCGGCGTCCCCCACCGCGACGAGCGCCACCTCGGCCGCCGTCCACGGACCGATCCCGGGCAGGGAGGTGAGCCGTTCAAACGTCGGCGCCTCCTCGATGCGGTGGGCGTACGAAGCGGCGACGCGCACCGTGTCGGCCCGCTTCCGTTCGATGCCGAACCGGTGGAAGGCGTGGGCCGGCGTGCGGGCCAGGACCCCGGGCGAGGGCGGCACGACGAGCCGCAGAGGGTTGGGGCCGGGGGCCGGTTCGCCCAGGGCCCGCACCAGCCGCGCGTAGGACAGGCGGGCCTCCAGCCCGATGACCTTCTGCTCCAGGATGCTCGGGACCAGGGCCTCCATCGCCGCCTGGGTACGGCAGATCCGCAGCCCGCGCAGGCGCCGGCGGAGGGCAGCCACCACGTCGTGCCGAGGCGAGAAGCCGGAGTCGTCGTCGTCCTGGCCGACCAGCGCCGGAAAGGCGTCCAGCGCCCACTCCGCACCCGGTCCCCATGCCCGCATCGTCAACTCGCCGGCGCCGGCCGTTACACGTGTCGTCACCGGACCACCGGGCGTGCGGGTCGCCCGCCACACCTCGCCCGGCCCCACTCGCATGGACGGGTCGGAGCGGCCGCGCCGGACGGGGCGCAGCGTGAGCGCGAGGTCGACCGGCCGGGCCGGACGCAGCGTGCGGACGAGCACCGACGTCACGTCATGGCAACTGGAGCGACTTCACCTCGAGGAACTCCTCGAGGCCCCACCGGCCCAACTCCCGGCCCCGGCCCGACTGCTTGTAGCCGCCGAACGGCGCGCGCGGGTTGAACCCGCCCACCCCGCAGACATCGACCTGGCCCGTCCGCAGGCGCCTGGCCACGCGCTGGGCCCGGGCCCGGTCGGCCGAGAACACCGCCCCGTGCAGCCCGTAGGGCGAGTCGTTGGCGATGCGCACGGCGTCGTCCTCACCGTCGTAGGGGATGATCGAGATCACGGGCCCGAAGATCTCCTCGGTGGCGATCGTCATGTCATTCGACACGTCGGCGAAGACGGTGGGCCGCACGTAGAAGCCCCGCTCCAGCCCGAGCGGCGGCTCCGCGCCCCCGGTCACCAGCGTCGCCCCCTCGCGAACCCCCGCCTCGATGTACCGCCGCACCCGGTCGCGCTGGGCCGCGCTGGCCAGCGGGCCGAGGTCGGTGGACGGGTCGTGCGGGTCACCGACGACCAGTTGCTCGACGACCTTGGCGGCCAGGCGGGCGGCCTCGTCGTGCTGGTCCCGGGGCACCAGCAGCCGGGCCCACGCCATGCAGGTCTGGCCCGAGTTCAGCAGGGCCTGGCGGACGCTGGCCTGCACCGCCTCCTCCAGGTCGGCGTCGTCGAGCACGACCGAGGCCGACTTGCCGCCCAGTTCGAGCGTCACCCGCTTGAGGGCCCGGCCCGCGACCTCGGCGACGCGCCGTCCCTTGGCCGTGGCGCCCGTGAACGACACCATGTCCACACCGGGGTGGCCCACCAGGGCCTCGCCCGCCTCATGCCCGTAGCCCGTGACCAGGTTGAACGTGCCCGCCGGGAAGCCGGCCTCGTGGATGAGGTCGGCCAGGGCGAACGCCGACAGAGGCGCCACCTCGCTCGGCTTCAGGACGATCGTGCAGCCGGCGGCCAGGGCGGGCGCCACCTTGCTGACGGCCTGGAACAGCGGGTAGTTCCACGGCGTGAGGGCCCCGACCACGCCGATGGGCTCGTACACCACCGTCGAGTTCCCCACCCGCTCCTCGAAGGGGAACGTGCGGGCCAGTTCGGCGAACGACTCGGCGACGACCAGGGCCACGCCCGCCTGCGCCACCATGGCGGTCCTCGCGGGCATGCCCACCTCGTGGGCGATCAGGGTCCCAAGGTCGACGAGCGAGGCCAGGATGCCGGCGTGCAGGCGGTCGAGGCACTCGGCCCGCTCTTCGGCGGGCGTGGCCGCCCAGCCCTCGAAGGCGGCCCGGGCGGCGGTGACGGCCCGGCCGACGTCTTCGGCGTTGCCGGCCGGCACCCGGGCCAGCACGTCCTCGGTGGCGGCCTCGATCACCTCGATGCGGCCAGCCCCGGCCGGGTCCACCCACCCTCCGCCGATGTACAGCCGGTCGCGGTCGTCCATCGCCCGCCAGGGTAGAGGTCATCGACACTCTCGCGAAGGCTGAGCGGACCAAATAGCCTGCGGGCGATGTCAGAGGAGCAACCGACCGAAGCCTCGCGACTGCCACTGCTGCTCATGCTCGGCGGTGGGGTGTTCCTCGTCGCCTGCGTCCTGTACGCCATCTTCGGAGGTGGGGGCGACGGGGGCGGCGACGACGAAGCCGCGCTGGAAGTCCGCTGCCAGTTCCCGTCGTGCCGGGCGTCGAGCGACCCCCGGCTGGGCCGGGGCTTCGAGGGCGCGTCGGTGGCCGTCGACCCCGCCGACCAGAACCACATCGTGGTCACCGACGCCAACATGACGGCCGGCCACTGCACGTGGCACACCACGTTCGACCGGGGCAAGGAGTGGGTCGACGGCACGTTCCAGGAGCCACCGGGCTACACCGGCTGCCACATCAACGGGGCCGCCGGCGGGCACGTGCCGACGGGCCCCGGTGGCGTGTCCTTCGGGTCGACGGGGACGATCTACGCCACCTACGGCTCGGCCGCCCAGGAACAGGGCACCCGCGAGAGCATCATCCTGGCCCGGTCGACCGACGGCGGGAAGACGTTCAACACGTCGGTGGCGTCCCGGCCCCCGGGGGACGACATCAGCTACGCCCGGCCCCTCATGTCGGTGGTGCCGGGGCCGAGCGGTGCTGACCGCATCCTCATGTCGTTCTGGCTGTGCAACCAGAACGGCCGGTTCTGCCCGGGTGCCCTCTTCGCCAAGTCGGACGACGGCGGCTCGACCTGGAGCCAGCCGCTGGCCCTCCACGACGTCGCCCTGGGCGTCCGCAGCCCGTCGGAGCCGCTGCTGCTCCCCGACCAGTCCATCCTGGTGAGCTACATCGCCGACTTCGACGACGGCACCGCCACCCTGCACATCGCCAAGTCGGTGGACGCCGGGGCCACGTTCACCTCGGCCACCATCGACCGCCAGAACCGACTGGGCGACCGCTACGACCCGGCCAAGATGGCCTTCGACGCCCGCACCAACGCGATCTACATCGTCTACTCCGACCAGCGGACGGGCCAGCAGCAGGTCTTCATCCGCAAGTCGCTCGACAAGGGCGTGACGTGGTCCGACCCCACCGGCATCGCCCCCGACCAATCGGCCACTTCGACGGGCTCGTCGCGCACGCCGTCGGTGGCGGTGGCGCCCAACGGGCGCGTCGACCTCGTGTACTACCGCACGCCGGCGGCCAACACCGACAACGTCTTCTGGGCCGCGTCGGTGGACGGCGCGGTCACGTTCCGCAGCCGGCAGGTGAACGAACAGCCGATCCGGCGCTTCGAGTACAACCGGGCCATCGGCACGTGGTACCCGCCCGACGTGTTCTCGCTTGACGACTCCGCCTGGGTGGCGTGGAGCGACTCCAAGAACGCCCAGGCGCAGGACGAGAACACCCAAGACGTGTTCCTCCGGCGGATGGTGCCCATCGGCTCCGACATCCCGCCGTAAACCCCAAGGGATTGTCGGGATCGCGCAAGTGGGGGTTGGAGCCACCACTTGTGCAATAACCTCAAGTAACTCAGACCTGGTGGCGGGGGCAGGACCAGGTCGTGCGGCCTCCGACGGTGCGGCGGACGAGGGGCGTGCCGTCTTTCGGGCACAGACCGCCGGGACGGCGCTCGGCCATGAGGTCGCCGGTGTGGGAGCCGCCCCTTGCGAGCAGGTTGGTCATCGTCGCCCGGAGGTGGCGGTGGAGGCGGCGCTGCTCGGGCGCGGTCAGCGAGTTGGCCGGCCTCGCCGGGTCGAGGC
>JBOGID010000294.1:0-2291 GCA_050742295.1 Acidimicrobiales bacterium | reverse complement strand
GGGGGGTGGCGGGGGTGGCGGGCTTCTTCTTGTCCGCCCGTCCCAGCTGCTTGGACGCCTCCTCGGCCCGTCCACCGTCCTCCACCACGTCGACGACGACGACGGTGATGTTGTCGTTGCCGCCGTGTGCCCGGGCCTGGCGGACGAGGTCGCGGGCCGCCTCTTGGGGGTCCAACAGCTGGCGGAGGGTGGCCGCCATGCGGTCCACGCCGATCTCGTTGGTGAGGCCGTCGCTGCAAAGCAGGATGCGGTCGCCGGCGTAGGGCGTCAGCGTCCAGACGTCCACCTCGATCTCCGGCTCCATGCCCAGGGCCCGGGTGATGATCGAACGCTGGGGGTGGACCTGGGCTTCCGCCGGCGTCAGCTGGCCCTCCCGGACCAGCTCCTCGACGAGGCTGTGGTCCTCGGACACCTGGAGCAGGTCGCCCCGCTGGAACAGGTAGGCGCGGGAGTCACCGACATTGGCAATGGCGAGGTGCTCGTCGTCTTCGTGCTCGACGAGGGCGACGCTGATGAGGGTGGTGCCCATGCCGCGGCGCTCGGAGTTCTCCTGGGCCAGCTCCCAGACGGCGCTGTTGGCGGCGAGGACGGCGTCGACCAGGCCCTGCGGCGTGCGGTCGGTGAAGTGCTCGGCCAAGGCCTCGACCGCGGTCTGGGCCGCCACCTCCCCCGCCTGGTGGCCCCCGACGCCGTCGGCCACCGCGTAGATGCCCTCGCCGACGAGGTAGCGGTCCTCGTTCATCCGCCGGACCCGACCGACGTCAGTGGCCGCCGCGCCGCTCAACTTGGTGGTCACAGGGAGCGACCTCCCGGGCCGCTCATGACAGCTCCATCACGGTCTTGCCCACCTGGAGGCGGTCCCCCCGGCGGATGGCGATGGGCGCCGTCACCTTCTTGCGGTTGACGTACGTGCCGTTGGTCGACCCAAGGTCTTCAACGTAGAACTGTCCCTCGCGCCGGAACACCCGGGCGTGGAGCTGGGAGACATAGGTGTCGTCGCCGAGGGCCACTTGGCAGCCTCCGGCCCGCCCGACGGTCAGCTCGTCCCCCAGGTCGTAGGTGCGCCCTCGGCGCTCGGCGGGCTCAAGGACCTTCAGCTTGCCCGGTGGCTTGTGGCTGGAGAGGGCATTGCGGGACGGGCGCTGCGGGACGGGCGCAGTGGCGATGGCGGAGGGGCCCTTGACCTCGGCCCAGACGGCCCGCAGGACGCGCGCGAAAAAGAGGTACAGGATGGCGAGGAAGCAGAACTTGAGAATAGTGAGGAGGGGTTCGGGCATGAGCGGCAGGCTCGGCGGCGGGCTTAAGAAGCCTCGAACCGTATCCGCGTGCCGCCCAGGGCGATCTCGTCGCCGTCGTTGAGGCGGCGCTCCCGCACGCCGGCTCCGTTCACCTTCGTGCCGTTGGTTGAGCCCAGGTCGACCACGACGAAGTCATTTCCCCTTCTGCGCACTTCCGCATGCCGCCGGCTGACGTTGGGGTCGGACAGGACGACGTCGCACTCGGGCAGGCGGCCGATCGAGACCGGGTCCTCACCCACGGGGATGCGCCGCCCGTCGGGGAGGCTGAGGCTGCCGACAGCCGCCCCACCAGGGGCTTCGAGCATCTGGGAGGCCACCAGGAACTCGCCCGCGCCGAGTGTGGGGTCCTCCCTGAGCTCGACATGGACAGGCCCGACAAAGCCGTACCCCTCGTCGCGGCCGTGCTCGCGGACGGCCTCGTTCAGCTCCCTGACCAGGGCCTGTGAGTAGGACTCGAAGTTCTTGAGGTCGGCGGCGCTGACCGCGTCCTCGAAGTGGTTCGGCGCCATCAGGCCGGTGACGCCCATGGCGCGGTGCAGGTCCATCTCCCTGGTCAGGCGGCGCGCGATCTCGACCGGTTCAAGGCCGCTGCGGAAGGTCTTGGCAAACACTCCCTCGACCAGGCGCTCCAGCCGTTGCTCGAACTGCCTGATTCCCATGCGGGTCGAAGCTTACCCAGCACCCCCTGAGATCAGCCGCCGGTGTCCGCTACCCTGGCCAGTCACCACTCGGGCGAGTGGCGGAATTGGCAGACGCGCAGGATTCAGGTTCCTGTGTCCGCAAGGACGTGGGGGTTCAAGTCCCCCCTCGCCCACCGTAAAAGGGCTGGTCACAGGGGGTGTGGGATCCCAAGTGGCTGGCATCGACTGGTGCCGAAAGGCGTGGGCGGGCCTCGATAACACGCGCAGGACACGTGTGCGCAGGACACGCACTTGCCGGCGCGTGGCGGCCAGCCCGGGCGGCCTGGTCGCTCGTGGGAGCGCCTCCGAACGC
>JBOGID010000293.1:0-4126 GCA_050742295.1 Acidimicrobiales bacterium | reverse complement strand
GCCCACGACGGCGACGCCACCGCCGGTCGGGCCACGCCGGTCCGGCCCGCAGGGCTCGCCGACCGCGAGGTCGACGTGCTGCGCCTGCTCGCCCGCGGCCTGACCCTCAAGCTGGTCGCGGGGAAGCTGGTCATCTCGGAGGAGGCAGCCGGCCACCACGCCGAGCACATCTACCGCAAGCTCGGCGTGCGCAGCCGGGCCGCGGCCGCCCTGTTCGCAGCCCAGCACGAGCTCCTCTGAGTCGCGGTGGCCCCCGTCACCGCTTCAACTGGTGAGCGGGCGCTCCATGTGCAACTCGGTCAGCTCGTCCGGCTCCCGCGGGACGCACGCATCGATCAGCCCGAAGCCGTGCCGTTCGTAGACCCGCCGAGCCGCCACGTTCCCCTTGATGACGCAGAGCCGCACGGCCCGGACCCGCTGCTCGCCGGCCCACACCAGGGCGGCCCGCATCAACTCGTCCGCCGCGCCCGTGCCCCGGGCCTCCGGCCGTAGCCACATCGACACCAGCCTGACGACGGTCGGGTCGGCCTTGTCCACATGGACGGCCACCACGCCGTCCGGCCCGGCTCCGGCAAAGCCGTCGACGCTCTCAGCGCCTTCGACGAAGAACGTCGCTCCCGAGCCGATCAGCAGCCGCCAGTCCTCCTCGGACCGGGCCGCCTCCCGCTCGTAGGTCGAGGCGAAGGCCGTCGGGCTGTCGGTCAACGCCAGCAGCCGAAGGTCGCGGAGGCGGCCCTCGTCGCCGGGGACGGCTCGGCGGACGTTCACAGCTCCAGGTCGCCGGGGTGGGCGGGAACGTCCACGGCGTGCTCTTGGAGGGTGGACAGGGGGACGATGTCAAGGGCCCGCTCGTGGGTGGAGGCGAGGACGACGTGGGCGGCCGCCCCGTCCAGGTGGGCCCGCAGCCAGTTGCGGGCCGTCACGCACCAGCGGTCGCCCGGCACGAGGCCGGGGAACGAGAACTGCGGCATCGGTGTGATCAGGTCGTTGCCGATGCTGCGCTGGTGTTCGAGGAACTCGGCGGTGACGACCGCACAGATGGTGTGACTGCCCAGGTCCTCGGCGTTGGTGCGGCAGCACCCGTCCCGGAACCACCCGGTGACGGGGTCGAACGAGCAGGGCTCCAACTCCCCGCCGATCACGTTGCGTTCGGTCATCCGGGCAGTATTGCGAAATCGCTCTCGCCTCGCCGCTCGATACCGTGGTCGGCGCCAAAGACTGGCAGTTCGCGGCCCTGATCGTGGTGCTGGTGGTGGTCCCGGGAGCGGTCCGGCAGTTCGAGGCCCTGCACGGGCGTAACACGGCCCCGGCCGCCGGCGCGGCACCCGCCGGCGGCCCCAAAGCGAGCCGGACTGGACGGTCCGCCACCCCCGTCCGCCCGCCCCGGAGCTGCTAGGGAATCACGGCGTCGCCGCGTCACATGACGTTGACGACGGTGCCGAGGCCGGGGAGCCGGAGGAGGTCGGGGCCGTCGACGACCCGCTCGACCGCCTCCGTGGCCGTGCAGTCCTTGTCCATCATCAGGGTCCGGGCCAGGGCCGCGGCCACCACCGGAGCGGCAAAGGACGTGCCGCTCCACGTGGCCCAGCCGTTAAAGCAGTCGGGGTCGGCCCCGTTGGGGCCGGGCTCGCGGCCCTTGCCGTCGAACCCCTCGAAGAACGTGCTCATGAGGTCGACCCCAGGCGCACAGGCCCGCACCCACGGGCCCCAGTTGCTGAAGCCGGCCGGCCCCAAGGGGCCCACGGCCCCCACGCTGACGACACCGGCGATGGCGGCCGGGTAGGACGGCCGGCACGTCCCGTCGTTGCCGGCCGAGGCCACGACCACGCCCCCGGCGTCCTGGAACTTGCGGATGGCGTGGGTCATGGCCAGCGGTTCGTCCATGACGTAGCCGCCGAAGGACAGGTTGAGGATCGTCCGCTTGTCGCTGATCAGCGTCAGGATGCGGTCGGCGATCTGCTTCTCGTGCCCGTCGCCATACCCCGACAGCACCTTGTGGACCTCGACGGCGACGCCCGGGCAGACCTGGCGGATGAGCCCGGCGATGAACGTGCCGTGGCCCGCCGCCGGGTCCAGCAGGCCGTTCTGGTCGAGGTCAGGCGGGTCGATATCGGAGGGGTTGGCCGGGACAATCTGGCTGTCGGCGAACACGCTCGGGGGGTTGAGGCCGGCCAGGCCCGTGTCGAGCACGACCACCCTCGGGCAGCCCTCGATTGGGAGGAGCCGGATCCTCGCCTTCGCCTGGTTCGCGACCTCGTTGAGCGGAGCCGCCGGACGGGCCGTGCTCATGCGCAGCCCCGTCTCCCGCCGCGGGTCGGCCGGGTTGGCGTAGGCGGGGTTGGCGTAGGCCGGGTTCGCATAGGCGGGGTTGGCGTACGCGGGGTTGGCGTAGGCCGGGTTGGCATACGCGGGATTCGCATACGCGGGGTTCGCATAGGCCGGGTTCGCGTAGGCGGGGTTCGCCTGCCAGCCGCCGCTGGCGTGGGTGAACAAGCAGTGGTTGGGCTGGGCGCTGATGTTCTCGAGGCGGAGGTCCTCCACCATGCGGACGACGTCCCCGACGTCGGTCAGGCATTCCACCGGACCGGTCTTGCCCGCCGAACCGGGCTCGCGGCCGCCCCGCAGGTCCCCGATCTTGGCGCGGGCGCGCTCCGGCTCGCCCGTCAGGAGCTGATCCGGAACGAACGCAAACGGCCCGCCGGGGTAGTTGTCGGCAAACCGGACGCGATCGGTCCAGTCCGGCTTCCCGTTGTCGTCGACTCCACCCATGCCGCCCTCCCGCTGTCACGTTTGTGAACCACTAACGGCCGCCGCTGATACCGGATTCTCTACTATTTCGAACGATGACGACGGCTGTCGCTGCCGACGAGCTGCGCCAGCTGGCTGAACGGCGCCACCGCGATCCGGCCGGCGTCGTCGAACGGGCCGCCGTCCTGCTCGCGGGCGAGGACGACCCCTACGTCACCGCCTGCGCCTGCCTGGCCATGGGCCTGGCCCTCCAGGAGCTGGGGCGGGTCAAGGACGCGGTGGACAGCTACCGGCGCTGCCTCATGACCAGCGTCGCCCACGGGATGACCGAGCAGGAGGCGCTGGCCCGGGCCCAGCTCGCCGTCTCCCTGCTCAACCTGGGCGATGCCGCCGGCGCCGGCGCCCAGATCGAGGAGGCGCGCCGGGTCTGTCCCGACGCCGCCCGCGGGGTCGTCGAGATGCTCTACGGCCTGATCCTGCAGCGCACGGGTCGCCTCGACGAGGCCCTCGCCGTCTACCGCCACGCCCTGCGGTGGCTGGAGCGGGCCGGCGACGCCCGCTCCATCGCCCGGCTCCGGCTCAACCGCGGCATCCTCCGGGCCTACAAGGGCGACCTGGTGGCAGCCCTGGCGGACCTCGCCGGCGCCGAGCAAGTGGCGGCCGCCGAGGACCTGCCCCTCCTCGTCGCCATGGCCGCCCACAACACCGGGTTCGCGTACGGTCGCCGGGGCGAGCTGCCCGATGCGCTGGCCGCCTTCGAGCGGGCGGAACGGGCGTACGCGGCCCTGGAGAACGACCGCATGACCGCCGTGCTCCAGTCGGACCGGTGCGAGGTGCTGCTGCTGGCCGGGCTGGCGGCCGAGGCCAAGTCGGCGGCCGAGGCGGCGGTGGAGGCGTTCGGGCGGACGGGCGACAACGCCTACCTCAGCGAGGCCCGGCTGCTGCTGGCCCGTTCGCTGATGGCGGCCGGCGCCTACCGGGACGCCGCCGCCGAGGCCACGGCCGCGGCGCAGAGCTTCCGCTCGGCCCGCCGCCTGCCGTGGTCGGCCCTGGCCCGCTACGTCGCCCTCCAGGCTGAGGTGCTGGCCCTCCAGGACGAGCAGGCGCCGCCCCCCGACCTCCTGCGGCGGGCCCGGCGCATCGGGCCCGACCTCGAGGCCCAGGGCTGGCCCGTGGAGGCGTTGCACGTGCGGACGTTCGTGGGGCGCATGGCCCTGGCCCTCGACCGCCCCGCCATCGCCCGCTCGGAACTGGCCCACGCCCAGGACGCCCGCCGCCGGGGCTCGGCCGGGCTGCGGGCGGACGCCTGGCACGCCACGGCCCTGCTCCGGCTGGCCGACGGCGATCGCGGCGGAGCCAAGCGGGCCCTGTCCTGCGG
>JBOGID010000292.1:0-17076 GCA_050742295.1 Acidimicrobiales bacterium | reverse complement strand
GCCGACACCGGCAGCAGCCAGCCTCCGCCCGAGTCGGACGCCGTGCCGCCGCCACCCGTCGCCACCGCGCCCACCGGGGCCGCGGCCGCGGTCGTCACCACCACGGTCGAGGTCACCTGGGCCCGTGTCGTGACGACGGCGCTGGTCGTGGGCTGGGAGACCTCCTCGTCGTCATCGTCGCCGCATGCGGCCATCGCCAGCGCGAGCGCCCCGACCACCGCCAGCGCCGCCCACTTGCTCTTCATGCCGCCTCCTTGGGAAATCCCGCCAATCTCGACGGCGCCACCGTACCGCTGTCAGACCGACGCCCGCGCCCACGGGTGGAAGGCGTTCTTCACCCCGCTCAGGGCCGGCCTCAGCTCCGGGTGGTGGCGCAGCAGCACGCTCTTCGGGGTCGGGAGCCGGTGCCAGCCCCGCCGCCGGTCGACCGTCAGCGCAACCTTGTCGAGAAACCGCCAGAAGGCGCTGTCACTGTAGGGAGCGACGGAGTACTTCTTGGCCGAAATGCCGGCTTTCTTGCCCATCCGCGAGGTCTAGCCCGCCGCCGTCGGTCGGTCAACGAGGCGCGATCGACCCGGCTGAGGATCGTGGCACACTCCGTCGGGCGGGGGTGGCACGGTGGTGCGGGCGTACGGCACCCAGCTCAAGGCCAACACCTCCTACGACCTGGTGACCGCCCCCACCGAGGCGGACACCGCGCTCACCTGCGCCGCAACCTCCGGGCCGTGAACGGATCGGTGCGGGTATCGAGCAGCACGGGCTCGGTCGGCGTGACCGGGGGCCCCATCAACCGCCCCGCGAGGACGTGGAACGTCTGTTTCCGTTCCCTCGACGGGACGTCGGGGGGCCCCCGTCACGTTCACGGTTTCATAGGGCGGCTTTCGGCGCCGGCCCACACCGACGGGCCGATCGGGTGCTCGGCCTCCTCGGCCAGGTGGGCGACGAGGCCGGCGGTGCGGCCGATGAGCACGAAGCCGCGCACGCTGGCGGGCGGGATCCCGAGGTCGACGAGTACGGCGCCCGCCGCGCCCGCCCCGTTGATGGGGAGGCGCTTGGCCGAGGCATCGGCAAAGACCTCGGCGACGATCTCCAGCAGCCGCAGGTGGGGGCCGACCAGGTCCAGTTCCCGGGCCAGTTCGTAGAGGCGGGGAACGCGGGGATCGACGTCCTTGTGGATGGGGTGGCCGAGGCCTGGGACCTTCAGCCCGGCCGCCCGCCGGGTCGCGACCGCGGACTCGGCCGCCGTTCGGAGGTTGGCGTCGTCGTGGGCGCCGTCCAGTTCCTGCACGGCGGCGGCCAGGAACGCGGCCGTGTCGCCGGTCGGGCCGAGGAACACGCTGCCGGCGCCGAGCAGTCCGGCGGCGATGGCGGCCTGGGGGGCCTCGGGGGCGCCCGTGTAGGTGAGGCGGGCCGACAGGGCGCTCGGCGTCAGCCCGTGGTCGGCCAGGGACACGAGCACGGCGTCGAGCAGCCGCGTCTGGCCGTCGGTCGGTTCCGTGCGGGTGAGCAGCAGGTACGCGAGTTGGGTGAGCGACAGGTGGCCCATGACCTGCGTGGGCAGGTCCCGCCCGGCCACCGTGATGGAGTCGGCCGTCGTCGAGCCGATGCGGCTGGCCGACCCGGCCTGCGTGGCCTGAACGCTGTGATCGGCCGGGTGCTCCATGTCGATCTCCTTCGGCGTGCGTTCGGTGGGCAGTTGATGCTTCGCGAGCCGGCCGGTGGGCGTGTGGGGTAGCTCGTCCACGACCTCGAAGTAACGGGGGACCTTGAACCGGGCCAGATGCTGCCCGGCGAAGGCGTGGAGGGCGGGGATGTCGAGGGCCGGGCGGCCGGGCGCGGCGACGACGACGAACGCCTTCACGTCCTCCTCGGACAGGTCGGACGGCACGCCGATCACGGCCGCCTCGACCACGTCGGGGTGGCGTTCGAGGACGGCCTCGACCTCGGCGGGCGAAAGGTTCTCGCCCCGCCTGCGGATGACCTGCTTCTTGCGCCCGACGAACGTGTAGGTGCCATCGCCGTTGTCGGTGACGAGGTCGCCGGTGCGGAGCCACCCGTCGACCAGCACCTCGGCCGTCTCCTCTGCCATGCGGAAGTAGCCCTTCATGACGGCGGGGTTGCGCAGCTCCAGCTCGCCTTCGGCCGTGAGCCGGGCGTCGTTGACGTGGCCCAGCGTCGGGTGCTGGCGCGGGGCGCCGAGGGTGCCGTAGGGCCGCCACCCGTGGGGCCAGATCAGGCCGTAGGGAGTCTCGGACAGGGCATAGCCGCACGTCACCTCCCACCCGAACCTGGTCTCGATCTCGAGGTGGCGGTCCTTGTCGGGCGAGGGCCCCGTGTAGCAGAGCCGGAGAGGGTTGTCGGCGTCGTCGGGCCTGGCCGCCTGGCCCATGAGGATCTCGATCATGGCCCCGATGGCGTTGAACTCGGTGGCGCCGTAGCGGCGTGCCGTGTCGAGGAACCCGCTGCCCGAGAACGAGGGCAGCAGGACGAGGCTGGCCCGAGCCGCCACCGAGCCGAGCACCGAGTAGGCCGGCGCATTGATGTGGAACAAGGGGAGCGACGTCATGAGGCGGTCGTCGGAGGTCAGCCGCAACCACCACGGGAACCCCTCGCCCGCCATCACGTAGGCCCGGTGGGTCTGCATGACGAGCTTGGACCGACCCGTGGTGCCCGACGTGGGGATCATGACGGCCACGTCGTCGGGCTCGACGGGCGCGGGGCCGAAATCGTCCGCCACCGCAGTGAACAGGTCGCCCGCGTTGGCGTCCGACACGACCAGGGCGGGCTCGACCTGGGCCACGAAGCCGGCCAGTTCGGCCTCGGTGCTCTTGGGGTTGACCGGGACCTGGATGGCGCCCAGCTCCATCAGGGCGAACCACATGAACAGGTACTCGGGCGTGTTGCGGGCCGTCACCAGGACCCGATCGCCCGGGGCGACGCCCGACGACCGCAGCCCGTTGGCGGCCCGCAGGACCTGGGTCAGCGCCTCCGCATAGGTGTACTCCTCGTCACCGGCCAGCAGCCAGACCTCGCCGGCGGCGTCGTCGACCGCGCGCCGGAAGTGGCCGGCGATCAACCGTTGGCAGGCAGCTTGTACAGGTCCTTGGTGACCTCGGAGACGAGCTGGGTGCGGGGCGTCCACGCCAGCTTGCCGGTGTCGCGCAGTTCCTTGACGGCGTCGACCGGGTCGGGGTCGGCAAAGAACCGTTCGTCGTCGTAGTCAACCGGGCGGCCGGTCGGGTCGGCGGTCCACCACGAGGCCTCCAGGGCGATGCCGTTGGGGTCGGTGAAGTAGATCGACCGCAGGGTGCCGTGGTCGACCACGTCGGTGACCTCGCAGTTGTGCTCCTTCAGCCGGTCGCGGAGGCGCAGCAGGGCCTCCTCGTCGACCAGGGCCAGGGCCAGGTGGTCGAACTGCGACGCCTGCGGGTAGGGCACGCCCGCCGGCTTGGCGAAGCTGTCGATGGGCTCGCCGATGTACTCGAAGAAGGCGAGGGAATTCCCGGGCGCGATGTCGAAGAAGTAATGCTTGAAGGCCGGCGTGGCGATGGTCATGACCAGCCGGGCGCCGAGGACACCGTGGTAGAAGCGCACGGTCGCGTCCATGTCGGTGGTGATCAGGGCGAGGTGGTTGACCCCCCGCCAGTAGACGTCATCGGTCTGTGCGGTCATGGCGACAATGCTACGCCCGTAGCTCTGCTTTGACAGTGGCGACCCAGGCCTTGAGGGCCGGCTCCCGGAGGTAGTCGTTGTGGCCCGCGATGGCGCGCCACGGGGTGCGGTCGGGCTCCAGGAAGGGTGGGCCGTCGGTGGCCGCCGCCGCGGTTTCGACGGGCCCTTCGGCCGGGTCGGGCAGCTCGACATCGACGTCGGCGTCCGGGACCTCGTCGAACACGGTCTGGCCGATGTGGTCGGTGCGGTGGAAGAAGCTGCGCCAGGAGTGGAGCTGGGTGCGGAGCCAGTCCAGGTCGCGGGCACCCACGTAGGCGGGGAAGAACCGGGCGTGGAGGCGGCTGAGCGGTGACCCGTAGGTGACGAGGGCCACACGGGTGAGGTCCTCGTCCAGGGCGATGCCGCTCAGGGCCACGAAGGCGAGGACGGTCCCCTGGCTGTGGGCCGAGATCACAAGGGGCCGGCTCTCGGTGGCCAGCACGTGGTGGATGTGCGCCTGCAGCTCGGGGACGGCCCGTTCCGCGTAGGGCCGCACGGCGAGGGGGTGGAACCGGCGGGGCCACAGACCGGCGACGTCCCACAGGTTGCCGATGTTGCGGCGGGCACCGGTGCTGCGCACGCCGGCCCGGATGATGACCCCGACGGCGGGGACGAGGAACGGCAGGATCCACGTGCCCGCGCCCCGGATGGGGCTCAGGCCGCCGTCATGGTCGATCGACCAGCCCCAGGGCGCGAGCGACCCGTCGAAGTCGATCCGGGTGAGGGTGGCCACCAGGCCGGCGATGACGAGCCAGGCGACGGCGGCGGTGACGAGCAGGTCGATGTGGCGGAAGGCGCGGGCCAGCAGCTGGCGCCGGAACCGCGAGCGGTGCCAGGTCAGCTCGTCGGGATCCGCCTCTTCACCGGCGGGCGTGGGCGGCCGGCCGCTCAGGAAGTACGGCAGCCAGGCCAGCAGGAGGAGAAGGAACACCAGCACCACGTCGAGGACGTACATGTCGGCGAAGGCCCGTTCCGCCCCCGTCCGGACACCCTTGACCCGGCGCGACGACCACTGGGCGAGCCCCGTGAACACGGCGTTGGTGAGGAGGAGGCCGAGGCCGGCGGCGGCCGCCGGTCCCGCGAACCGCCACCGGCGGCGACGCTCGCTCCACTGGTCAAACGAGCGCACCGCGAGGGCGATCAGCAGGACGAACTGGACGGCGTTGAGGGCCATCAGCCAGCTCCCGAAGTCGAGGGCGGCGGCGCCGTCCTGCGCCCGCACGTAGGCCCGGGCGCACAGCAGGACGGTCACGACGGCGAGCACGGCCACGTGCTCGACGAGGAGGCGCTTTCCCTCGTCGGGGCGGGAGAAGAACACCGGGCTGCGCAGGTCCTCGTTGCTCGTCATGCGGCGGGGGGCGGCGTGGGCCTCGCTCGGGCCGAGGAAGCGTTCGTACCGGCGCCGGCTGATGCCGGCGATGTAGATGAGGACGCCGAGGACGGCCTGGCCCGCGATCACGCCGCCGACGGCCCGGACCGTGGGACGGTCGACGAACCGGGCCCCGACCGATGCGACGGCGACGAGGGCGCCCAGCCCGATCAGCGGCGCCCAGCGGCGCCACGCCAGGCCGGCGATGGCGATGGCGGTGCCGGCGGCGATGCCCCACAGCATCGGGGTCGTCTCCAGGGCCTCCCTGCCCCGGGCGCCCTGGTAGGCGAGGAAGTCGCCGACGGTGATCGCGAGCCACACGGCCCACGTGACGGTCAGGGTGAGGCCGAGGAGCGTCACTAGCCGGCGGATGTCGTTGATCCTCCGCCGCCGCTTCGGGGTGCCGTCGAGGGGCGGGTGCATCCAGCCCGCGACGTTGACGAGGGTGAACGGGAGCAGCACGATCCACAGCGGCTGCAGCCGGGCGCCGGACGTGAGGCCGCCCCACACGTAGCCCCGCACAGACGGGTCGCGCCGGCGGGCCCACAGCCCGGTGCGGTGGCCCCGCTTCAGCTCGACCACGTCGTCGGGGTGGCGCTCGCCCAGGAGCCCTTCGGGCGTCGAGCCGCCGACCCCGTGGATGCGTAGCTCGACCGGCTCAGCCATGTTGCGCCAGGAGGCGGAGCCTGGCGACGACGGCGGGGAACGCAGTGGCGAAGGCGGCGATGTCGTCGTCGGTGGTCGACCAGCCGGTGGAGATGCGGAGGGACCGTTCGGCCTCGAGGCCCATGGCTTCGAGGACGGGCGAGGGCTCCAGGGATTCGGACGAGCAGGCGCTGCCCGAGTGGACGGCCACGCCGGCCTGGTCGAGGGCGAGCAGGACGGCCTCCGCCTCCACGCCTGCGACCCCGAGGCAGACGATGTGGGGCAGGCGATTGTGGGTGTCGCCGTAGGCGGTGACACCCTCGACGGCCAGGGCGGCGGCGAGGGCCCGTTCGGTCAGTTGCCTGGCGTGGCTTGCTGCTTGGTGCGGGTCCGCGGCGGCGGCTGCGGCTCCGAACCCCACGATGCCGGCCACGTTCTCCATACCCGCCCGCCTTGAACGTTCCTGCTCGCCGCCGACGAGGAGGGGCCGGAGCCTCAGTCCCCTTCGGACGAGAAGGGCACCCACGCCCTGGGGGCCGCCGAACTTGTGGGCCGACACCGACATCAGGTCGGCGCCGCCGAACGTGACGGGTGTGTTCCCGACCGCAGCCGCCGCGTCGACGTGGATGAGGACGTTGGCGTCGCGCTCCCGGCAGGCGGCGATGACGTCGTCTAGGGGCTGAAGGGTCCCCACCTCGTGGTTGCCGAATTGGACGTGGACGGCCGCCGTCTCGCCGGGCCGGATGGCGGCGGCCACGGCGTCGGGGTCGACCCGGCCGAGGCCGTCGACGGGGACGGTGGTCACGTCGTGGCGGGCGGCGGCGTCCCGGACCGCTGAATGTTCTACAGCCGTGACGACCTGGTGCGGGCCTCGTCCGGCGGCGCCCCAGACAGCCGTGGCGATGGCCTCGGTGGCCCCGCTGGTGAACACGACCTCCCTCGCCCGGGCGCCGACGGGGGCGGCCACCTGCTCCCGCGCCCGCTCGATGGCGGCCCGGGCCAGATGGCCTTCGGTATGGACCCGTCCCGGATCACCGGCACCCGTGAGCCACGGCAGCATCGCCTCGACCACGTCGGGCCGGGCCGGCGAGGTCGACGCATGGTCGAGGTAGGCCCGGGTCACGGCCATCGGCCGCAGATTATCTGGGGCCTTCCATGATTCGGCGGCCGTCGCGGGTGTGCCGGTGCAGGAGGACGGGGGATATCCAAATCTGTTGCTGTTTCGCTCATTTTCGTATTATTTGATACCGATCGCGGCGCGGTAGCGCGCCCTAGCGGGGGGGGCCAGTTTCTATTACTGTTGCTGGTGTTGCTGGTGTTGGACGTTCGGTGGTGGCGGTCGCGACCCGCCTCGGTTAGCGTTCAAAGGCGGGCGGATGGGTGTGGACGAACACCTGCGGGGGTGTTCATCGAAAGGGAGAAGACCATGAGGGCGAGTGGTGGGCGTTGGCTGAAGTCCCCTGTCCCGGCGGCCGCCATGGTCATGGTGGGGCTGGTCGGGCTCGTGATCACCGGCGGTCCCGCGGCCGCGGACGTCACAGCTGTTTCGGGATCGGCGACGGCGCTCTCCCTTGACGGTAGCCCGACCGGGACCGCGAGCGGCTCGGCCTCTCAGGCCGCGTCCCAGGACGGTTACGGCCCGATCGGGTCGGGGTTCCTTCCCTCGGGGACGACGTGCCCCGGAGCGGGTGTGGTGCCTGGCGTGGCCCTCCCCATCCTGATCAGCCTCGGTTTGCTGGACGCCTGCACTCGGGGCGGCAACGTACTCGGCGACAACCACCTCGGCTTTGCCGAGAGTTCTTCGGCAGTGGCCAACGTCGTGCTCGGCGGAGCGACCCTGGGCGTGGTGCGGAGCGCCTGCCGGGCTGACGGCAACGGCGCGGTGGGGAGTACCGAGATCGTCGGATCGGGCATCCCGGGCCTGCCGTCCAACCCGGCTCCCAACACGGTGTTCCCCCTGACCGGCATCCTCCCGCTCGGCGCCGCCCTCAACCTCGTGCTCAACGAGCAGTCGGTCGTGAACACGCCGGGTACGGCGTCGATCACGGTGAACGCCGTCCACCTCAACCTGCTCGGGATCGACATCATCCTGGCCCAGTCGAGGTGCCAGGCGACGGGCCCTGATGTCAACGTCACAACGACGACGACCACGACGGCGCCTCCGGGTGGCGTGACCACGACGACGACAACGACGGTGGCTGGTGGCGACGGCGGGACGAACAACAACAACACAAACGTCAACCCGAACACCAACACGAATACGGGCACGAATACGAACACGAACCCGAACGACAACACCAACGTCAACCCGAACACCAACACGAACTCGAACATCTCGAACAACACGAACACGTTGACGGGCGGGAACAACACGAACACCAACACCGTCGGCGGGAACAACATCACGATCAACACGCCCCCGGCGCAGATCGTGTTCCTGTCGCAGCCTCAAGGTGGTGATCAGAGCCAGAGCCAGCAGCAGCAGCAACAACAGCAGCAACAGCAGCAACAGCAGCAACAGACCCAGACGGCGGCGCTGGCCCGCACCGGGTCGACGCTTGGGCCGCTGGGTGGGCTGTCGGCCATCACCATCGTGTTCGGGATGCTGATGCTGATCGCGGGCCGCAGACCGCAGGCGGCGGTGGCCCGGGTCTACCCGCCGGGCGTCCCCGCCCAGTGGGGGCCAGCAGAGATCGGTCGGGCCATACTCGGTGCCTTGATGGTGCTGGTGTCGGCTCCCATGCGGTCTCGCCGGCGACGGCGCTAACCGAGTCAGAAGCGCCCCCCGCTCGGGAAGGTTGCCAAGCGGTGGGTGCAGAGGAATCGAACCAGGAGGCAACGCGATGACGAGTTCCCGTAGGCGCTGGCAGCGCTCGCCAGCCGTAGTGGCCACGGTGGTCGCGGTCGGGCTGGCAGGCTCTCTCACCTTTGGCGGTCCGGCCGTGGCCGACGTCACCGCCGTGTCGGGCTCGGCGACGGCCCTGTCGATCGGCGGCTCGCCCACCCAGTCGGTGAGCGGCTCCGCCTCTCAAGCGGCAGCTCAGAACGGCTACGGCCCGTTCGGCTCAGGCTTCCTGCCGTCGGGCACCATCTGCCCCGGGGCCGGCGTTCTGCCCCCGTTGAGCCTTCCCGTGCTGCTCAGCCTGGGCCTGCTCGACGCCTGCACGCGAGGCGGCGACGTCCTGGGCGACAACCACCTGGGCTTCGCCGAGAGCTCGGCAGCGGTCGCCAACATCGTGCTCGGCGGGGCCACGCTGGGCGTGGTTCGCAGCGCCTGCCGGGCCGACGGCAACGGGGCCGTGGGGAGCACCGAGATCATCGGTTCGGGGATCCCGGGCCTGCCGACCAACCCGGCGCCCAACACCGTGTTCCCGCTGACGGGCATCCTTCCCCTCGGCGGCCTGCTCAACCTGGTGCTGAACGAGCAAGCCGTCATCAACACGCCGGGCACGGCGTCGATCACCGTCAACGCCGTCCACCTGAGCCTGTTGGGGATCGACGTCATCCTGGCCCAGTCCGTGTGCACGGCCACGGGCCCCGACGTAAACGTGACGACCACGTCGTCGACCTCCTCGACCTCATCGACTTCGTCCACCTCGTCCACCTCGACGTCGTCGACCTCCTCGACGTCGTCGACCTCGACATCGTCGACCTCCTCGACGTCGTCCACCTCGACGACCTCGACCACCCGCCCGCCGACGACGACCACCCTGCTGCCCGGCAACGTCAACATCAACATCAATCCGAACACCAATACGAACGCCAACACGAACACGAACACGAACGCCAACACCAACACGAACAGCAACATCTCGAATAACACCAACACGCTCGAGGGTGGCGACAACACCAACACGAACACCGTGGGCGGCAACAACATCACGATCGACGCGCCGCCGTCAGTGATCCAGTTCCACGGTCCCGTAACCTGACGGGGGGTCTGAATGAGGCGGGGGCGGCGGCAGGAGCTGCCGGCCCCCGAGCGCCGGGCGCCGGTCGGATCAGGCGGTCACATCACACAACCACATCACACAACGGTGACGCAGACCTGGTCGCCCTGGGGGCGGGATTCCGAGGTCTCGGGGACGGTCTCGCCGTAGAGCGTCGCCAGCATGCCCTTGATGATGCCGCGGTCGACGGCGCAGATGAACGGGTGCTGCACGGCGGCGTCGCCGAACGGGCACTGCTCGGCGATGATGGCCAGCGACCCGCCTCGCGTCTCGGCGTGGGCCGCGAACCCGTGGGCCGTCAAGGCGTCGGCCACGGCGTGGAGCGAGACCCGGAACGACCGGTGGCCTTCGCCGGGGGCCATGGAGTGGGCCAGCGACTCGCCGTAGGCAACCCCCACCTCCTCGGCCAGGGCCTCGGCCTTGTCGGGGTGCAGCAGCTTCAGGGCCCGGACCAGGAGCGTGATGAGGAGGTCGTCGCGACGGGCGGGGAACTCCAGGCCCGTGCGCTTGGCACTGGCCCGGTAGCGCTTGGACGGTCGCCCCGCGCCCGACCCTTCCACCCGCTCCACCTGCACGTCGAGGTAGCCGCCGGCCGCAAGCTTGTCGAGGTGGTGGCGGCCGACGTTGGGGTGGAGCTCGAACCGTTCGGCCACCTCGCTGGCCGTCACACCCCGTTCGGTGTCGCGCACGAACAGGTAGATCTCCCGGCGGGTGGGGTCGCCGAAGGCGGCGGTGGCAGCGGCCACGCCGGCCGCGAACTCGGCGGGAGTCAGCGACTCCAGCGGCCGCAGCGGCAGAGGTCCATCAGCCACACCGGTATTCTAGCTATGGACGTAGGAGAAATCGGAGTCCCGCCATGCCTCCCACCCGTGAACAGGTCATCGACGCGCTGCGCCCCGTGCAGGACCCGGAACTGCACGTCAGCATCGTCGACCTCGACATGGTGCGCGACGTGCGGATCGACAGCGCCACGGTGGCGGTCACGGTCGCGCTCACGGTGGCCGGTTGCCCGCTGCGGGCCGAGATCGAGAAGCGGGTGACGGACGCCGTCGGGCCGCTGGCAGGCGTCGAGCGGGTCGACGTCGACCTCACCGTCATGACCGACGATCAGCGGGCGGCGGTGCGGGACAAGGTCCAGGGCAGCCACGGCAGCTCCGGTGGCCACGCCGGCCACGCCCACGGCGGCACCGGCGAGGGCGAGGCGCCGGTCCTGCCGTTCGCCGACCCGTCGTCGAAGACCCGCATCCTGGGCCTGTCGTCGGGCAAGGGCGGCGTGGGCAAGTCCTCCGTGAGCGTGAACCTGGCCGTTTCGCTTTCCAAGCTGGGCCACGAGGTGGCCATCCTCGACGCCGATGTGTACGGGTTCTCCATCCCCAAGATGCTGGGCATCGACCACGAGCCGGTCGTGATCGACCAGATGATCGTGCCGCCCGTGGGCCACGGGGTGAAGGTGATCTCGACCGGGTTCTTCGTGCCCGACGAGCAGCCGGTCATCTGGCGGGGGCCGATGCTGCACAAGGCCCTGGAGCAGTTCCTGACCGACGTCCTGTGGGGCGAGCCCGACTACCTGCTCATCGACATGCCGCCGGGCACGGGCGACGTGGCCCTCTCGATGGCCAAGTTCATGCCCCGGGCCGAGGTGCTGGTCGTGACCACGCCCCAGCCCGCGGCCCAGCGGGTGGCCCAGCGCAGCGCCTACGCGGCCCGCAAGGTCAACCTCTCGGTGCGGGGCGTGATCGAGAATATGAGCTGGTTCACGGGCGACGACGGCACCCGCTACGAGATCTTCGGCTCGGGCGGCGGCGACCTCCTGGCCGAGGCGCTGAACGTGCCCCTCCTCGGCCGGGTCCCGCTGGTGACGGCGTTGCGCGAAGGCGGCGACGTGGGTGCCCCGGTGACCGTCACCGACCCCGCGGGCGACGCGGCCCTCGCCTTCGAGGGCATCGCCAAGCGCATCGAGACCCTCGGCCCCACCCGCGTCTACCGCCCGGAGCTGCGGATCAGCTGAACAGCTTGGCGATGTCGATGGCCAGGCCGGGCAGCACATCGGTCGTCAGGGTCATGCCCCGCTCGTACAGCGTGGCCGTCGGGTAGGTCCTGGCGCCCGCCGGCAGCCGGTAGACCTCCACGCGGTCGGCGTTGGGGTCGACGATCCAGTACTCGCCCACCCCGGCTCGCTCGTAGAGGGCGCGCTTGCGGACCTGGTCGTGGCGAGGGTTGCTGAGGACCTCCACCGCCAGCGTCGGCGCGCCCTGCAGGTTGGCGTCGGTGATCTGGTGGGCGTCGGCGTCGGCGACGAACAGGACGTCGGGCTGGACGATGTCGTGCTCGGACAGGACGACGTCGTACGGGGCCACGAAAACCTCACCACCGCCGTGCGCCGCCACGTGGGTATTGAGCTCGGTGACGATCCGAAGGAGCACTCGCTGATGGCGGGTGTTGGGGGCAGGGTTCACGTACGCCTCCCCGTCGATGATCTCCCATCGCTGGCCGTCGTCGGGTAAGGAGGCGTAGTCGTCGTAGGTGAGCCCGGAACGAGCCGGCACGGCCACGCACCCAGGTTAGTGACGGCGCCCGGCTAGAAAGGGCCCGTGCTCGGGGCCATCTCCTACGACCCGATCGTGCGGGTCCACCTCGGGCCGCTGTCCATCTCGCCCCACGGGATCGGGATCGCGGTGGGGTTCCTGATCGGCGCCCGGTTCATGCTGCCCCGGTCCCGGGCCAAGGGCATCCCCGACGACCTCGTCTACCCCCTGTTCACGCGGGCCGCCATCGGGGCGATCATCGGGGCCCGGGTCGCCTACGTTCTCAACCACTTCAGCGAGTACGAGTCGGTGCTCGACGTCCTCCAGGTCTGGAAGGGCGGGATCTCCCTGATCGGCGGGTTCTTCGGGGCGATCCTCCTGGCCATGCCCAAGCTGCGGAAATCGCGGCTGTCGCTCTGGAAGGTCATGGACGCCGCCGCCCCCGGCATGGCCCTGGGCGTGGTCGTCGGCCGCATCGGCGACCTTGTGGTCGGCGACCATCTCGGCAAGACCACGGACTTCTTCCTGGGCTACAAGTGCCCGCCGCTGGGCGTCGAGACGGCCTCGCCGTGTGCCCCCACCGAACTGGCGTCACGCACGGTCGGGGCCGTCGTCCACCAGACGGCGCTCTACGACATGTTCTTCGCCGCCATCCTGCTGGCGGTGATCCTGGCCTTCGAGAAGTACAAGCCAGGCCGGTTCAACGGGTTCCTGATCATGGTGTTCGGGGCCGGCTACGGCATCTCCCGCATCATCGAGGACTTCCTCCGTGAGGACCTGCGCCGGTTCGGCCTGACCGGGAGCCAGTGGGTGGCGGTCACCACCCTCGCCGTCTGCCTGTTCAACCTGCTGGTCGTCCGCCGCACGCCCAAGTGGGGACGGTGGGACGAGCGGCCGCCGCCGTTGCCACCACCGGCCCCTACGCTGGACGGCGACGCCCAGGAAGACGCCGCCGCCGAGGAAGCTGAGGAGACATCGTGAACATCCGTATCGGGATGATCTACAACCCCAAGGAGCTGGAGATCGAGCTCCCGGAGGATTCGGACGGTGCCAAGGTCGCCGAGGAGGTCACCGAGGCGGTGACCAAGGACACCGGGGTGCTGTGGCTGACCGACCGCAAGGGCCGGCGCGTGGGCGTGGCCACCTCCAAGGTGGCGTGGGTCGAGCTCGGGCCGGAGGCGGAGGGACGCAGGGTCGGGTTCAGCACGCTTTGAGCCTGCTCGACCGGCGGCTGCTGTTCGTCACCGGCAAGGGGGGCGTCGGCAAGAGCACGGTGGCGGCCGCCTTCTCCCTGCTGGCGGCCCAGCGGGGCAAGCGCACCCTCGCCTGCGAGGTCGACGCCAAGGGTGACCTGGCGTCGCTGTTCGAGACGGCCCCGCTCCAGTTCGACCCCCGGGCCATCTTCCCCGGCCTGTGGGGGATGGCCATGCACACGGAGGCCTCGCTCGACGAGTACCTCCGTTTGCAGTTGCGGCTGCCGGGCGTGGCCAAGATCGGGCCGCTGGCCAAGGCCTTCGAGTTCGTCGCCACCGCCGCCCCGGGCGTGCGCGAGATCCTCACCGTCGGCAAGCTTGCCTACGAGGTGCGCGAGCGCCACTACGACCTGGTGGTGGCCGACGCCGCCGCCACCGGCCAGGTGGTGGGCCAGCTCACGGCACCCCAGGCCATCAACTCGCTGGTGCGGGTGGGCGCAATCCGTTCCCAGACCGACTGGGTGATGGACATCCTGGGCGACGCCAGCCAGACCGGCCTGGTCGTGGTCACGACCGCCGAGGAGATGCCGGTTCGGGAGAGCATCGAGCTGGTGGAGCGGGTCCGCAAGGCGACGACGGTTGAGGTGGCGGCCGTGGTCGTGAACCGGGTCCTGCCCGAGCTGTTCAGCCACAGCGACGAAGAGGTGTTCGAACGCCTGCGGGAGCCGGCCGCCGCCGCTGCCCTGTCCAAGACCGCGGGTGGGCCGGTGGAGCACGTGTTCGAGGGGGCCCGGCTGGCGGTGACGCTGCGGCGGGCGAGGGCCATGCACCTGGAGCTGCTGCGGGATGCGGTGGGGTCCGACATCCCGCTGCTGTACGTGCCCGAGCTGTTCACCCGCGGCTACGGGCTGCGGACGACCTCGCAGGTGGCGGAGGCCTTGTCCGCCGAGCTGGACTGACAGGCGCCGTGGCGGGACCGGTCCGGACCCTCGAGCAGTTGCTGGCGGCCAAAGAGATCGTGATGTGCTGCGGGTCGGGCGGGGTCGGCAAGACGACGACCGCGGCGGCGGCGGCAGCCATGTCGGCCGTTTCCCTCGGCGCCAAGACGCTGGTCCTGACCGTCGACCCCGCCCGCCGCCTGGCTGACGCCCTCGGCCTCGGCGACCTCGGCAACGTCGAGCGCCAGATCCCGCCCGAGGCGTTTAAGGAGGCGGGCAACGCTGAGCCGCGAGGCGAGCTGTGGGCGGCCATGCTGGACACCAAGCAGTCGTGGGACGAGCTGGTAGTGCGTCACGCCCCCGACCGCGCCACCGCCGACCGCATCCTCAACAACGCCCTGTACCAGAACGTGGCCGGGCGCTTCGTGCAGAGCCACGAGTACATCGCCATGGAGCGGCTGTACGAGGTGCACGGCGCCGGCCGCTACGACCTCATCGTCGTCGACACGCCCCCCACCCGCAGCGCAGTCGACTTCCTGCACGCCCCCGACCGCATGGCCGACTTCTTCGCCAGCCGGCTGCTGCGGTGGCTGACGGTCTCCGCCCGCTCCCGGCTGCTGGCCGCCGCCTCACGGCCCTTCTACCAGGTGGCCGACCGCATCCTCGGCTCGCAGTTCCTGGAGGACATCGCCGAGTTCTTCCTCCTGTTCCAGTCCATGTACGAGGGGTTCGCGGAACGGGCGGAGGCGGTCAAACGGCTGTTGCACGACCGGCGGACCACGTTCGTGGTCGTGGCGACCTTGGAGCCGGCGCCGCTGCGGGAGGCGGACTCGTTCCTGCGGGCGCTGGCCGACCAGAAGTTCCACGCCGGCGCGCTGGTGCTGAACAAGGTGCTGCCCGACTACCTGCGCGACCCCGCAGTGGCGAAGGTGGCCGAACGCCTCGCCGCCGACGCCCCCAAGCTTGCCGCCTCCGTGGGCGGCGACGTGGGCTCGCCCGAGGCCGTCACCCGGGTGTTGCGGGAGGTGGCGGGCAGCTTCGGCAACTTCTCGGTGGTGGCCAAGCGGGAGGCGGAGCAGCGGGCTGAGATCGCCACTGCCCCCGACGTGGTGGTGAACGTCCCCTATTTCGACGAGGACATCAACGACCTGGCCGGCCTGCTCCGGCTCGGCCGGGCAATCTGGGGGTAGCCCGGAATAGCCCCGACCAGCCTGGCCCGTAGCATTTGGGCCTATGGCCACCCTCGTCGAGCTGCTGAACCGGCTCACCGACCTGGACGAGGCCGAGCTCGACCACCTCCGGCGGCTGGTCGGCACCTGGGGGTTCCTGGCCGACCTGTGCTTCGCCGACCTGCTGCTGTTCGTGCCGACGCGGGACAGTGGGGAGTTCGTGGTCGCCGGCCAGATGCGGCCCACCACCAGCCAGACCCTGTACCGCGACGACCAGGTCGGCCGCAGGGTGCGGGTCGAGGAACGTCCCGACGTGGGGCGGGCATGGGTGCTGGGGCAGATCATCGACGGGGAGGTCCGCCTGGGCGAGGTGGCCAGCGTGCAGTGCATCCCCGTCCGCTGGAAGGAAGACCTGGTGGCCATCCTCACGAGGGAGTCGGCGCCGTCGGTGGGGCGGCGGCCGGGCGAGCTGGAGCGGGTCTACGTCGAGATCTTCGACCGGTTCGCCCGCATGATCGCGGCCGGCGAGTTCCCGTTCGAGGCCGAAGACACCGAGCCCGACGAGGCCCCCCGGGTGGGGGACGGCGTGGCCCGCCTCGACGCCTCCGGCCGGGTGGACTACGCCTCGCCCAACTTCGTGTCGGCCCTCCACCGGATGGGGCTGCACGGCAACGCCCGCGACGCCCGGCTGGCCGAGATCGGCATGGACGAGTCGGCGGTGCGGGCGGCGTGGGCCATCGGCCTGCCCATCACCGAGGAGATCGAGCGCAACGACGTGGCCCTGCTCGTGCGGTGCATCCCGCTGGTGGACCGGGGGGTGGTGACCGGGGCGGTGGTGGCGGTGCGGGATGTCTCGGACCTGCGGCGCCGGGACCGGATGTTGATCTCCAAGGACGTGACCATCAAGGAGATGCACCACCGGGTCAAGAACAACCTCCAGACCATCTCCTCGCTGCTGCGGCTGCAGGCCCGCCGGCTGGAGTCGCCCGAGGCCCGCCAGGCCATCGAGGACGCGGTGGCCCGGATCCGGTCGATCGCGTTGGTGCACGAGACCCTGTCGGCGTCGACGGGCGCGAGCCAGGAGGTCGACTTCGACGAGATCGTGCGTCCGCTGGTGCGGCGGGTGGAGGAGGGGCTGCTGTCACCTGACCGGCGGGTGCAGATGGTCGTCGAGGGCGAGGCGGGGGCGCTGCGGGCCGAGGTGGCGACGCCCCTCGCCGTGGTCCTGACCGAGCTGCTCCAGAACGCCGTGCGCCACGGGTTCCCCGAGGACGGGCTGCACGTCAGCGGCACCGTCCGGGTCTGCCTGGACAACGACGGCAGCCGGGTGCTGCTTCAGGTCATCGACGACGGCGTCGGGCTCTCCGAGGAGGGAGGCGGCGCCGACGGCCGGTCGGACTCGACAAGCCTGGGGCTGACGATCGTCCGCACCCTGGTCGCCGAGCTGGGCGGCACGCTGACTGTCCGCAGCGACAAGGGGACGTCGTTCCAGCTGTCGATCCCGCTCACCGTCGGGCTGGACGTCGAGGACGACGAGGGCGAGAAGGGCTAGGTCAGGAGGTCAGGAGGTCAGGAG
>JBOGID010000291.1:0-10670 GCA_050742295.1 Acidimicrobiales bacterium | reverse complement strand
GGGCGGTGCTGTTCCAGTCGCGCGTCGGCGACGGCGTGACGATCGGCGCCCGCAGCCTGGTGCAAGGATCGGACCTGCCGTCGGGCAGCGTGGTGGCGCCGAGGACCATCGTCATCAGTGGGGTGGTGGCCGGCACGGTCGAGTGGTAGCGGCCGGGTGGTAGCCCGGCTTGGTCCGCTCGCGCTGGTCCTACTGCTCCCCGCGACGGCCTGCTCCGGCTCGCCGGCATCCATCGAGACGACGGGTGACCCGCCCAGCCAGGTCGTTGCAACGCTCGAGGACGAAGCGCGCCCCCTCCCCGATGGCCGCGTCGCGTGGAGAACCTGGTGGTCGATGTGCTGGGCTGCGTACCCGGGCGCCCGCTCCTACGAATTACAGGTCGTCACCGCGGAGGGAGTCTCGCCCAAGGTTCGCCCCGAGGACGGTCACTGTGTTCGCATCGAGGCCGCCGCCGGGGAGGACCCGGCCGACCTCGTGCCCGGCCGGCGGTCGCTGCTCCTCGCCCTGCAGGAAGGCCAGCTCGCCTACCGCGTGCGCGCCGTCCTCGACGGCACGCGACGCAGCCCGTGGTCCGACGTTCTCGCAGTCGGGAGGCCAACATTCTGAGGGGAACGACGATGCGGTCGTGGCAGTGACGTCGCTGGTCGGGCTGGCGTCGTGCCGCTCGTCGGGCGATTCGTCGGCGCCGCAAGCCGCCCTGCCGCCGTACGCGCAGCGCCTACAGACGGAGATCCTTCAGCTGATGAGGGCCAACGCCATCCCGGGCTGCCACCGTGCCCTCCGGCGAGGGTCGGCCGTGGTGCTGGCCGAAGCAATCCTGGCCGCTCTTTGGATTCAAAGCTCTACGCCATCACGACGGCGCGGCGAGCTGTGAGTGAGGGTGGGGCGGGCGTCTCCGTGCTTGTGGTCCCCCCTCTGCCACCGGCCATCGGGTCCGCGCTCGGGGTTCGATGCGGCTTGACGCCGTGTGGGGGACGCTGGCGCCTACGACCTGGTCGCGGTCACACCACCGCCGCGCTCGCTGCGCCGAGCAGAACGGAGCCTGCAGCGACCCCAACGGCGATGCCCAGCCGCTCCGCTTCATTGAGTTTCCGCCGGCAAGGGCGGCGAGCTGCTCCTCGGTCATGCTGTCGCCGAAGCGGTCGACGAGGGCGTCTCGCATCTCCTCGGGCGTCGTGTCGAAGCCCTCTGCCTGGAGGACAGCGATGCTGGCCGCCGCCCCGCCGGCGTCTCTGACCCGCGCCGCGAAGTCCTCGTCGGTCTCCATGCGGTGCAGGGCTGCTTCGGCTGCGCTTGCGCTCATCGTCCGAGTGTGGCGGCGTGCCCCTTCACCTCACTTACGTTGGAGGGGACCGTGGGCTGCCTGGATCAGTCGCGCCTTCCCGCGGTTGCGCGTCAACATGATTGAGGGGTGCGGCTCGACAAGGCCCTGTTCGACCGTGCGGCGGCGATTGCACCAGGAGCGGCCCTGCCCGGCCTGGACGCCATCCATGTCGCGTCGGCGGAGGTCATCGCCGAAGATCTTCGGGCCGTCGTGACGTACGACCATCGGATGGCCGCCGCGGCAATCACGCTGGGGCTCCCTCTCGAGGTGCCAACGTGAAGCATGCGGACCAACCGCGACGGCGGCTGTCAGGCGAGGGGGTGCCCTTGCGGGCACTCTGACTGCCAGCGGAACCCCTGGAAGCCGCAGACGGTGCACGACTTGCCGGAAACGCCGCTGAATCCCGTCGATAGGGTCGTACGGCGGCCACGTTTCACCAACGTGGAGGCCGGCGCCGGCTTCACACTGGGTTCGGTGCTGGACGTCTCAGCCGGCTGCTCGCTCACCCCTATGATGGTACTCGCCACCCTGTCGTTTCGTACTCCGGGCTTCGCAGCCGACGCCCCTACCCCGCGGCGCTTCGGGCCAGGCGGCGGTCGACCCGTTCCTCGAGGCCGAGGCCGACGAAGGCGAAGCTGCAGACCACGACGGCGACGCACAGCCCGGGCGGGACGATCCACCACTTCCAGGCGCCGGTGAGGAACGCCCCCCGGTCGGTCGCGAACTGGATCATGCTCCCCCAGCTCCGCCGCACCGGGTCGCCGAGCCCGACGAAGCTGAGGGCCACCTCGAACAGGATGGCGACGCTCACCACCCGCACGAACTGGGCGATCAGCAGCGGGGTCACCGCGGGCACGACATGGCGGCGGACGAGGTACGGCCCCCGCGCCCCGAACGTGCGGGCCGCCAGTACGTGGGTGCGCTCCCGCACCGACAAGACCTGACTCCGGACAATCCGTGCCGGCTCGGCCCATAGCAGGAGGGCCACCACGATGATCTGGCTCCGCATGCCCCGTTGCAGGTAGGAGGCGAGCACGATGAGCAGCGGGATGGTCGGCACCACGAGGGCGAAGTCGACGGCCCGCATGAGGGCGGCGTCCACCGTCCCCCGCCGGAAGCCCGAGATGGCACCGAGCAGGCCACCGGCCACGACGGCGATGGCCGCCGCCGCCAGTCCGATCAGCAACGACACGCGCGCCCCGCCGATCAGTTCGCTCAGGATGTCGTGGCCGATGTCGTCGGTGCCGAGGAGGTGGTCCCGGCTCGGCTCCAGGAACGGCCGCCCCGCCCGCTCACCCGCCTCGTAGGGGGCGATGGCGGAGCCGAAGAGAGCCAGCACGGCGAACAGCGCCAGGAACACGCCGCCCACGATTGCCAGGGTCCGGCTCGTCCGGCGCGGGCCAGGGCGCCGGCCGGGGCGCGGGCGGCGAGCCTTGCCCCTCATCGCCGCACCCGGGGGTCGAGGCGCGGGTAGATCACGTCGCCGAGGAGGTTCACCCCGACCACGAGGAGGGTGAGCACGAACAGGCCCCCCTGGAGGACCGGGTAGTCGCGGCCGAGGGACGCCTCCAGCAGCAGCGTCCCGACGCCGCGGTAGGAGAACACCCGCTCCACGATCACCGCTCCACCGGCCACGGCGCCGACCCGCAGAAGCACGCTGGTGACGATCGGCAACGACGCGCCGGGCAGGGCGTGGCGGACGGCGATGGTCCGCTCCCGCAGGCCCTTGGCCCGGGCCACCAGCACGTAGTCCTCCCGCACGGCCCCCAGCAACGAGGCCCGGGCGAGCAGGAACGTGGCGCCCACGCTCGAGAGCACGAGCGTCGCCGCTGGCAGCACGAGGTGAACGACGACGTCGCCGACGCGGGCCAGCCCCGTCGTGCGGTCGAGGGAGACCGACCCGAACAGCGGCAACCACTTGAGGGTGGCGCCGAACCAGATGAGCAGCAGCAGGCCGATCCAGAACGGCGGTGTGGACTCGAGGAAGGTGAAGGCCCCGATCGACAGGGCGTCCCGGCGGCGGCCCCTCCGCCACACGGCGAACGCCGCCATCGCCACGCCGAGGATCGTGCTGATCACGAGGGCGGTGCCAACGAGCAGGATCGTCCACGGCAGGCGCTCGCGCAGCATCGTCGACACCGCCCGCCGGTGACGGAACGAGTAGCCGAAGTCGCCCTGGGCAAGCCCTGCCATATAGCGCCCGTACTGGTCGACGAGCGGCTTGTCGAGCCCAGCGTCGGCCAGCTCCTTAGCGATCGTTTCGGGAGGGAGCCGGGCGGCGTCCTCGCCGAGCAGCACCTCGATGGGATTGCCGGGCATGAGGCGCGGCAGGGCGAAGTTGGCCGTCGCCGCCACCAGGACGATGAGGACGTACTGCGGGACCCGGACCGCGAGCCGCCGGAGAACCCGGTGCCGGCGCCGGCGGTCGCGACCGCCCGCCATCGGACGCCTACCTGGGCGCGAGCAGGGGCGCCTTGTTCAGGATGCCGACACCCTTGTAGTACACCCACCGGTCGAAGGCCGAGACCTTGTAGGGGAAGATGTCGTCCGGATAGAAGAGCGGGAAGGCGGGCATGTCCCTCGCCAGGATGTCCTGCATCTGGGCGAGGATCCGGTTGCGGGACGCCTCGTCCACCGCCTTGGTCTGCTGGTCGGCGAGAGCGTCGTACTGCGGGTTCTGGTACCCGGAGCGATTCAGCGTGCCCAGGGTGGTGTTGGAGTGGAACAGGGATCGCAGGAAGTCGGGGTCCTGCTGGACGGCCGCCGCCCACGAGAACAGGGCGATCGTGTAGTCACCCTTGAACGCGCCGATGTTGTAGTCGGGCCAGGTGCGGTTGCCGGCCGTCGTCTGGTCGAGGGCCGTGACGTTCAGCTTCACGCCGACCTGGGCGACGGACTGACTGATGAGTTCGGCGGCCCGCACCGCCACCGGGTCGTTGTTGCGCACGATGAGGTCGAACTCCAGCCTGGTCGTGCCCATCTCACGGACGTTGTCGTTGTTGGTGTCCCGGTAGCCCAGCCCGTCGAGCAGGGCTCGTGCCCGGTTGAGGTCGAGGCGAGCGTCGCGCGTCGCCGGGCTCGACCACGGCACCGAACGGTGGACGAAGCCAGGGCTGCCGGTGGCGCCCGCGCCGAGCAGCGCGGTGGCGACGATGTCGTCGTTGTTCACGGCGGCCGCCATGGCTTGGCGGAACTCGGCCTTGTCGAACGGGGCCCGCCCGGTGTTCATGTAGAGGTACCACCCGCGGTAGCCCGAACCCCCCGCGGTCTTCAGGCCGCCCTGGTTGAACTGCGCCTTCAGCTCAGGGGTGAGCGAGGCGGAGACGGCGTCGGCTTGACCGCTCTGCACGGCGGTGAAAGCTGCCTGGGTCGTGGCGATGTAGGGCATGACGATCTCGTTGACGATCGGGCGTCCCTTGAAGTAGGTGGGGTTGGCCTGGAAGCGGTGGACCTGGTTTTCGACGTACTCCACGAGCTTGTAAGGGCCGCTGCCGATCGGCAGCTGGGTCGTCTGCTCGGCCGGATTGGTGATCGACGACCAGACATGCTGGGGGATGATCGGCAGGTCGGCCAGCGGGTTCAGCACGAACGACGCCTTCGGCTCCTTCAGGACGAAGATCGCCGTAAGCGCGTCGGGCGTCTCGACCCGCTCGACGTTGGTCAGCACCCACCGGGGCCGCGCGTTGGCGGTGAGGTACTCGACCGTGAACTTGACGTCGGCCGACGTGAGGGGACGGCCATCGTGGAACGTCACGCCCTCATGGAGGCGGACGGTCCAGCGCAGGCCGGTGGTGTCCGAGCTGTACTCCCGGGCCAGCCAGGGCTGGGGCTTGCCGTCGGGATCGAGCCAGACCAGCGTGTCGTAGACCAGGGTCATCATGTAGTAGCCGGGGTACCCCGAGCCCTGCGTCCAGGGCGTGATGTTCTTCTCCGCCGTCGTGTTGGCGAACCGCAACGTTTCGATCTGGGGGACCGTGGTGGTGGCGCCGGCCACCGGTTGGGCATCGTCCCCGTCTTCTGACGAGCACGCTGCGGCAACCAGTCCCAGGCCTACGACGAGTGCGATTAGCTTGCGTCTCACCCTGAACCCCCTGCCGTCGCCGCGTCCGCAGGCGCCCCAGCAGGTACAGGTTCGCGCTTTCCCAGTCTGGCTGCTGCCTGGACGAGGGCGCGGGTGACCGGGTGCTGGGGTGCGGCGATGACGGCGGCGCCGGGGCCGGCCTCGACCACCTCCCCGGCGTGCAGGACCACCAGGCGGTCGGCAACCTTGCGCACGAGGGCGAGATCGTGGGAAACGACGACCATGGCCATGCCGCGCGCCACCTGCTGGTCCTTGAGCATGACGAGCACCTTGGCCTGCTCGGAGGCGTCGAGCATCGACGTCGGCTCGTCGGCGAGCAGGAGGCGGGGGCCGAGCACCAGGGCCCTGGCGATCGCCACCCGTTGGAGCTGGCCCCCCGAAAGGTCATGGGCCCGCCGGGACAGGAAGGCCTCGGTCTGTGGCAGCCCGACGTCGACGAGGGCGGCGGCGACCCGCTGTGCCCGTTCGGCACTGCTGCCGGCGTGTTGGACATCGAGCGGTTCCCGGACGACCTCGGCCACGGCGAGGAGGGGGCTGACCGCCTCGAACGGGTCCTGGAAGACGACGGCGACCCGGCGCCGGAAGTCCCCCCAGTCCTGCTTGTCGAAGCCGGCGAGCGGACGGCCCTCCCACTCGACCGTCCCCTCGTCGGGCTGGTCGACGCCGACGAGGAGCCGGACGAGGGTCGACTTGCCCGATCCCGTCTCGCCCACGATCCCGACGACCTCGCCCTCGCGCACGTCGAGGGTGACGCCGTTGAGGGCGTGGACGGTCCGCCGCAGGCCGGTGCGGTAGGACTTGGTGAGTTTTGCGGCGGCGAGGCGGGTGAGCACGCCGCCCCGCAGGCAGGCGATGCGGCGCCCGGCGACCGGGGACAGTTCGGGCGGCCACGTGCTGCACTCCTCGATGGCCTGGGTGCACCGGGGGTGGTACGGGCAGCCCGACGGGGGGTCGGCGGGGTCGGGGGCCGACCCTCGGATACCCCGGAGATCCTTCTGGGTGGTCATCGACGGGTAGGCGCCGAGCAGGTCGCGGCTGTAGGGGTGGCGGGGGTCGGTGAGGATCGTCCGGGTGGGGCCCCGCTCGACGACGATGCCGCCGTAGAGCACGGCGAGATCGTCGGTCAGGTCGGCCATGAGGCTGAAATCGTGGGAGATGACCAGGAGGGCGAGGCCCTGCTCGTGCCGCAGGCGGCCGAGCGTCTTGGAGATGGACGCCTTCGTCGTGCTGTCGAGCCCCGACGTGGGCTCGTCGAGGATCAACAGCGGTGGATCGCAGGCGAGGGCCATCGCCAGCATGGCCCGCTGGCGCTCGCCTCCCGACAGCTCGTGGGCGTAGCGGTCGAGCAGGTCGGGGTCGAGCTCGACCAGCCGGGCGAGCCGGGCTGCCTTGTCGCGCGCGTCCGCCTTGCCCATGTCCAGGTGCAGGCGCATGGGCTCGGCGATCTGGGAGCCGATCGTCCGAACCGGGTTGAAGCCCCGGCCCGGGGCCTGGATCACGTAGGCAGCCGTCCTCCCACGATGGCGCCGGACCGCCTCGGCCGGCGCGCCCACCAGCTCCTGGCCGCCGAGGCGGATGCTCCCCTCGATCGCCGCCTCGCCCGGCAGCAGGCGCAGCATCGAGAGGGCGAGGGTCGTCTTCCCGCTGCCCGACTCTCCCACCACACCCACGGCATCACCCGTGCCTACGGACAGGGTCACGCCCCGCAGGGCGTGGACGGGGGACGCGCCGGCGTCGTAGCTGACGCGCAGGTCCGCCACCTCGAGGATCGGCCCCGGCCCGACGCGCCCGCCGCCCACGCGATCCTCTTTCACGGGGCGGCAGCGTAGGTCTCGACCGGGCGAGGGGGCCGGGTCCCTTCCGCACTGCCTAACTCGACCCTGTCAGGCGGGAGGCCCCCACTGCGGGTTGCGGCCGAGGAGTCCCAGGACGCGGTCCTGGAAGGGGGCGTCCTCGGGCACGGGCACGGGGACGGGGGTGGCGTACCAGCCGTTGGCGCGTTGCCAGTCCCAGTTCGCCGGATCGCCGCTGAGGGAGCCCCAGAGGAGTTCGACCTCGGCTGGGTCGATGGTCGCGTCCTGCCCGGTGGCCCCGGCGAGGTCCCAGCCGTGCTGGGGCAGATCGAAGGCGTCGGCGCGCCTGCGGTACTGGTCGGCGGTCTCGGTCATCGGGTGTCGCCCCTTGCCCTACTCGCAGGCCAGGCCGTTGCCGTCGGGGTCGAGGGAGGGGCTGTACTCCGGGGTGCCCCGCCGCAGCGGCGCGGCCCCGGCCGATCGGACCAGGCTGCAGATGGTCTGGATGACATCCGGTGGCAGTACCTCACCGGTGGACCCGGCCGGCGGTGCCGTCGTCGCCAGCGAGGCGGATGGCGGGGCCGTCGTGGACGACCCCGCGGCTGGCTGCCCACCTGACCCGGCGGGCTGACCGGCCGTCGTGGTCCCGGGCGAGATCGATGCACCGCCGCCCGGCTGCTGCCCGCCGCCGCCGCCGGGTGGGCCCGTTCCCCCCGAGGGGTCGGGCGTCCCCGCCGAACCGGGCTGAGCCCCTCCGGCGAGACCGCCGGCGCCGGCGTTCGCCCGACCGGCGAGGCCGCCGGCGCCCCCGACGGACGCCGTCGGCGTGCCGCCCCTGCCATCGGTCTCGCCCGTGGCACCCGCCGGACCGCCCGTTCCGCCTGTCGCCGCGGGCGCGTTACCCCCGGCGGCGTCCCCCGGACCGCTCCGAACCTCGCCGATCCCACCGCCCCGTCCCCACGTCAGGATGACGGCGATGAGGACGACCACGATGGCCACCCCAGCCACCTTGACGCCGGGCGGCCAGTCACGAGGGTTACGGGGAAACGATGGCCGGCCAGATGTGCCGATGTCCGAGCCGATGGGGCCGAGCGTACCGGTGCGGCGGCCGCCGCCACGACCGCCGCACCGATCGCCGCACCGATGCCCCACCGATCACCGCACCGATCAAGCCGCGGCCCGTACCAGGTCTTCCATGCGGTCGTAGCTGATCTGCATGCCGCTCTCCATGCCCGACGCCAGCACCATGTCCCGCTCCTCCTGGGTCGTGTGCTGGACCAGCACCGTCATGGTCGTCACGCCGCTGGCCTCGTCGAGGGTCATGGTCACCACCGGGTAGGCGTCGGGCGGAGGCAGCTCGGGCACACCCTCATACATCTCGGTGTAGACGAGGCGGTGGGGGCCGGCGATCTCCTTGTAGTAGCCGTGGAAGCCGACCTCGAGGTCGCCGTGCTCACCGATGACGTAGCGCCACTTGCCGCCCTCGGTCAGGTCGATGTCGCAGACGAGCCACTCCGAGGTCTCGAACCCCCACCAGCGCCGCACCAGCTCCGGGGTGGTGTGGGCCTTGAAGATCAGCTCGGCGGGGGCGTCGAAAGCCCGGGTGACGACGTACTCGGTGTCAGAGGGCAGGGTGATGACGTCAGCGTTACCCCGAGATGGTTACGGACGGTGCACCTTGCGCACCAGCCCGAATGCGAGCCTGCCCGACAACAGCGGTCCTCCCTGGCGAGACTCGCCTCCCCTGTCGCCCTAGGAGCCTTCCGGTCACAGGCAGTCACGGCAGCAAACGGCCCTTCTTGCTGCCGCCCGCCCCGCCAGCCGCTCAAGGAAACTCGGGAGATCCTGGAATTTCATCCGGGCGTACTGACTCCAACGCGTTTGTTCCTGCTCAGACGGAGCGATCCTTGTTCGAGCCGGGAGGGCCGGGATCGACGCCCTGGTGGACGAAGTCTGCTCCTGGCCGGCCGGATGGGCTTGCTCCGGCGCTTCCTGGCGATCGCCCGCCCCGCCGGCGTGGACGAAGAGGAGCTGTACGGCGAGCCCAGCGCGAGGGGTCCACCCGGGGCGAGCTCACCGCTCTTCGCCAACTGCGGGAGGCGACGGGTTCGCTGGCCGGACATCGACGGCTAGCTCTTCGCGCAGGTGGGCCTCGAGCGCTACGCGCAGGGCCAGGCGTGCCAAGTGCTTGGGGACATCGGGCTGCTCGCCGTCGCGGGCGCCCGGACGGGCCGTTCGGCAAGAGGTCTCACGCCTCGAACCTCCGACGGACGACAGGCGTGTTGCCGTGTTCATCCTCGATGATTTCCTGGGTCGCACCCTCGCGAAGCTCGCCGTCGACCTCTCTCGCTCCCTCGCCACGGGCGATCAAGGTCGTCATATACCGCTCCTGCTCCCCCACGGTCGCCGGTCCATCGTCCCCCTCTCGTTGGGAGCCACCGGTCGCGGGCTCATCGTCCGCGGCCACGACAGCGGTCGACTCAACGCCCCTCCTGCGGCGCCGAATCCCGATCAGCAGGGCCAGGCTGCCGGCCGCGAGCGCCGCCGCTACGGCGAGGGCGACGCCCGCGGCGCCCACATCTCTCGGCACTTCACGCTCGGTCGGAACTAGCAGCGCGTCCGCGTAGGCGTCTTCCAGCTCGGTCAGCGAGGAAGCCTGTCCGAAACGGCCCTTCGTCGCCTCGGCCAGGCGCCGAAGAGGGTCGGGGTTGACCGAAACGGAAAGCCCACGGCCCTCGACGGTCACAACACCTGACGGTGTGCCGAGCGCAACCGTCGACACCGGCACGCCCGCCGCTAGGGCCGCCTGCGACGCCTCACCAACCGACCGCCCCACTGTGGGTTCCCCGTCGGACACGAGAATGATCCGTGACCGTGGCGGGCCCTGACCGGGCGGCGCTTCAGCCGCGATGGCCTCGATCGAACGAAAGACCGCTTCCCCCAAGGCCGTCCGCGGCAGTGGCGCCAACCCGATGACCCCTTCCCGAAGCCTCGATCGATCCGTCGTTGGAGCAACCACAAGCTCGGCGGACCCGGCGAACGCCACTACGCCAATCTTGGCGGCGGGCAGGACACGGTCAATCAAGCGCAGGGATGCGGTCTTCATGGCTTCCAGGCGGGATGGCTGAACGTCCGACGCCTGCCCCGACAGTGAGACGTCAAGAGCGAGAACGACGACTGCCGGCTCGTCTTGAACCATCACGATGCTCGTCGAGGGCGTCCGGGTCATTTGGGCCGCCAACACAGAGGCAAACACGACCACGGCAATGGCGGCTGCAGCGAGGAACCGAACTCTCGGTCGACCACGCTGTAGCTGCGATACCAACGCGGCGACGGTGGCCGGGCACGGTAACTCGTCGATGGAAGCTTCCGCCGGCGCAGATCGCTCGGCTTCGGCCTCGCCGGCCGCCTGATCCCCTTCGGCCGCGGCGATCGCCGCCTCCTGCACCTCGTCGTTCGATGCCCCCGAGCT
>JBOGID010000290.1:0-4118 GCA_050742295.1 Acidimicrobiales bacterium | reverse complement strand
GCGCAGCAGGGTGTCGAAGCGCATGTCGATCTCGGCCTGTCCGGCCGTCCCCACCTCGTGGTGCTGGATCTCGACGGTGATGCCGAGGCGCTCCATGACCATGATCATCTCGGAGCGGACGTCCTGGAAGTGGTCCATGGGGGGAACCGGGAAGTAGCCCTCCTTGTAGCGGGGCTTGAACCCGAGGTTGGGGTTCTCGTCCTTGCCCGAGTTCCAGACGCCCTCGACCGAGTCGACCGAGTACATGGCCGAGTGCTGGTCCTGATGGAAGCGCACGTCGTTGAAGATGTAGAACTCGGCTTCGGGGCCGAAGTAGGCGGTGTCGGCCAGGCCCGTTGACACCAGGTAGTCCTCGGCCTTGCGAGCCACGTAGCGGGGGTCACGGGAGTAGGACTCCCCCGTCACGGGGTCGCGCACGAAGCAGTTGATGTTGAGCGTGGCGTGCTCGGTGAACGGGTCCACGACCGCCGTGTTGGCGTCGGGGATGAGGATCATGTCCGACTCCTGGATCTCCTGGAACCCCCGGATGGAGGAGCCGTCGAAGCCCAGACCTTCCTCGAACACCTCCTCGGTCAGCTCGTGGGCGGGCGACGAGAAATGCTGCATCAGCCCCGGTAGGTCGCAGAACCGGAAGTCGATGATCTCGACGCCCGAGTCCTTGATCAGCTTCAGCACGTCTGACGGCGTGCGTTCTTCCACGCTTCCTCCCTCATTGTCGGCGGGTCCGCCCCGAACGGCCGCAAGATACCCGACGGGCCACGAGCGGACCTCAGGCCGGTAGGGTCGTCGGCACGGCGCAGGCCGGACGACCAGGGGACGGGTGACACTCACGAGCGACGGCTACCGGTCCGATACTGCCGGTGAACTCCCCGATGATGGAGCGCCGGTTGTCGCCGGTGTGCAGTTGCCGGGGGGACACCTGGTGCGGGCGGACCGCACGTACCGCCAGCCCCGGTCGCTGGCCACACGCCAGCCCGTCCTGTGGATCACCGACGGGTCCGTTCCCGGGGTTGGGCGGTTCTGGGCCGAGCTGCAGCAGCAATACCCCGAAACCGGCCTCTGGCCGCTGGTCCTGCACACCCTCGACAGCGCGCCCGAGCGCCCGTGGGACGAGGGGGAGCTGGACCCGTCCGCGACGTCCGCTCCCGACGACCATGCGCCCGAGGCGGTCCTGCGGGACTGGTGGGCGGAGGGGCTCCCCATCGAGGGCAAGGACGAGGCCGGGCTGGACGAGCTAGCACCATTCGGGCGCACATTCCCGGGACTGGCCTCGGCGTCTACCGGGCCCGTCGCCGACGACGCGCCCCGCCGGGTCGCGGCTGCGATGGCGGGACGGCTCGGGTTGGTCGCCGTCAGGCGGCCGGCCGATGCGGTGGCAACGCTCGGGTGGCTGGGGCCCATCAACCACTTCGAAGACATGGGAATGCTCGCCGCCGTGCTCCGTTCCTGGGAGGACCGCTACGGCGCCGTGGTCGTCGGGATCGGCTTCGACACGCTGACGGTGGCCGTGCGCCGGCCCCCGTCGGACGACCAGACGGCGACCGCCCTTGCCGCCGAGCACCTTGCGGCGTGCTCGGACAACATCTGGCAGGGGGCAGGCTCCATTGCCGACTACGCGGCGACCATCCGCGGTCAGCCCCTCTGGTCGTTCTGGTGGGATTGACGGCGACGCTGTTCCTCGACGTCGACGGCGTCCTGTCGCCGATCCGGGGCCCGACGGGCGAGTGGGACGACTGGGAGGAAGCGCCCTACCAGGACTACTTCCTGGTGCTCTCCCGTTCGATGGCACGGCGGCTCGCCGAGCTTCCGGTGGCGGTCGTATGGCTGACGACGTGGCGCCAGCAGGCCAACACCCACAGCGGACGCTGGCTCGGCTGGAAGGCGCACCGGGTGATCGATCCGGGGTACGAAGGCGGCGCCGATCGGTGGAAAGTGGCTGCGGTGCGAGCCCACATCGAGGATGGCGGCGGGCCGTTCGTGTGGATCGACGACGACCTCGACGTCATGGCGCCGCAGGTTGCACCGCTCGTCGCCAACCACCGCCACCTGCTCGTGGCACCCAACCCGGTCATCGGACTGACCCGTCACGACCTCGAGCGCGTCGAGGGGTTCCTCCTCAGCCTGGAGGACGCGGGGTGAACGAACGCATTGGCGCGCTCACAGCGGCTCGGTGGCGAGATCCACGGGGGCGACGCCAAGGCAAGCCGCGAGTGCACCGGCGTGGAGGGCCCGGTCCCAAACGGCGACGATGAGGTCGGCGTCAGAGAGGGCGAGGGCGCTGGCGAGGTGCACGGCGTCAGCGCCTCGCAGGGCATGCTCGCCGGCGAGCTCACCGGCGTGACGCTCTAGCGCGGGCGTGAGCTCGACCGGGCGGGTGGCGCGCCAGAACTCGTCGAAGCTCCGTTCGGCCTGCTCGAAGCCATCTCGGTCGAGGTCGTGGTTCCGGCGGGCGGCGGCCAGAGCCGCCCGAACCTCGGGGTAGGCGAGCCTGCTCGATGCGGCGGCGTCGCACCCGTCCCAAAGCGCCGCTGCGAGCTCTGACCCGGGCTCTTCGACGAGCAGTTTCACGAAGGCACTGGCGTCGAAGTAGACGACCGGCATCTCAGCGGCGTTGCTCGGCCACCAGCGGGGCGACCGGTCGGCGAGGACGGGGCCGAGGGCGGCCCGCGGCCGTGGGTCTGTGGGGACGGGCGGGCCGGCCGATCACACCTTCGAGGGTCAACCGGTCCAGCAGCGGGCTGGTCTGGATTCCAAGCACGCGCGCCACGGGAACGCCCCGCTCGGTGATAACAACCTCCTCGCCCTCCCTCGCCCGCTTCAGCCACTCGCTGAGGTTGGCGCGGAGTTCGCTCACGGCAACGTCCACGCGTTCAAGTGTACCAAATCAGACAGTCCGCAACGTACGCGAGAGCACTCTTCGTCTGGAGCGGGTCCGGGCTCAGCGGTGGCTGGCACCTCGGAGCGGTTCTTTCCTGATGGTCCGCCATCAACGTCGCCTCGGACGGACTCCGGGACGCACCCGCTCCCGAACCACCGCTGATGGCCGTGCCCAAGAGATCAGCCCTTGACAGGGTTGAATGGGCCCCAGCGATTGACGTCAACACCGACACCGCCCAGCGCCGCTCGAGCCTTCTTCCGCCCGCCGGCGGTCAGGTAGGTGACCTGATCGACGTCCGCACCTAGCAGGTATTTCGCGGTGACCGTCCGTGACCGTCCCCGCGCTCACCGCCGGTTTCAAACCCTGAGTGCGTGCATTCGAAGCCAGATTGAGCAACTGATGGACGCTGCGTCGGGCCCGCTACAAGAAAGAGTGCGCTGGGCTGGGCGAACCCAACCCCCGTCCGCGGCTGGCGTCCTGCAAGGGGGCTCTCGACCTGAAAACCGTAGGTCGGAGCACCCGCCGGGCCTCAATCAGATGTCGTAGTTCTGTTTCCGCCTACCGGCTGACCTGGGCGGATGGCCGGAAATGCCCGCTGACCTGCGGGAATGCGTGTCCGGTGGTAACCGCCACGGACCGGGGTGGTCCGTCCTCTGACGGACCACAGAAGGACCATACAGCCGCTCGAGCCGAGCCAGGCGAACTCGTCACCGGGCGGCCCTGAGACTCGGGGCGCTACCGTGCTGAGCAAGCCATGCCGCGGTCATCGCCGGGAAAATGGACATCGAGCTGCGCGGCCATCGACGCCGGAGACGGCGGTGGCCGATGCCGCTTGGCAACCAGCGCGTCGATCACCTCGCTTACGTCGGCCGGTGACGCTTCCCACATCCGTAGTACGAAGGCGTCACCGTCAACAGCGGCTTCGAGAATCTCAGCCAACGCCTCAGTGACCGGGCCGGCAGGTCGAGGACGGTCCCGTCCTCGGTCGTGATCCGTGGGCGGGCGCCGAGTACCCGGAGCACCCTGCGAGCGCGGTCTCGGTCCTCTCCTGTGAGTACAACCATGGCGATATGGGGCCGCAACCGAAACAAGCGAACGACCATCGCTCAGAAGGACTCCAGACCTCCTGACCCACACGCAGAAACCCTGCAACCTCGTTCCTACCGGGAGCCGGCACGGCAACCGTGAGCACGCTGGTCACGACCTTCCGCCTGCCCGCGAGACGGGTCAGAGCCTTGCA
>JBOGID010000289.1:0-7332 GCA_050742295.1 Acidimicrobiales bacterium | reverse complement strand
GTACTGCTTCAGCTGGCGGGACGGCACCGACGACACCGCCGTTGCGCTGGGCGTCTGCTCGCTCCTGAACCACTCCTACACGCCGAACGTGTACTCGCAGCGCCACCTTCGTGAGCGGGTCCTGGAGTTCCTGGCCCTGCGGGACATCGCCGAGGGCGAGGAGCTGACCATGAACTACAACGGCGAGCCCGACAACCAGACGCCGATGCAGTTCACGGTGCGGGCCTGACCGAGCCGCCCCTCTCGACGGGCGAGCTGAACCGGGCCGTCCTGGCCCGCCAGCATCTGCTCGAGCGCGCGCCGGGCCCGATCACCGGCGTGCTCGACACCATGGCCGGGCTCCAGGCCCAGTACGCGCCCGCCATCTACGTCGGCCTGTGGTCCCGCATGGCCAGATTGGAACGGCCCGCCGTCACCGAGGCCCTCGTGCAGCGCACGGTGGCCCAGGGGACGCTCATGCGCATCACCATCCACCTGGTCTCGGCCGCCGACTACTGGCCCATCGCCCTGGCCATCCGGGACGCTCGCCGGGCGATGTGGCTGAGGCTCCTGCGGACGGTCACCGCCGACGACCTCGCCGCGTCGGCGGACACGCTGCGCGCCCGCCTCCTGGCCGAGGGGCCGATCAGCCGCAAGGACATTGAGGCGTTGCTCGGGCGGGAGCTGGCCATCGGTGCGGGGTTATGGGTCGACCTGGTGCGGGTCCCCCCGTCGGGGACGTGGGAACGCCGTCGGGCCGACCTCTACGACCTGGCCGAGACGTGGCTCGGCCCGCCCCCCCCCGGCCTCACCGTCGAGGGGCCCAGGAACGCCTGGTGCGCCGGTACCTGGGCGGGTTCGGCCCGGCCACGCCCAACGAGATTGCCGACTGGGCCGGGCTGCCCCTACGGTCAGGGCCGAGCTCGATCGCCTCCCCGGCCTCCGCCGGTTCGGCAAGCTCGTCGATCTGCCCGATGCGCCGCGGCCGCCACCGGACACGCCCGCGCCCGTCCGGTTCCTCCCCGTCTGGGATGCGTCCCTGCTCGTCCACTGCCGCCGGGCCCAGCTCCTCCGGGAGGAGCACCGCCCGTTTGTGTTCAACGTCAAGACGCCGCACTCGGTGAACACGTTCCTCGTCGACGGCGTGGTTGCGGGCACGTGGCGGCACGAGAAGGGGCGGGTCGAGACGGCCCCGTTCGAGCCGCTCACCAAGTCCACTCAGGAGCAGGTCGGAGCCGAGGCCGAGCGGCTGGCCGCCTTTCACGCCGACAGGTAGGCCTCGGCCTGCAGCGTGAACAGCTCGGCGTAGCGGCCGCCGGCGGCCATCAGTTCCTGGTGGCTGCCCTGCTCGACGAGGCTGCCCCGTTCGAGGACGAAGATGCGGTCGGCCGAGCGCACGCTCGAGAACCGGTGGGAGATGAGCAGGACGGTGCGCCCCTCGGCCATGGCCCGGATCTTGCCGAACAGGTCGTGCTCGGCCCGGGCGTCCAGGGCGGCCGTGGGCTCGTCGAGGATGACGAAGGGGGCGTCCCTGAAGAAGGCCCGGGCCAGCGCCACCCGCTGCCACTGCCCGACCGACAGCTCGGCGCCCCCCTCGAACTCGCGGCCCAGCATGGTGTCGTACCCCTCCGGCAATTCGGCCAGGAACTCGTCCGCCCCCGCCAGGCGAGCCGCCTCCGCTACTGCCTCGTGGTCGTCGGCCCGCTCACAGTTGCCGACGGCCACGTTCTCGCGGGCGGCCAGGTGATAGCGGACGAAGTCCTGGAAGATCACGGCCACGTGGGCCCGGAGGCCGGCGGGGTCGCACGCCGAGATGTCGAGCCCGTCCCACAGGATACGGCCCGAGGTGGGCTCGTAGAGGTGGCAGAGGAGCTTGGCCAGCGTGGTCTTGCCCGAGCCGTTCTCTCCGACGAGGGCCACGACCTGGCCCGACTCGATCTCCAGCGAGACGTCGTCCAGGGCGGCCCGGTCGGACTCCGGGTACGAGAACGTCAGGTGCTCGACCGCCAGCCGCTCGAACCCCGCCTCGGGCGCGGCGCCCCTCGGCCGCACCGCCTCCACGGCCGGCACCAGCTCGATGAACGAGTCGAAGTCGTCGAGGAACAGGCTGTTCTCGTAGATCATCGCCGCGCTGGTGGCGACGCCCGAGAGGCGCCCCGCCAGCTGCTGGATGCCCACCGCCGCGGGCACGGCGGCGGCCGTGCTCACGCGGTTGGAGAGCAGGAGGGCCACGAGGATGCCGTAGGCGGTGGCGGACAGGGCCGAGCCGGCGACGCTGGCCCACAGCGAACGGCGCAGGCGTGTGTAGGCGACGTCCCGCAGCTTGGCCATGCGCTCGTCGAAGAGCTGCTCGTACCGCCGCCGCACGTACGGGCCGAGGGCGAAGACCCGCAGCTCGGCGGCGTTGTGCTTGCTGGTGAGGATGCCGGCCAGGTAGTGCCGGAGGCGGTCGGCGGGCGTCATCGCCCAGCCGAACCGGTAGGTCGTCTGGCTGTTGCGCAGGCTGGCGATCCACAGCGGGATGTAGCCGAACACGATGACGGGCACCAGGAGCGGGGCCAGGGCGAGCAGGGCGGCGATGAGGCCGACGATGCCGACGAGGGAGCCGACCATCCCGGTGATGCCCGTCACCAGGTTGAGGGGACGGCCCTGCGCCGCGACCTGGGCCCGCTGGAGGCGGTCGTGGAAGTCGGCAAGCTCGTAGGCCTCGAAGTCCACGGTCATGGCCGCGTCGATGATCTGCGCCTGGGCGTGCCGTGACGCGGCCTCGCCCAGCAGGCGCTGGATCTCGCTGCGGATGGCGGTGACGAAGCTCAGGGTGGTGGAGACGGCGATGAGCACGGCCAGCGACGGCAGGACCTCGCCGATGCCCAGGTCGAGGCGGTCGGCCCGCAGGACGTCGCGCACGACCCTGGCCCCGATCAGCAGCAGGGCCGCCGTCCCGGCTCCTCCGACGACCTGGAGGACGGCGAGGGTGGCCAGCCGGCGGGGCGAGGCCCGCCACACGAGTCCGAAGGCGATGCGGATGAGCCGGGCCAGCCGCCGCAGGCTCTTGTCCGTCGGCTCCCGGAACGCGTCGTAGATCGTGGCCCGGGGCACGGTCTTCACCGCCGGCCCCTGCCCGTTCCCCCCCTTCCCGTTCCCCGCCGTCGCCGTCGCCATCGTGGCGAAACCGTAGGCCCGCACCGCGGCGCCGGCGACCGAGAAACGGGCCAGGTTGGCGCGGGTGCGCGGGGCGGACCGCCACCTCGTGTTCGCTCGTGCGCCTGGCCGGCTCGTTGCGACGTCTTCGCTGCCCTCGCCCATGGTCGTGCGAACGGCTAAAATAACGGTATGGACGGGTTTTCCGTCGCGGAGGCTGGTGCGCTCCTCGGGGTGCCTGCGCCCCGGATCTACCGGGCGGCCGAGCGCGAGGGCCTCGCCAGCGCGCCCGGGTCACGCCTGCGCCTCGGCCCCGAGGTAGTGGCGAAGTGGCTCTGCGCCTGGGGCTGGGTGCCCGAGGCGTTGCGCGACCGCGTCACCCGGGGGGAGGCGTTCGTACTCGCCGCGCTGTCCCGCAGCCCCCTCGGGCTGCGGTCCGCCCGGTCGGTGGCCCGCCGCGCCGCCATCGCCCCGTCCACGGCCACCAAGGCGCTCTCCGTTCTGAAGGATGCAGGCCTCGTGCGAGAGCAGACGGAGCGTGTCGTGGAGGGCCGGGTCACCGACATCGTGGTCTGGTCGATCAACTGGCGGAGCCCAGAGTGGAAGGCCCTGGCCCGGGCCGTCTCAGCCGTCGTTCTTCCGGCGGCCAAGACGCGCCCGCGCAAGCAGCGCACGGTCCCGTCCCGGTTCGCCCACGTGTTCTGGAACGTGGACACCAGCCGCCTCGACGTCGAGCGCGACGGCGTGATGATCGCCGACCGCATTCTGCGCTCCTCTGACGCCGAGGCCATCGCCTGGGCCGGCGCGGCCATCCCCCCGGCCAGCCTGCGGCGGGTGAAGGGATTGCGAAACGTTCCTCCTCGGGTTGCGGCGCTGGCCGACGCGCTGGCCGGCGAGCGTTGACGCCGGTCCCCGACTGGGTTGCCTCCGTCCTGGCCGGCCACACCGCCCGAGCTTGGGAGGCGCTGGGGGCGATCCTGCCGTCTCACGCATACCTTGGCGGCGGAACGGCCATCGCAACTCACCTCCAGCACCGCATCTCGCGCGACCTCGACGTCCTCTTCGAGGAGGAGCCCGACCTCGACGCCTTGGAGCGGGCGCTCCAGGAGCGCGGCCCGACGGTCACCACGCGCAAGGGCGACGGGACGCTCGACTGCTTATTCGGCGACACGAAGGTCCAGCTGCTCGACGCCGCCCGCCACAACCTCATCGAGCCCGCCGAACCGGTCGCCGGCATCCGGGTAGCGGGGCTCGGCGACCTTCTGGCCATGAAGTTGCGGGCGATCACCGACCGTGGCGAGCACAGGGACTACCTCGACCTGGCCACCATAGAGAACGACGGGGGACGCCGAGTCGAGGAGGGGCTCGCCTACTTCGTTGCCCGGTTCGAGCCGAACAACCCGGACGAGGCGGTGTCAACCGTGCTGCGTTCGCTCGCCTACCTGGGCGACATCGAGGACGACCCGGCACTCGCCGTCTCCGTGGATGAGCTGCAGCACTACTGGGCCAGCCGCATCCCCCAGATCAGCACTCACGCTGGCCGGTTCGGCTACGAGCACCGCGAGTCCCTCGCCGACGCAGGGAGCGACGAGCTGACTCTCGCCCAGGTCAGCGCGCTCCAGCGGTTCCCGGCGGCCCCCCCGATAGGCCCGCACCTCCCCGTCAGCGGCAAGTGCAAGGCGCGCACCCGCAAGCAGCGGCGTTGCCCCTTCGATGCTCTCCAGGCCATGGGGGTCTGCGGTATCCACCGAGTTGCGCAACGCCGGAGTAGGTAAGCCAAAAGGGCGGTGCCCGTTTGGGTGGCACCGCGACAGCGGCGCTGGCGACCGATAAGCGTGCCAGGTTGGCGCGGGTGCGCCACGGCCTTTCGATCCCCGGAGTCCGCCGGCCCGCCGTAACGCGCTGGTCAGCCGGCGACCGGTCAGCCGACGGGGCGGACGTGGACCACGTCGCCCGCCGCGATCACGTGGCGGCCGCCGCCCGCCTCGTCGATCAGCAGGTGGCCGTGGGACGAGATGCCCACCGCGTCGCCTTCGATCGTGCCCGACCCGAGCTTCAACCGCACCCGCTGGCCGACGGTGGCGGAGCGCGCCCGGTAGCCGTCCAGCAGCCCGTCCACGGGCACGGCCAGGTGGGAGTCCAGGTGCAGGAGGACGGCGGTGACCAGGGCGCGCCGGTCGACCGTCCGCCCAGCGAGCGCATCGAGGGACACGCCCGAGCCAGGCGGCACCGCGCCGGCCGCGGCCCAGTTCAGGTTCAGGCCGAGCCCCATGACGAGGGCCACGCCATCCAAGATCTCGCCCAGGATCCCGCCCAGCTTGGCCCCGTCGACCAGCAGGTCGTTGGGCCACTTGAGCAGGGGCCGTACGCCCGCCACGTCGTCGCAGGCGTCGGACGCAGCCAGGGCCAAAGCCATCGTGGCGAGGTGGGCGGGGCGGTCGGGCGTGGCCGGCGGCAGGATCACCGAGCACAGCAGGGAGCACCCCGGCGGCGACTCCCAGCGACGCCCCAGGCGGCCCCGTCCCGACCGCTGATAGTCGGCGACGACCACGATCGCGGGCGCCGAGCCCTCCCGGCGAGCGAGGTCGGCGGCGACGGAATTCGTCGACTCGACCTCATCGAACCAGCGCACGTCGGCAAACCGGGGAACCGCCGTGCTGGCGAAGTCCTCCAGCATGCCTGCACGATATGGCCTCCATGTTCCAAAAGGTGCTCGTGGCCAACCGCGGAGAGATCGCCGTCCGCATCATGCGCACGTGCCACGACCTCGGCATCCGGACCGTCGCCGTCTACTCCGACCTCGACCACCGGTCGCTGCACGTCCGCCTAGCCGACGAGGCCTACGCCATCGGGGGCCAGACGGCGTCGGAGAGCTACCTGAACGTCGACGCCATCCTCGACGTGGCCCGCCGCAGCGGCGCCGACGCCCTCCACCCCGGCTACGGGTTCTTCTCGGAGCGGGCCGACGTGGCCCGGGCCGTGGCCGGACAGGGGGTGGTGTTCATCGGCCCGCCCCCGGAGGCCATCGAGGCCATGGGGGAGAAGATCGCCTCCCGGCGGACGGCGCTGGCCGCGGGCGTGTCCCCCGTGCCCGGCACCGTCGAGCCCGCCCAGTCGGCCGGCGAGGTCGTGGCCTTCGGCCAGGACTTCGGCTGGCCCGTCGCCATCAAGGCTGCCTACGGGGGCGGCGGGCGGGGCATGCGGGTGGTCTCGGAGGCGGCGGCTGCCCCGGCTGCCTTCGAGGCGTGCCAGCGGGAGGCGCTGACTTCGTTCGGCCGCTCCGAGGTCTACCTGGAGCGGTACCTGACGTGGCCGCGCCACGTCGAGGTCCAGCTCATGGCCGACAGCTTCGGCAACGTGGTGTGGCTGGGCGAGCGCGACTGCTCGGTCCAGCGCCGCCACCAGAAGCTGATCGAGGAGACGCCCTCGCCCGGCCTGCCCGCCGACATCCGTGAGGACATGGGGGAGGCCGCCGTCCGGGTGGCCCGGGCCTGCGGGTACGTCAACGCCGGCACCGTCGAGTTCCTCTACCAGGACGGCGAGGCGTTCTTCCTGGAGATGAACACCCGCCTGCAGGTCGAGCACCCCGTCACCGAACTGGTCACCGGCCTGGACATGGTGGCCGAGCAGATCCGGGTGGCGGCGGGCGAGCCCCTGTCGTTCACCCAGGACTCGATCGTGCGCCGGGGGGCGGCCATGGAGTGCCGCATCAACGCCGAGGACGTGGCCGGCGGCCGGTTCCTCCCCTCGCCGGGGACGATCACCCGCTTCTCCCGGCCCGGCGGCTTTGGCGTGCGGGTGGACGCGGGCGTGGGCGTGGGCGACACCGTCAGTCAGCACTACGACAACCTGCTGGCCAAGATCGTGACCTGGGGGGACACCCGCGACGAGGCCCGCCGCCGCATGGTGCGGGCCCTCGGCGAAACGGTCATCGAGGGGGTGGCCACCAACGTGGCCGCCCACCTGGCCGTCCTCGACCACCATGACTTCGTGGCCGGCACCCACTCGACTCGCTGGCTGGAGGAACGACTCGATTTCGCCGACCTCGGTGCGGGCGCGGCGCCGACCGTCGGCGAGCCGGTGGTGGCCCGCCCGCCCGGCCGCGAGGTGGACGTGGAGGTCGACGGCCGCCGGTTCCGGGTCCGAGTTTACGAGCCCGAGACGGGCCGGGCCGGGCCCCGTCCTCCTGCAGGCGGGGGCGCGGCCCAGGCC
>JBOGID010000288.1:0-28416 GCA_050742295.1 Acidimicrobiales bacterium | reverse complement strand
GCCAGGGCCTGGTGGCGACGGCGGCGGCGGGGGCAGGGGCGGGGCGGATGCGGGTGCGGCGGCACGTGCCGTTCGGGCTCTTCGCGCTGGCGCTGACCGTGCTGGTCGTCGGCATGGCCAGGCCCATGACCACGGTGAAGCTGCCCCAGCGGGAGGGGACCGTGATCCTGGCCATGGACGTGTCCAACAGCATGCGGGCGGACGACATCAAGCCCACCCGCATGGAGGTGGCCAAGGCGGCGGCCCGGGCGTTCGTCGACCGCCAGCCCCCGGCGGTCAAGGTCGGCGTGGTGGCGTTCGGCGACGGGGCGGTGATCGTGCAAACGCCCACCAACGTCCACGCCGACGTGGTGAAGGCCATCGACCGCCTGACGACCCAGGGCGGCACGTCGGTCGGCCAGGCTCTCATGACCTCGTTGAGTGCCATCGCGGGCAAGCCCGTGACCATCGACGCCGAGGCGCTGGCCAGCGACACGGCACAGGTCGACATCGGCTTCTTCGGTTCGTCCAGCGTGGTGCTGCTGTCCGACGGCGAGCAGACGGGACGGCCCGACCCGATCGCTGTGGCCGAGGTGGCGTCGGTCGCCGGTGTCCGCGTCCACACCATCGGCGTCGGCACCACCGAGGGCACGGTGGTGCAGATCGACGGGTTCAGCGTGGCCACCGCCATGGACAGCGAGCTGCTCGAAGAGGTGGCGGGGATCACCGGCGGGTCGTACCACGAGGGCGACGACGCGGCCGCCCTGGCCGCCATCTCCGAGACCATCGACCTGAAGTTCAAGATCGTCTCCCAGCACACCGAGGTCAGCGGCCTGTTCTCGGCCGCCGGCCTCGTGCTGCTGCTCGCCGGGGCGCTGCTCTCGGTCGTGTGGTTCGGGCGGGTGATCTGATTTGACCTTCACGTGGCCGCTGGCGCTGCTGCTGGTCCTCGCCATCCCGCTCGTGCTGGCCGTGTACCTGCTGACGATGCGCCGGCGGCGCAAGCAGGCGGTGAGCTACTCGAGCGTCGCCCTCCTGCGCTCGGTCGTGCCGGTTCGGTCGCGGTGGCGCCGGCACCTCCCGGTGGCGTTCCTGCTGGCGAGCCTGGGGGTGCTGTCCATCGCCGCGGCCCGCCCGCAGATGACCAGGAACGTTCCCTTGGGCCGCACGTCGATCATCCTCGCCTTGGACGTGTCGCGGTCCATGTGCGCCACCGACGTCGATCCCAACCGCATGGCGGTGGCCCAGCGGGCGGCCCGCGAGTTCGTCGAGACCCAGCCCCGAGGCGTACGGATGGCGCTCGTGGTGTTCTCCGGCTTCGCCCAGCTGGCGGTGCCGCCGACCACCGACCACGAGGCGCTGGTCCAGGCCATCGACGGGCTGACCACGGCCCGGGGCACCGCCATCGGCGCCGCCATGCTGAAGTCCCTGGACGCCATCGCCGAGGTCAACCCCGACGTCCAGCCCGTGGGCAACGTGCTCGGCGCCGACATCGACGGCTTCGGGACGGGACGGGGCGGGGCCGGAGCGACGACACCGACCACCGCACCGAGGCCGAGGCAGGCACCGGGCACGGGCGGGTTCGTGCCCGACATCGTGGTGCTGCTCACCGACGGCGCCAACACCCGTGGGATCCGTCCGCTCGACGCCGTTCCCTACGCGGTCGCGCGGCGGGTGCGGGTGTACACGATCGGGTTCGGCACGACCGAGCCGGCGCGCCTTGCCTGTTCGGCGCAGCAACTGGGCGGTGACACGCAGCGCTTCGGGGGCGGCGGCTTCGGGGGTGGCGCCGGCTCGCCCCTGCGGGCCGACAACGAGACGCTGCAGAGCATCGCCGAACAGACCGGCGGCGAGTTCTACACGGCCCAGGACGCTCCTCAGTTGCGAGAGGTGTTCGCCGACCTCCCCAAGGAGGTCACGGTCCAGACGGAGGAGCAGGAGGTGACGGCGCCCTTCGTCGCCATCGGGGCCCTCCTCGCGGCCGCCGCCGTCGGCGCCTCGATCCGCTGGAGCGCCTACCCGTAGGCGAGCAACGCCCCCGCTCGGCGGGCCACGAGCCGCTCGTTGCCCCGACCGTGCATCGGGTTCGCAGAGGCCGTGCTCGAACTTGACGTCGATAGACTGGCGGAGATTTTCGAGGCCACGGCTCGTGATCGAGCGGTCGTTGGAGAAAGGCTGGCCGGCATGGCCTACAAAGGTGATTCGCGTCGGCGAAGTGGGGATCAGCCCGACCGATCGACACGCCTCAGCTCCGCAGTGCGAGCGCCATCGACGCACGGGGCGAAACTCGCCCGCTCGATCGACGATCCATCGAGCTCGTTGGCGGCCGCACGGTACCTCCAGCGCACGCTGGGCAATCGCGCCACCGGCCAATTGATCCAGCGCCGCGAGGCGGAAGGGCAACTGTCGGTCGGCGCCGCAGGCGGCACGCTCGACGATGCCACCGAGGCGGCCGTCCAGCGGGCGCGCCGAGGTGGCCGGCCGCTCAACGCCGCCACCAGCGAGCGCATGCAGCAAGCGTTGGGCGCGGACTTCAGCGCCGTCAGAGTGCACTCGGACGCAGAGTCCGAGCGCCTCAATCGTTCGCTCAACTCCGAGGCGTTCACGACGGGCTCGGATGTCTTCATCCGCCCCAGCTCGTACCGGCCAGGCTCACCGTCGGGGCAGCGCGTGCTGACCCACGAACTGGTGCATGTCGTCCAGCAAGGGGGCGCCCCGCCCAACCGCATCCAGACCAAGCTGACGGTCGGCCCGGCGCGCGGACCGCTCGAAGCCGAGGCTGATCAGGTTGCGCGGAGCCTGTGCGGCCGCGCCGTCCCGCCGCCGCCGTCTCCAGCGTTGATGCGCAAGCTCTCGCCCGGTGCTGGCAGAGGACTCGTGCAGCGCTACGGAAAGTCCACAAAGAACTACACGACGACCAACACCGACATCAATGTCCCGCATATGTTCACGTCGCAGTCGATAGACCCCGAGGTGACCGCGACCAACCAGATCCGCCATACGACGGAACACGAGGTGAACCCGCGGCTCTACTTCTCCGACGACGATTCGATCGCCATCAACAAGGCCAAGATGCGAGAGGCGAAAGAGTTCTACGCGACGGACGCGGTCATCGACACGGCCAATAACTCGCTGGCCGCCAAGGGCAGCGCTGTTGTGCTGGTGAGGAACAACAATGTGACGGTAAATACACCGGCGCATGGGCAGGCACTCAAGATGGTCAAGCCGACCATAACGCCCAACAACGGCGCGATGCCGACGGTGGGCGACCTGGCACATTTCGGCACTTCGGTCTGCATCGACGTGGCGCAGAAAGTGATGGGCACTCTCGGAGGTGGCAGGGGCACCCAAGCGGTATTTCGGCCGCTGGGGTCGACCACGGAAGGAACCGAGGACTTCACGCCCGACGACACCGGGTCCTCCCAGGTGTACAAGGCCGCCGACTTCATCGCGGGAAACACCGGCGGTGACACGCCCACCGTCGGCCAGTTGCAGCACGCGATGAATCAAGGACCTGTGATCGGCCAGTCCGGCAAGGCCTACGGCAAGAAGGTGGACAGCAAGACCCGCATCGCACGGGCCCGTGCCCTGGCTGTCAACGAGTTCGCGCGGCCGCGCGTCGGCGAGGGCTTCGCCACATTCAGCACCCGCCCGCGCCAGGGCAAGAAGACCTGGGGCTACCACTACGCGGGCGTGGTGGCGCGCAGCGGCGATGGCAATGACTGGGTGACGCTGGAAAACTACAACCGTACGGGCGACATCAAAGATCTGTCGATGAAGCTGTTCAAGCGCTTGTTGAAGCAGAACCAGGCCCTCGTGGATGCCAAAATCGTCCAGTTGGACACCGCTCTCAGCGCCCTCAGCCAGGACGCGAGGGACCTCGATCCGCGGATGCTGCACCTGAGTGACCTGCGGGAAAAGCTCACACGCGACACGGTGGCTCGAAAGCTGAAGGAGCTAATGGTGGTGATGGCGGAGAACGCCGGCCATCTGCGGGCTCAGGGGGAGGCTGATTTTGCCGCCGCAGTGAACACCGAGCCAAAGACCAAGTGGTTCTTCCACATGTACGGATCCAAGAAGAAGCAATCGTTCCACGAACAGGCGGTCAAGAGCGATTACTTCAGCAACCCACTCACCGTGCGAGTGCGCAAGCCGTAGGCGAGGCCAGCGCTCGACAGCGACCTGGCCAGGTCGCGCGCCCAGCCCGTAACCCGTGCCGCGTCCGGCGGACTTGTACGCTTTGGACGAGTTCGGGGCGACGCGGGGGAGGGACATGGGAGCAGGCGAGAAGTCCGAGTCGGCCGTGGCGCGCCGGGGACGGTGACGGGCCATGCTGGCTGTGGCGGCCGTCCTGGTCGACCGGCGTCGTGCCCGCGGCGCAGGCGGCGCCCGATCCCGACGCGTTCTACGTCGAGACCCTCGGCTACGCGGGAACGGGGTGCCCGCAGGGCTCCGTGGGCCAGTCGTTCTCCGACGACCGGACCACGTTCACGATGATCTTCGACGTGTTCGTCGCCTCGACGGGCCCGGGCGTCCCGGTGTCGGAAAGCCGCAAGGACTGCCAGGTCGACCTGAGCCTGCACGTCCCGCCCGGGATGGCTTGGGCGTCGGGACGTTGACATCGCGGGGGTACGTCCAACAAGCGCCCGGGGTGAGCGCCACTGCGAAGTCGATCGTGTTTGCGCCCGGCACGCCGCTCTACGATATCCAGACCGACTTCGCGGGGCCGGTCGCCAAGGACTACCTGGCCACGGACACGCCGGGGATGGACTTCGACACGGGTACGTGCGCGGCCGGCAACACCGTGCCCCTCAGCGTCCTCAACCAGGTAAGGGTCGACGGCCCCGCCACGGCGAGCGCGCAGATCATCCAGGATTCATTCGACGGCCACTTCACGACCCAGCCGGCTGGTCCCGGTGCCAGCTTCACCATCGTCGCCCAGAGGTGCGGACCCGCCGATGACGCCATCAGGCACTTCGAGGGCGTGACGTTTTTTTGGGCGGGTCAGGCTGCCCGGGCGGCTCGTTCAGCCAGCTGTCGTCGGCCCAGGAGCCGCACGTCGGGCTCGCGTTCGTCTCCTTCGTGGCCTCGTCGGGCCCGGGAGGACCGGTCACCGAGGCCCGGAAGAACCGCCAGCTCAACTACAACGTCCACCTACCCGAGGACTGGACGTGGGGGCGGCTGGACATCGACCAGCGCGGCTATGTCCGCCTCCCGGCGGGCAATACGGCGGGCAGTACGGCGAGCACCGCGTCGGACTTCATCCTCGGTGGGGTCTCGGAGGAACGAGGTAGCGATGGGACCTTCGCTGGCCCCTGCTCGGCTGACGACCTCTTCCGCCACGGGTCGCCGACCTTCGATGTCACCGCCTTCGCCGGCACCGTCGTACCCGTCAACGTCAACGCCCAGGTGCGGGTGAACACCCCGTCCAGCGTGATGGCGTTGGCAACCATGGACTCCCTCGACGGGCGCGCCGTGGGCGGGCCCGGGCCTGCTCCCGACCCCGTGCCCAGCTCCATCTCCAGCCCCTGCGCTCCGCTCGTTCCGACGATCACGGCGTCGGCGACGACCGCCGACGGGAACACCTACACGGCCGGCACGCTGACCACCAGGCCGTCACCGTGACGTTCACGTGCGCCACCGAGGGCAGCCCGGTGGCGTCGTGCACGGCGCCGATCACGTTCAGCGCCGACGGCAGCCACACCGCGGAGGGCACGGTCACGACCGAGTCCGGCCTGTCCGCGTCGACGAGCTTCGGCCCCATCCTCATCGACCGGACGCCGCCTGTCTGCTCGGGCACGGCCACGCCGAATGTGCTCTGGCCGCCGAACAACCAACTGGCGCCGGTGTCGGTGACGGTCTCGGCGTCGGAGGGCACGGCCGCCACGCTGGCCTCGCTGACCAGCACCGAGGGGAACCCCTCGGGCGACCAGCAGGGATTCGTCGCCGGGACGACCCGTCCCTCGTCGGCGGCACGGCGACCTTGGCCGGCGCCCTGCGGGCCCAGCGGGCTGCCAACGGCCCCGGACGCGTCTACGCCTTGACCTTCGAGGTCACCGACGCCGCCGGCAACACCGGCCAGTGCACATCCACCGTCACCGTCCCCCACGACCAGGGCAACCGACGCCGGCCAACGGTCCGGCTGCCCATGCCAGATCCATCAAACGAGATTGATTGATGTCGACGGCACCTGGGTACGGTAGAAGTGTGGCGCAAACGATCGAGCGGGAACCTGCCGGGAATGATCCGCCCCGGTTCGTCGGGCTGGTTGCCCATCCAGTGCGGTGGAGGCTGCTGCGGGAACTGTCCTGGAGCGACCGGGCCGTCCGGGAGCTGACCACGCGGGTGAACGAACCGCAGAACCTCGTCTCGTACCACCTGCGGAAGTTGCGCGACGGCGGTCTGGTGGCGGCGCGGCGCAGCTCAGCGGATGGGCGCGACAGCTACTACTCGATCGATCTGGATGGCTGCCGCCGTCAACTGCAAGCCGTGGGCGGCGCACTGCACCCGGCGCTCTCGCTCGCGCCGACGGCTCCGACGCGCCAGCGAGGCGGAGGCGCGCACGTGTTGTGCCTGTGCACCGGGAACAGCGCCCGCTCACAGATGGCAGAGGCCCTGCTCGTCCACCTCTCGGGGGGGACGGTCGACGCCGTGAGCGCAGGGAGCCATCCGAAGCCGCTGCACCCGAACGCCGTCCGTGTCCTGAAGCGACGCGGGATCGACATCAGTGCCAACCGCACCAAACACCTCGACGAGTTCCGGGCCCAACGGTTCGACCTGGTGATCACGCTGTGCGACCGCGTCCGCGAGGTCTGCCCCGAGTTCGCGTCCCACCCGGAGGTCGTTCACTGGAGCATGCCCGACCCTGCGGCCGAGAGCTTTACGGCGTTCCAGCGCACCGCGGTGGAACTCGAGACCCGCATCAGCTTCCTGCTCCCCCTACTGGCCACACTGATGAGGAGGAACACCGATGCCAACCGATGAGATCGTCAACGTGCGCTACATGGTCGACGACGTCGACGAAGCGATCGGGTTCTACACCGAGCTTCTCGGCTTCGAGGTGATCATGAGCGCCGCACCCGCGTTTGCGGACGTGAAGCGAGGCCCCCTGCGGCTCCTGCTGTCCGGGCCCGCCAGCTCCGCGGGACGACCGATGCCCGACGGCGCCAAGCCAGGGCCGGGCGGCTGGAACCGCATCCACTTCATCGTCGACGACCTCGAGGCCGAAGTCTCACGGCTGCGCGACGCCGGAGCCCAGTTCCGCAACGACATCGTCGAGGGGCCGGGCGGCAAGCAGATCCTGCTCGAAGACCCCTCCGCCAACGTCGTCGAGCTGTTCCAACCCGCTCGCCGCTGAGAGGTCTGTGCCCGGTGTCCCTTACCGGTGAGCTCGGACCTGGACGCCAGGCAGGTCCGCGAAGGCGGACGCGTCGGCGGTCAGGACGATCCGCGCCGATGACTTCGCGGTCGCCGCGATCAACAGGTCATGTCCGCCCCGTGGCCTGCCCTGGCGACGGACGTGGGCCAGCAGTTCCGCGTGAGACTCGGCGGCAGCCCGGTCGTAGTCGACGACAGGGAGGATGGCCAACACGTCCTCCAAGAAGGTGAAGCGCGTAGGCCGATGCTTGTCCGTGGCGAGAAGGACACCCACTCGTAGTTCCGACACCGTGATGGTAGCGATGGCGGCCTCGTCGTCATCGTCGATGCAGTCGTCCAGTGCGTCACCGGAACGCTCGGCGTCGATGAGAAACGTCGTATCGAGCAGCAGTCGGCTCAGGTCCGCTCCTGCGGCTCGACGATGGAACGGACCGCCGTCAGGTCATCCGCCCAATGGCGATCGGCCCGGTGCCGCCGGAGCAGGGCCTTCACCTCGGCGCCGTGCCCTTCCCTGACCGGCTCGAGGGTTGCGATTGCCTTGCCCCGACGAACGATCGTGAACCGTTCGCCCCGATGCTCGACTGCGTCAAGGAGATCGGCGAAGCTCCGCGCCGCCTCGGTTGCCGTCACCTCGGACATGGGTATCAGATTATCTGACAGCACGCGACGAGGGAGCGACCGCCGAGTTCCTGACGAATCGCTAGAACTGAGCTTCTTCGGTTGACCCCTCGAGGGCCAGGGTCGTCGTCATGCCCCCGGACACGACCTTGCTGACCTCATCGTACCAGCCGGCTCCGACCTCGCGCTGGTGGCGGGTGGCGGTGTAGCCCTCGGCTTCCAGGGTGAACTCGTGCTCCTGCAGGGCGACGTAGGCGGACATGTCGGCGGCCGCGTAGCGGCTGGCCAGCTCGAACATCGAGAGGTTGAGGGCGTGGAAGCCGGCCAGGGTGATGAACTGGAACCGGTAGCCCATGGCGCCCAGCTCCTTCTGGAAGCGGGCGATGGTGGCGTCGTCCAGGTGGCGCCGCCAGTTGAACGACGGCGAGCAGTTGTAGGCCAGCAGCTTGCCGGGGTGGGCCGCCAGCACCGTCTCGGCGAAGACACGGGCCTCGTGAAGGTCGGGTGTCGACGTCTCGCACCAGATCAGGTCGGCATACGGCGCGTAGGCGATGGCCCGGGCCGCCGCCACCTCGATGCACGGACGGGTGCGGAAGTAGCCCTCGGGCGTGCGCTCGCCGGTGAGGAACTGGTGGTCGCGCCGGTCGACGTCGCTGGTGACCAGGGTGGCGCCGAGGGCGTCCGTGCGGGCCAGCACCAGGGTCGGCACGCCCGCTACGTCGGCCGCCAGCCGGGCTGCCGTCAGGGTGCGCACGTGCTGCGCCGTGGGCACCAGCACCTTGCCGCCCATGTGGCCGCACTTCTTCTCCGACGCCATCTGGTCCTCGAAGTGGACGGCGGCGGCGCCCGCCTCGATCATCGAGCGCATCAGCTCGAAGGCGTTGAGGGGACCGCCGAAGCCGGCCTCGGCGTCGGCCACGATGGGCGCCATCCAGTTCCGGCCCACCCGGCCCTCCTCGGCCCACTCGATCTGGTCGGCCCGGCGGAGGGCGTTGTTGATCCGGCGCACCAGCGAGGGCACGCTGTTGGCCGGGTACAGGCTCTGGTCGGGGTACACGTGCTCGGACAGGTTGGCGTCGGCCGCCACCTGCCACCCGCTGACGTAGATGGCGTCCAGCCCGGCCCGCACCATCTGCACGGCTTGACCGCCGGTCATGGCGCCCAGAGCGTGCACGTAGTCCTCGGTCTGCAGCAGGTGCCACAGCCGCGCTGCCCCCGCTCGGGCCAGGGTGTGGTCGACGGTCAGCGACCCGCGCAGCCGTACGACGTCGGCCGCCGTGTAGTCCCGCCGCACCCCTCGCCAGCGCGGATCCTCGCGCCACTCCCGCTCCACGGCGTCGGCCTGGGTGGTCATCGGGTCACTGGTGATCGTCACGTCCCGCCTCCTGTTGGCTGATGGTGAAGAACTCGGCGAAGGGCTCGCCGAGCGACACTCGGGCGAAGAGGTCGCGTGCGGCCGCGAAGGGCCGGGCGTCGAACGCCGCTGTCCCCACCGCGGCCCGCAGCCTGGCCGCCTCCTCGTTGATGACCCGGAAGACCAGCTCGCCGTTGACCGTCCGCCCGCCGCCGATCGGCGTGCGGTGATGGCGCCACTGCCACACCTGGGAACGGCAGATCTCGGCCGTGGCCGCGTCCTCCATGAGGTTGTTGATGGCGGCCGCACCCGTCCCCCGGAGCCACGACTCCAGGTACTGGATGCCCACGCTGACGTTGGTCCGCAGGCCCGCCTCGGTCACCCCTTCGCCGGGCGAGCCCACGTGGAGGAGATCGTCGGCCGACACGGTGACGTCGTCCCGCTGGCGCTCCAGTTGATTGGGACGGTCGCCCAGGACGGCGTCGAACACCTCGGTGGCCACCGGGACGAGGTCGGGGTGGGCCACCCACGTGCCGTCGCAGCCGTCTGTCGCCTCCCGCCGCTTGTCCTCCCCGACCTTGGCCAGGGCCTTCTCGGTCACAGCCGGGTCGCGGCGGTTGGGTACGAAGGCGGACATGCCGCCCATGGCGTGGGCGCCCCGCCGGTGGCACGTCTTGACCAGCAGCTCGGTGTACGCCCGCATGAACGGGACGGTCATGGTCACCAGGGACCGGTCGGGCAGCACGAACTCCGGGTGGGCCCGGAACTTCTTGATGAAGCTGAAGATGTAGTCCCAGCGGCCGGCGTTGAGCCCGGCCGCGTGCTCGCGCAGCTCGTAGAGGATCTCGTCCATCTCGAAGGCGGCGGGCACGGTCTCGATGAGGACGGTGGCCTTGATCGTGCCCGGCGAGAGGTTGAGGAAGTCCTGGGCGGCCAGGAAGACCTCGTTCCACAGCCGGGCCTCGAGGTGGCTCTCCAGCTTGGGGAGGTAGAAGTACGGCCCCGACCCCCGGTCCAGCCGTTCCCGGGCGTTGTGGAAGAAGGCCAGCCCGAAGTCGAACAGGCTCGCCGCCGCCGGGCGGCCGTCGATAAGCAGGCGCGGCTCGTTGAGGTGCAACCCTCGGGGGCGCACGACCAGGGTGGCGGGGTCGTCGCCCACGTCGTAGCGGCGACCATCGGGGCTCCGGTAGGAGATGGTGCCCCTCGCCGCGTCGGCCAGATTGCGCTGGCCCTCGACCAGGTTCGGCCACGAGGGTGCCAGAGAGTCCTCGAAGTCGGCCATGAAGACCCTGGCCCCCGAGTTGAGGGCGTTGATCATCATCTTGCGCTCGACGGGACCGGTGATTTCGACCCGCCTGTCGACGAGGTCTTTGGGGACGGGCGCGACGGTCCACTCGCGCTCGCGCACGGGGCGGGTCCAGGCCAGGAAGTCCGGCCGCTCGCCCGCGTCGAAGCGCATCTGGCGCTCGGCCCGGGCGGCGAGGAGCCGGCGGCGCTCCCGGTCGAACTGCCGGTTCAGCCGTCGGACGAACCGCAGTGCCTCCGGAGTGAGGACATTGCCGTCGTCGGCCGGGGCCGGGACCCCGCAGAACTCGATGCCGTCTTCACTCACCCGTCCCCCCCTCAGCCCGATCTTGAGCCGCATGATTTATGAATGAACTTGCTCGTTTCAAGACCTTGACGGTCGTAAGATCAGGAAAAGTTTCCGCTAGCGAGGGTGGAGGGCCGATTTTCGTGGCGACGGCTGAGCAGGATCCGCTCGTCTTCGGCCAGCGCCTCCGCCACCTGCGCCGGGCTCGTGGGCTGACCCTCGAAGTCCTCGGAGGGCGCGTGGGCAAGCCCGCGCCCTACCTGTCGCTGCTCGAGAACGGCCGGCGCGAGGCCCGCCTGTCGCTGATCAACGCGCTGGCGGGCGCCCTCGACGTCACCCCCGCCGAGCTGCTGGCCGCTGAGCCGCCGAGCCGGCGGGCGAAGCTCGAGGTGGCGTTCCAGCGGGCGCAGGAGGACCCGCTCTACCAGGACCTGCGGCTCCCGTGGATCAAGCCGTCGTCACGGCTGCCCGACGACGTCCTAGAGCACATCGTCACCCTGTACGACGTCATGAAGCGGCGGGCGGCTGTCCATCCGGCCACACCGGAGGCGGCGAGGCAGGCCAACGCCGAGCTGCGGGTCGAGATGCGGGCGCGCGACAACTACTACCCCGAGATCGAGCGTGCCGCGACCGAGGGGCTGGCAGCCGCCGGGTACGAGGGGATCGGGGCGGTGGCCGAGCGCACCTTCACCGGCTTGCTGGAGCACTTCGGCTTCACCCTCCACCGGGTGCAGGATCTGCCCGCCTCGACCCAGGCCGTGTCCGACCTGCGCCACCGGCGCATCTATGTCCACCAGCGGAACGCGCTGCCCACGCGGGTGGCCCGGTCAGTCGTCCTCCAGTCGTTGGGGCGGGTCGTCCTGGGCCACGGTGACCCCACCGACTTCGCCGACCTCCTCCGCCAGCGGGTCGAAGCCAACTACTTCGCGGGCGCCGTCCTGGCACCGGAACGGCCGACGGTGGACCTCCTGACGCGGGCCGCGGGCGAGGGCGACATCGCCGTCGAGGACCTGAAGCAGATCTTCTATGTGTCCTACGAGATGGCGGCGCACCGACTCACCAACCTGGCCACGCACCACCTCGGGATCCCCGTCCACTTCCTGCGGGCCGACGACGAGGGCGTCATCTGGAAGGCGTACGAGAACGACGGGTTCCCGTTCCCCGGCGACGCCAGCGGCGTCATCGAGGGCGAGCGGGCGTGCCGGCAGTGGGGCACGCGCCGGGCCATCCAGTCCCTCGACCGCTTCGCCGACTACGCCCAGTTCACGACGACGCCGGTGGGCCGCTTCTGGTGCACGACCCACGTCGAGGTCGAGGTCGAGAGCCAGCCCAACGAGGCGGTCACGGTCGGGACGCGGGCCGAGCACGCCCGCCTCTTCCGGGGCGGACGGACGACCCACGAGGCCGTCTCCCGATGCCCCGACGGCGAGTGCTGTCGCCGCCCCCCGGCCGACCTGGCCGCCCGCTGGCGCGACCGGGCGTGGCCGACGGTGCGGGTCCCGAGCTACGTCCTCGCCGCCCTGCCGGCGGGGACGTTCGCCGGTGCTGACCTCAGCGAGGTCTACGACTTCCTCGACCGCCACGCCGGGACGCCGTAGCCCGGCGGACAGCGCGCCCTCCTCGGCGGCGCGGTGCTGCTCCTCGCCGTTGCAGAGCCGAGCGCGCCTCCACCGGTTACCCACCCACCTGGCTCTCTGAGAAAGAGGCGGGGAGAGGTCAGCCGCCGGCCGCCCGAAGCGCCTGTCCGAGCGCGTTGGTGTCAACTCCGATGCGGTAGAGGAGCCGGTTGCACATCGCGTCCTCCACCTCCATCATCCCCAACAGCAATGCCGCGGGGTCGATCGTCGCCCGTGCTCGCCGCTCCGCCTCCCGCTGGGCGTGTTCGAAGGCCCGCTTGAGGCGGGGGGCGATGCTCGTCGACCCGGCAAGGATGGACATGCACCTTCTCGTGGGACGCCGCCACGGCTGCCATGGTTGGTGGACTCGCCGGCGCCCCAGGTCATCGAGCGCGCTGTCGCCGAACGTGCGCCGTATGGCGGAGCGAATCGCATCCAGATCGACGCCGACCGCTGCAAGCAGCTCCTCGTCTCGGTGGGAAGGTAGGCCGAGAGCAGCGTCGAGAGCCGTGGCTATGGCTTCGGCGTCGGGGAGGAGGCCCGCGACCTCCGGGCCGAGGAGGTCGCGGCGCCGCGCAAGCGCGAGCAGGATGTGCTCGGTGCCGAGCCAGCTGTGCCCCCGCCGGCGCGATTCGGCGAGCGCGCCGTCGACGATGGACCTGATGTCGGCGTCGAACCGATCGAACACCCGTCACCTCCTGCGCCGGCGGCGCACGTGATGCTTCTTGTGGACCGATTGCCGGGTGATGCCGAGCGCCTCGGCGATCGCCTGCCAGGACCATCCCAGGGCGCGGGCGTTGTCGACGTGCAGCTCCTCCAACTCCTCGACCAGGTCGCGCAGGGCGGCCACGGCAGCCAGGCCGACCGCAGGGTCACGGCTGTCCACGGCGTCGCTCAGGCCTGACAGTTCCTGCACGCTGTCAGTCTAGGCTGACAGGACTGGCGCTGTCAACCTCGGCTGACGCCCGGTCGGCCTTGGTAGGTTCTCCGACGATGCGTTCCAACTTCTGACTCTGCCGGTGAGTCACCGCCGGTGAGTCACCATCACCATTGTGCAGGAATCAGTAAATAGTACTGATTTCTGCACACACACCCCCACGGCCTGGCCGTGTGCAAACACCTACCGAATCGGTGGGTTTTTTCACACACCCGGGGCCTCTCAGCCCTTCAACAACGAGATGTCGTCGGCGGTCGCCTCGGTGCGTGTGCGGAAGATGGCGACGATGATGGCCAGGCCCACCACGACCTCGGCGGCCGCGACCACCAGGACGAAGAAGACCAGGACCTGGCCGCCGATGTCGTCGAGCATCCGGGCGTAGGTCACGAACGTCAGGTTGACGGCATTGAGCATGAGCTCGACGCACATGAACATGACGAGGACGTTGCGGCGCACGAGCAACCCCAAGGCCCCGACGGTGAACAGCACGGCCGCCAAACCCAGGTACCACGGCCCAGGAACGTCCACTACGGCCCGACCTCCTGCTGGCTCTTCATGCCGCTGGCCGGCGTGCGGCGGGCCAGCACGACGGCGCCCACCACCGCGATGACCAGCAGCACCGACGTGGCTTCGAAGGCCAGCAGGTACCGGGTGAACAGGGCGGAGGCGATCTTCTCGATGTTGGTCCCCGGACCGCTGGCGGCGCCGACCACCGACGAGGCGCCCGTCGCCCACCGCGTGCGGGCCAGCAGCAACACCTCCAGCAGCACCAGCATCGACACCACGAAGGCCAGGGGGCGCTGGGCGACCAGCGGCTCCGCCCGTATGTCCTCGGTGCGATCGACGCCCAGGAACATGATCACGAACAGGAACAGCACCACGACCGCGCCGGCGTAGACGATGACCTGCACGGCGGCCAGGAAGTGGGCCTCCTGGGCCACGAACAGGACCGCCACCGAGAAAAGGGTCAGGATCAGCATCAGGGCCGAGTGCACGGGGTTGCGGGCCAGGACCACCCCGAGCGCCCCCACCAGGGCCGCGATGCCCGCCACGACGAAGACCAACCAGTCCACTACGTCGCGTCCTCCGTCTGGCCCTTCTCGGGCGGCCGCACGCCGAACCCCAGGTCGCCCGACCAGGCCACCTCGCCCTCGAACTCGGCTGCCCCCGACGGCGACGTCGCCCGCACCCACGCCGAGGTGTGGGCCTCCTCGCCACCGCGCCAGTCCTCCCAGGGCAGGCGCTTGGGCTTGCCGTCGTCGTCCACCACCAGCTCGTCCTTGGTATAGATGGCGTCGTCGCGGTTGGTGAACGAGAACTCGAACAGCTTCGACTCGGTGATTGCCTCGGTCGGGCACGCCTCCACGCACAGGTCGCAGTGGATGCAGCGCAGGTAGTTGATCTCGTAGACGAAGCCGTACCGCTCGCCCGGCGAGACGGGTTCGTCGGGCGGGTTGTCGGCCCCCCGCACGTTGATGCACCGGGCCGGGCACACACCCGCGCACAGTTCGCAGCCGATGCACTTCTCCATGCCGTCCTCGTAGCGGTTCAGGACGTGGCGCCCGTGGAACCGCACCGGCTTGGGCCGCTTCACCTCGGGATAGGCGTAGGTGACGGTCTTGCCGATCTGGCCGAGCGTCACCTTGAAGCCGTCGGCGAACCCCATCAGACGATCGCCTCCTCATCAGTGCGGGTTGCGGCCGCCGTACGCTCGCCCAGCCGCAGGGCCGCGCCCAGCGTCTGCCAACAGATGCCCCCTATGACTACCGCTATACCGAGCGTCATGACGATTTCAAGCCGGGAATCCCAGCCCGCGTCCCGGCCGACCCGCAGGGCCGCGATCAGCAGGAGCCAGAACAGGGCCAGTGGGATGAGCACCTTCCAGCCCAGGTTCATGAGCTGGTCGTAGCGCAGGCGGGGCAGCGTGGCCCGTAGCCAGATGTAGCCGAACAGGAACACCAGCAGCTTGACCAGGAACCACACCACGCCGTCGAGCGCGTCCGGCAACACCGGAATGCCAGGACCCCTCGGCCCACCCAGGAACAGGGTGATGGCGATGGCCGAGATCGTGATCACGTTCATGTACTCGGCCAGGTAGAAGATGGCGAACCGCAGCGACGAGTACTCGGTGTGGTAACCGCCCACGATCTCCTGCTCGGCCTCGACCAGGTCGAACGGGGGACGGTTGCTCTCCGCCGTCCCCGCGATCAGGAAGATCACGAACGGCACGACGCCCAGCTGTAGGAAGTTCCAGCCGAACAGGCCGTCCTGGGAGTTGACGATGTCCCGGGTGGACAGCGAGCCGGCGATCAGCACGGTCGAGACCACGGCCAGGTTGATGGCGGCCTCGTAGGACACCATCTGGGCCGACGCCCGCACCGACGCCAGCAGGGGGTACTTCGACCCGGACGACCACCCGGCCAGCATGACGCCGTAGACGGCGATCGAGGACATGGCCAGCAGGAACAGGATTCCGATGGGCGGGTCGGCCAGCTGCAGGTAGGTCTTGTGGCCGGCGATGGAGATCTCCCCACCCAGCGGGATGATGGCGAACGAGGCGAAGGCGGGGATCACCGACACGTAGGGCGCGATGTGGAACACCCGGCGCTCGGCCCGGCTCGGGAGCAGGTCCTCCTTGAAGAACAGCTTGGTGCCGTCGGCCAGGGCCTGGAGCAGCCCGAACGGCCCGGCCCGGTTGGGGCCGATGCGGTTCTGCATGTCGGCGATGATCTTGCGTTCGAACCAGACCATGAACAGCACGCCGACCATCAGGAAGGCGAACACCGCCAGCAGCTTGCCGATCACGATGAGGATGACGGCCAGGTCGACGCCGTCGGCGAACAGCGGGTCGCCGGACCCGAGCGGGATCACGACGAGCCCTTCACCGACTCGAGCCGCACTTCGGTCACCGGCTGCGACGCGTCGATCAGGTCGGCGGCGCCCTCGCCGGGCAGGTTGATGTCGAGCGACGCCGATCCCCGGGCGATCGAAGGGTCGTGCACAACCGCCAGCACCAGGCTCCCTCGCGGCGACGTCACCCGCACTGCGTCGCCGGACCGCACCCCGACCTGGTCGAGGTCGTAGGGGTTGGCCCGCAAAGCGGCCTCGCCCACCAACTGGGCCAGAGCGGGCGAGTGCTGGACCATCACGCCCCCGTCGTACAGCCTCCGGCCCGACACCAGCCGCAACGAATAGGCGTCGACCGGTGGCGCCGGGCGGGTGCCGGGCCGAGAAGCGAACCGCAGGAGCGGCGGACGGCCGTTCTCGGCAACAGCGGCGGCGGCGTCAGGCACCGACCCCGCTGCGATGGGCTCGTTCTCGGGTAGCAGCGTCTCGCCCTGGGCGAACTGGGCGGTGACCTCGATGTGCTCGGACGGCGCAGCGGTCGCGTCGCCGCCACCGGCCGCCTCGTGGTGCTCGGAGAGGGGGACGACCACGCCGTCGCGTGCCACGTTGCGCGCCGTCAGCCCGGCGTGGGAGGGCGCGACGCGGGCGATCTCGGCCCACACCGACTCCACCGAGTCGAAGCCGAGGGTGTTGCCCATCGCCCGGGCCAGGTCGGTGGCGATCACCCAGTCGGGCCGGGCCGTCCCAGGAGGCGTGACCTTCTGGCTCAGCTTCGTGACACGGCCTTCGAGGTTGGTCGTCGTGCCCGGCCGTTCGCCGAAGCCCGACGCCGGGAAGATCACGTCGGCGTGGCGATGGGAGCCGATGCGGAAGGTGTCGATGGCCACCGTGAAGTCGACGGCGGCCAGCGCCCGGCGGGCCAGGGCCCGGTCGGGGAAGTCGCCCAGCGGGTCGGCCCCGGCCAGCACCAGGGCCTTGATGTGGTTCTCGTCGGCGGCGGCCAGGATGCCGCGGGCGTCCAGCCCCGACGTCTCGGGCAGGCTGCCCCAGCAGTCGAGGAACCAGGCGTGGGCCTCGTCGAAGGAGACCCGGCCCGGCAGCACGCCCGGCGCCAGCCCCATGTCCAGCGCCCCGTGGACATTGCCCCGCCGCAGGGCGGTGAGGAACCGGGCCCCGGGCAGGGCCTCGGCCAGCAGTCCCGCCGCTTCGACGATGCCGTCGGCCGACTCCGCCACCGACGGACGTCCGAGCACGACCACGACACCCGGCTCGCGGCGCAGCAGTTCCGCGGCCTTGGCCAGCCGGGCATCCCGGTCGGACTTCTCCAGGATCGACCGGGCCACGGTCGCCGCCTCGCCAGGCCGGTAGACCAGGCTGACCGCCGCGTGGCGGGTCAGGCCCGTGGGCCGGGGCGTGAGCTCGACCAACGTGGTCATGCCGTCGACCGCCGCCTCGCGCAGGCGCAGGTAGAGGACCGGCAGTTCCTCCTTGAGGTCGGGGCACAGCAGCAGGACGGCGGGCGCGTGGCAGGCCTCGTCGATCGTCGCCCGGGGCAGGCCCAGCACGGCTTCGGCGGGTAGTCCGTCGCCCATCTGGCAGTCGACGTTGTCGGTGCCGAGCACCGTCCTTGCGAACTTCGACCAGGCATAGGCGTCCTCGTTGGGCAGCCGAGCCCCGCCCAGCAGCGCCGCCGCGTCGCCACCACCGGCGGCCCGCAGCCCGGCGGCCGCGGCCCGAATGGCCTCGCCCCATGTCGCCTCCACGAACTCGTCGCCCCGCCGGATCAGGGGGTGGGTCAGGCGGGCGGGGTGGTCGACGGCCTCGTAGTAGAAGCGTCCCTTGTCGCACAGCCAGCCGTGGTTGACGGGGTCGCTGTCGACGCCGAGGTGGCGGATGAGCCGGTTGGTTGTCGACTGCACGGCGATCCGGCAGCCGACGGCGCACGCCGTGCAGGTGGACTCGACCACGTCGAGGTCCCACGGCCGGGCCTTGAACCGGTAGGGCGTCGCCGTCAGTGCCCCCACCGGGCAGATCTGCACGACATTCCCTGAGAAGTTCGAATCGAAGGGCTGGTCTGCGAAGATGTTGACCTCGGTCTGGTCGGACCGTCCCACGAAGTCGATCAGGGGGTCGCCGGCCACCTCCTCGGCGAAGCGCGTGCAGCGAGCGCACTGGATGCACCGCTCCCGGTCGAGGGCCACCAGCGGGTTGATCGGGATGGGCTTCTCCCAGTGCCGCTTCTCCTCGACGAACCGGCTCTCGCCCGGGCCGAAGACGAACGTCTGGTCCTGGAGCGGGCACTCGCCGCCCCGATCGCACACCGGGCAGTCGAGGGGGTGGTTGATGAGCAGGAACTCCAGGACGCCGTCCTGCGCCTTCTTGACCGCGGGCGAGTCGGTGACGATCTCCTGGCCCTCGGCCACGGGCACGTAGCAGGACGGCTGCAGGGCGAACCCGCGCGGCCCCTTCACCTCGACCAGGCACATGCGGCACATGCCCACCGGCTTCATGCGGGGGTGCCAGCAGAAGCGGGGGATGTAGACGCCGGCCCGTTCGGCGGCGGCGATGATCATCTCGCCGTCCTTGGCCTGGACCATGCGCCCATCGAGGTTGATCTCAGGCAAACGGGCACCGACCGTCTTTGATGTGGATCAGGTACTCGTCACGGAACATCTTGAGCGACGTCGTGATCGCCGATGGGATGGACGGGCCCAGCACGCAGATCGTGGTCTTGGCCGGGGGCCACCGCAGGCCTGGGGCGAGGTTGTCGCACACGTCGAGCAGCAGCTCGAGGTCGCTCTTGCGGCCCTGGCCCATCTCGATACGGCGCATGACCTTGTCGAGCCAGCCGCTGCCCTCGCGACAGGGCGTGCACTGGCCGCACGACTCCCGGTGGAAGAACCGGGTGATCCGCCACGCCGCCCGCACGGCGCACGTGGTGTCGTCCATGACGATGATCGAGCCCGACCCGAGCATGGAGCCGGCCTTGCCCACCGCGTCCTGGTCCAACGCCATGTCGAGCTCGTCGGGACCGAACCATGGCGCCGACGCGCCCCCCGGGACGAACGCCTTCAGCCCGTTGTCGTCGCGGATCCCGTTGCCCAGCTGGGGGTCGTAGATCAGGTCGCGGAACGTGAGCTTGGCCATCTCGATCTCGAAGTTGGCCGGGCGCTTCACGTGCCCCGACAGGGAGAAGATGCGGGTGCCGGTCGAGCGTCCGATGCCCAGGCCGGCGAAGGCCACCCCCCCGTTCAATACGATCCAGGGCAGGTTGGAGACGGTCTCGATGTTGTTGACGACGGTGGGCTGCGAGTAAAGGCCCTTGACGGCGGGGAACCACGGCGGCTTCTCCCGGGGGTAGCCGCGCTTGCCCTCCAGGCTTTCCAGCAGGGCCGTCTCCTCGCCGCAGATGTAGGCGCCCGCACCCGGGTGGATGACGAGGTCGATGGAGAAGCCGGAGCCGAAGATGTCCTTCCCGATGGCGCCGTACTCGTAGGCCTCGTCGACGGCGGCGGTCAGCCGTTCCAGGCCCAGGGCGAACTCGCCCCGGCAGAAGATGAACGCCTCGGAGGCGCCGGTGGCGAAGGCGCAGATCAGGGTCCCCTCGATGATCTGGTGGGGGTCGCCCTCGATCAGCATGTGGTCCTTGTAGGTGCAGGGCTCGCTCTCGTCCCCGTTGACCACCAGGTACGCGGGACGGGGCTTGGCCAGCATCGACCACTTCTTGCCGGCCTCGAACCCGGCGCCGCCCCGGCCGAGGAGGTTGGAGCTGATCACCTCCTGGGTGATGTCCTCGGACTTCATGGTCAGGGCCTTGCGCAGGCCCTGGTAGCCGCCGTGGTCGAGGTAGTTGCGCAGCGTCCAGGACTCGGGCTGGCCGAGCCGGGCGGTCACGATGGCCGGTGCGTCAGTGAGCGGCATCGTCTAGCAGGCGGGGCCGGTCACGGGCGCCGTCTGGCGGCGGACCCGGCACAGCGTGCCGTGGGGCGGCACCTCGTCGGCCAGGCGGCCGGCGGCGAGGTCGTCGATCAACCGGTCGAAGTCGTCGTGCGTCAGGGGCCCGAAGAACCGCCAGTTGACCGCCGCACAGGGGGCGCCGCCGCAGTAGGCGATGCACTCCACGTCTTCGAGGGTGAACAGGCCGTCCTCGGTCGTGCCGCCGGGCGCCACCCCGAGCCGTTGCTCGGCGTGCTCCAGCAGCTCGTAGCCGCCGTTGAGCATGCACGCCAGGTTGGTGCAGACCGACACCAGGTAGCGGCCGACCGGGTCGGTGAACAGCATGTCGTAGAAGCTGGCGGTGCCGTAGACCTCGGCCGGAGCGAGGTCGAGAAGTTCGGCCACATGGGCCATGGCGTCAGGGGTCAGCCACCCGTCCTGCTCCTGGGCCACGTGCAGGATCGGGATCAGCGCCGAGCGCGACTGCGGGTACAGCGCGATCAGGTCTTTTGCCCGCTGAACGTTCTCAGGAGTGAGCCGTGCCATCCCGTCCGAACCCTAGCGCGACAGGTGCCGCCGACCCTCGTTTGGCAAGACGCATCGTTGCTGCTTATCTTTGGTGATAACCGAGGGTGAGGGGCTTCAAGTGATGCTGAATCGAATTGTCATCCGGCGCGCCGGGACCGTAGCGCTGGCCGTGGCCATGCTGGCCCTGGTCGGGTGCGGCGGCGACGACGACGAGGCCGGCGGCGGCGGGCCCCGGTCGGGCAGCGAGGTCACGCTTCGAGCCGGCGTGAACGAGGCCACCGACCCCACGGTGGCCGTGCTGATGTACCTCCCACAGTCGATCACCGTGAGCGAGGGCACGACCGTGGCGTGGACGTTGGCCGGGCCCGAGCCTCACTCGGTCACGTTCGTTCCCGCCGGCCAGACGCTTCCTCCGCCGGGGAGCGACGAGTCCCTCTTCGCGCCCAAGCCCGCGCCCAACGACCTGTACGACCCGAAGATCCTGATCAACAGCGGCCTGCTGCCGCTCGGGCCGACGAAGCCGGCGCCCTTCAAGGTCCGATTCGACACGGCCGGGGCCTACAGCTACACCTGCGTCATCCACCCGGGCATGAACGGGACCGTGAACGTGGTCAAGAGCGGCGACACGGACACGCAAACGGAGATCACGGCCCGGGGGGATGCCGAACTGGCGCAGTGGTCGAAGGAGGGGCTCGACGCCAAGAGGGCGTTGGCCGCCAAGCCCGTGGTCAGCACCCGCAACGCCGACGGCACCACGACGTGGACGTTCGAGATGGGCACGACGACGGCCCACACCGACATCCTCGCCTTCGCACCGGACATCGCCCCGATCAAGCCCGGCGACCGGGTGACGTTCGTCAACAGCTCGGCGGCGCCCCACACGGCGACGTTCGCGGGCACGACCACGCTTCCTCAAAGTCCGACCGACCCGAAGGTGGCGGCACCGGCCAAGGGCCCGTCGCCCCAGACCTTGAACGCCACGGAGTTCTTCAACACCGGCCTGCTGCCGCCCAACGCCCCCGCGGCGGCGGCGCCGCCCCTCGCCGCCCGCAGCTTCACGTTCGTCGTGCCGGCCGCCGGCAACTACACGTTCGTGTGCCTGCTCCACGCCACCAGCGGCATGGCCGGCGTCCTCAGGGTCGCGTAGCGGCGTCGGCCTGAGCGGCCTTGGCCTTGCGGCGGCGCCAGGCCCAGACGATGACGCCGATGTCGCCGATGATGCCGATGATCGGCAGCAGGCTCAGCAGGAACGCCCAGCGGGGACCTTCCCTGACGACCTCGCCGATCTGGTCGCGGGCCGCCTTCCAGCGCCCTGTTAGATGACTGGTGATCAAGCCCTCGTTCGGCGGCCGACGGCTCGGCCGCGGAAGCAACGATCAGCAGTCATCTATCGGTCGACCTCGCCCATGACCGGGTCGACCGTCGAGATGATGGCCACCGCGTCGGCGAGGAGGCCGCCGCGCATCATGTGGGGCATCGCGTGCAGGTTGATGAACGACGGGCCCCGGATGCGCATGCGGTAGGGCTTGGCCGAGCCGTCAGTGACGAGGTAGCAGGCCAGCTCGCCCCGGGGCGACTCCACCGGCACGTAGACCTCGCCCTCGGGCACCTTGAAGCCCTCGGTGAAGATCTTGAAGTGGTGGATGAGCGCCTCCATCGACTCGTCGATGCGCTTGCGGGGTGGGGGCGTGACCTTCTTGTCCTGAGCCCGGTAGTCGCCCTTGGGCATCATGTCGAGGCACTGCTGGACGATCTTGTGGGACTCGCGGATCTCGTTCAGGCGGATGGCGTAGCGGTCAAACGTGTCGCCGTAGGAGCCGGTGATCACGTCGAAGTCGACCTGATCGTAGGCGAGGTAGGGCTGGTCCTTGCGGATGTCCCACGGGACGCCGGTCGAGCGCAGGATCGGACCGGTCAGGCCCAGGGCCATGCACTCGTCGAACGTGATGGTGCCCACGCCCTGGGTGCGTTCCAGCCAGATGGGCTGGCCCGTCAGCAGGTTGTCGTACTCGTCGAGCCGCTTGGGGATGACGTCGAGGATCTGCTTGACGTCGTCCCGCCAGCCGTCGGGCAGGTCGGCGGCCACACCGCCGGGGCGGATGTAGTTGTGGTTCATCCGCAGGCCGGTGCACTTCTCGAAGAAGGCGAGGATCATCTCCCGCTCGCGGAAGCCGTAGATCATCATCGAGACGGCGCCCAGGTCCATCCCGTTGGTGGCCAGCCACAGGCAGTGCGACGACATGCGGTTGAGCTCGCACATCATCATGCGGATCCACGTGGCCCGGGGCGGGAGCTCGATCTCCAGCAATCGCTCGGTGGCCAGCGAGAAGACCAGCTCGTTGAACAGGGGGGCCGTGTAGTCCATCCGGGTGGTGTTGGTCGGGCCCTGGAGGAAGGTCAGCTCCTCGCCCGTCTTCTCCATGCCGGTGTGCAGGTAGCCGATGACGGGCTTCACGGCGACGACCGTCTCGCCGTCCAGCTCCATCATCAGCCGCAGCACGCCATGGGTCGATGGGTGCTGCGGCCCCATGTTCATGAGCATGGTGTCGCGGTCGGTGCGCACCTCGTCGACGTCCTCGGGCAGGGGCGGCAACCGCAGGACGCATTCGGGATGGCGCAAGGCCTTCTCTCCAACGGCGTTGGCCCGCATGGACTGGCTGGCAGCGACGTCGGTCATCTCGGGCCGGGCGCCCCTTTGAACTGCACGGGGATGCGGCCGACTCCGTAGTCCTTGCGCAGGGGGTGGCCTTCCCAGTCGTCGGGCATGAGGAGGCGGCTCAGGTCGGGGTGGCCCTCGAACACGATGCCGAACATGTCGTAGGCCTCACGCTCCAACAGGTCGGCGCCCGGGAAGAGCGAGTACAGGGAGGCGATGCGAGGGTCGGGCTCGGGCACTTGGACCCGCACCCGGAGGCGCCGGGGCGGGTCGAAGGAGAGCAGGTTGGCCACGACCTCGAACCGTTCGGGCTTCACGCCGTCGGGCAGCGGACGGCCCCGGTGCGTGAGGTAGTCGACCGCGGTCACGTCGACGCACATCTGGTAGCCCTCGTCCCGCAGCGCCTCGACAACCGACAGGTACGACTCGCGGTCGGGGTGGGCGGCCAACTGGCCCCGCGACCACGACGTGGCGGCCCCGTAGACGAGCAGAGGCGGCTCCTCGACGACCTCGGCCTCGGCCTCGTCGGTGCCGGCGCCCGCCGCATCACTCACTTGGGCGTGGCCACCGCGACCGGGCGGTCGACGTGGAGTCCGGCGCCCGCGCCCGTCTCGGCCCGCCGGCGGGTGATCTCGCCGGTGCGGATCATCTCGTGCAGGGTGAGGATCGAGTGCATGAGGGTCTCGGGACCGGGCGGGCAGCCGGGCGAGTAGACGTCGACGGGGACGATCTGGTCGACGCCCTGGACGATGGCGTAGTTGTTGAACATGCCGCCCGACGAGGCGCACACGCCCATCGAGATGACCCACTTGGGCTCCGCCATCTGGTCGTAGACCTGGCGCAGGACGGGAGCCATCTTCTGCGAGACCCGGCCCGCGACGATCATGAGGTCGGCCTGGCGGGGCGAGGCCCGGAACACCTCCATGCCGAACCGGCCGAGGTCGAAGTGGGCGGCGCCGGTGGCCATCATCTCGATGGCGCAGCACGCCAGCCCGAACGTCGCCGGCCAGACGCTGTTGCGGCGTGCCCACTTGACCAGGTCTTCGATCTTGCCGGTCAGGAAGTTGTGGTTGAGGTCCTGAAGGCCCACGGCTCACGCCACCTGCGACGGCGCCCTTGAGGACGTGCGGTTGACGGTCGAGCGGGCCGACCGGTCAGGGGCCTTGGAGCCCTCCGGCACCGGCGCCCGCAGTCGCCGGATCGGGCCCCAGTCGAGGGCCCCGTTGCCCAGGAGGTAGATGAAGGCGGCGAACACCGCCACCGAGAAGGCAACCATCTCCCACAGGCCGAACACGCCCAGGCTCCGGTAGATGACGGCCCAGGGGTAGATGAAGATGATCTCGATGTCGAAGATGATGAAGATCATCGCAACCAGGTAGAACTGCACCGGGAAGCGGTCGACCGCAGGGTGGTCGGGCACGATGCCGCACTCGTAGGGCGCGGCCTTGGCGAGCGTGGGCCGCTGGGGCGCCATCAGCCGGGAGGCGGCGAACGACAGGCCGGCGAACAGCGCGGCCAGGATCAGCATGGCCAGGAGCGGCAGGTACTGGGCCATCAGGTTGCGGCCACCTTACCTCGGCGTGCCCCGGAACCTACCGGGGGACGGGCTGGAGCTTCCCCGACTCCGTTTCCTCTTCGCGGCGCGCCCAGGCCTCCTTATCTCGCACGTGGAGCTGGTAGCAGAAGAGGGCGAAGGCGAGGGTGGTGGCGATCGTGAAGACGGCCGGATGCAGTCGCAAGGCGCCCAGGTTCCGCACCAGCACGACCCCGACGGGGCGGGCGTTGGGATCAGGCGCGGCCCGTGGGGGGCCGCCCTCCGGTGGCGTGACCTGGATGGCGGGGCGCACCTGGAGCACCATGAAGTGCGGGGTGTGGAACACGTTGAACGGGCGGAAGTTCAGGACGCCGAACGGGCCCTGGCGATCGCCGCCCTTGCGGTACACCTTCTCGAGGACGTAGTCGGCCGGGGCCTTGAACAGCCCGCCGCCGTCCGATGGCGCGAGGATGCCGTCGGCGGCGGGGACGGCGTCCGCCACGGCCTTGTCGGCGAGCTCGATCTCCCGCCAGTTCTCGGGGAAGCCCCGCAGGATGGAGTTGCCCGACCCTGCCAGTTCGCCGGCGACGACGCCCTTGCTCTCCCAGCTCGGCGACGGGCCGACCGGCCCGCGCCCGTAGCCCCACCAGATGAACCCCATGGTGGCGAGCCAGCCGAAGAGGCCGGCGCCGGCCAGGAGGAAGCCCAGGCGGGCGCCCACGTCGGTGGCGAGGATCATGTAGCACGAGCCGCACAGGATGAGGACGGCGAGGACGACGTAGAGCGCCCCCTTGATCTGGGGTTCCCAGCTGAGGGCAGCCAGCAACGGCTCGGTCACGGTCACGGCAGCCCCCGCTCGTAGTCGACGATGGCTTGGACCTGCTCGGGGGTCAGGGTCTGGCCGAAGAAGGGCATGGCGCCCTTGCTGATCCCCCGCACGCCGTAGGACTTGCCGAACTCGGCCGTGTTGGCGACCCAGTCGACGTGGAGGTCGGGGGTCGGGAACTGCCGCTGCGTCGTCCCACCCAGGAGCGAGGGACCGTAGGCGCCGCCCGCAGCAACGCCGGGCTCCCCGAAGGAGAAGCCCTGCGTGTGGCAGCGGGCGCAGAACCCCTCGAACAGCTTCTGGCCGTCGGTGCCGAACTGGCGGAGGTTGTCCTCCTGCACCTTCTTCGGGTCGAGGGCGATGTGGGTGAGGAAGGCGATGAGGTCGTCGATCTGCTGGTCGTTCATCGGGCCGCCACCGGCTACGCCCCACGCCGGCATGGGCGTGTTGGGGCGGCCGTAGACGAGGATGGTCCGCACCTCTTCGGGGCGGTAGCGCAGCATCACGGTGTCCAGGGCGGGAGCGGCCCACTGGACCTGCTTGACCGGGCCGTCGGGGTTGGCGGGGTCAGCCGGCACCGAGTAGGAGGCCACGCCGCCGACACCCTCCTTGCCGTGGCAGTTCTCGCACCCGAAGTGGGGCTCACGGGGAGTCGGCGGGTCACCAGGGGAGGCCTGGAACAGCTCCTCGCCCCGCTGGACTGCCTTGTTCTCGAAGTAGGCCGTGCCGCGGTCGAACCCCGCCCCTTCCTGGCGGAACGGCTCCCGCAGCCAGTAGGCGGGCAGCCCGATGGCGAGGATGGCCATCATGGCGAACGCCCACCAGAGGTAGCGCGTCAGGCGCGGCCCCTCCAGCACGTCGTCCTCGTAGTACCGCTTGCGGTTGGGCGCGACCTCCAGTTCCTCGCCCGGCGCGTACGTGCGGCGGGCCGTGCTGATGAGGTAGATGACCCACCCCAGCAGCAGAACAAGGACGACGATGGCGGCGACGCGCCGCTGCGAGATCGCAGCCAGGACAGGGATCAATGCTCGGACACTGCCCCGATGCAGTGGGGCCCTTCCGACTCCTGCCCGGTGGTGTTGGTACCGATCGGGGGGCCGGGAATGATGAGGCCGGTGTCGACGACGACGTTGCCGCCCTCGACGCTCACCCGGAAGCGGTCGAGGCCGCGGGGCGCCGGGCCACCCTTCTTCTCGCCCACCCGGTTGTACTGCGAGCCGTGGCACGGGCACTCGAACCACTGCGACGTCTTGCACCACGGCACCCGGCAACCCAGGTGGACGCACTTCTGGTAGAGGGCGACGAGGCCTTCGCCGTAGCCCTCGATGACGGCCCCGTAGGCGGTGACGCCCTCGGCGTTGGGGACGGCTTCCTTGGGATAGGGGTTGATGTAGAACCGGCCGGCAGCGTAGTAGAAGGGCTCCTTGGTCTGGGCGATCTGGCTGAGGATCTCGTCGACCTTGCCGACCCGGATCTTGGCGCCGAACCCTCCGGTGAGCGACGGCCACAGCATGGCCAGCATGGCCGCCCCGAAGCTGCTGATGCCGAGCAGCATGCCGGTGACGATGCCCCGGTTGAGCACCTGCCGCCGGGTGACGCCGAGGGTCTCCTCGTCGAGGATGGCAGGCGGGGCGGGCGGGGGCGTCGCCGCCGGGGGGGGCGCGGTGCGGCGGCTGCGTTCGAGGGCGACGGCCCGTTCGATCTCCCTGCCCGTGCGGTGGGCGGCGGCGCCCTGTTCGGCAGGGACGAGGGAGCGCTCGGTCTCGACCGCGTCGTCCGCCTCGGCCGCCTCGACGGCGCTGACATCGGCCGTCTCCAGGGCCCGCTCGACGTCGCGCCGGCGCGCCGTCGCGTAGAGGAACAGGAAGGCCATGAAGAGGAGGCCGACCAGGGCCAGCAGGATGATGGTTCCGGAATCCACGGGCTATCGCACCTACAGATCGAAGAAGACGCCGTCGCGCCAGGGGAACGTGAAGTTGAAGCCGGGGCCCCGGAAGAAGCAGCCGATGATGACGAGGACGGCCCAGAACATGATGTGCAGGGTCATCAGGGCGATGGCGAACTTCCGGTCTTCGGGCTTGATGCTGGGGTTGCGGTCCATGTACGGAGCGAACATCAGCAGGAAGATGCCCATACCCGGGATGGTCACGCCCGCGACCATGGGGTGGAACATCGTCAGCAGTTCCTGGAGGCCGAGGAAGTACCAGGGAGCCTTGGACGGGTTGGGCGTGAAGTTGAAGTTGGCGGCGGCCAGGAACGGGGCGTTGACGACCGCCGAGAAGATCAGGAGGAAGGCGGTCATGGCCAGGGCGGCCACGAACTCGCCGACCAGCAGGTGGGGCCAGACGTGGACCTTGTCGGTCGGGGTGGCCTTGACGTCCTGGATCGACCCCGCCTTGACGACGGTCAGCAGCCGCTGGGTGTGACCTTCGGGGCCCCTTGCTACGGGGGCGGTGGCGACCGCTGCGGCGGCCGGGGCTGTCGCCGTGGCGGTCGCGGTCGCGGTCGCGGTGCCTCCACCACCGGCGCTGGCGGCGGCGGCGCTGCGGGCCAGCAGGTGGGGCGGGATCTTGTCGCCGTCGCCGTCGCCGTCGTCGGCGCCGGCTGCGGGCTCGGG
>JBOGID010000287.1:0-1538 GCA_050742295.1 Acidimicrobiales bacterium | reverse complement strand
GGTCGCCGCCAAGCTCGAGGTCGCGTCCCTCCGCGCCTTCGAAATCGAGCAGGCCGACAAGCCCACCTCCCCGAAGCCAGACACCACCGCGCCCGCCGGCTCCCAGCAACGTCCGCCTCGCAACCTTGCATAGCCGCAACCCGTGAAGGAACCAGCCGCCTTCACGGCACATCAGGGCGATGCCACGAGCGCGCTCACCGAAAACGACCTGGTCACCGGCTCGGCGCCCCTCACTCCTGGAGCGCCGCACCCAAACGGCACGCGCAAACCACTCCGGCGCGCCAGACTGGGGCGATGGGGGCGCGGGTCCTGATCGTCGAGGACGACGAGCACGTGCGTTCCTCGCTGCGGCTGGCCCTCGAACAGGAGGGCAACGAGATCGCCGAGGCGGGCAGCGCCGAGGAGGGGCTGCCGGCGTTCCAGCGCCGGCCGTGCGACGTCGTGCTCGTCGACATCATGCTGCCGGGCGCCGACGGGTTCGACCTGTGCCGTGACCTGCGGCGGCTGAGCGACGTCCCCATCCTCGTGCTCACGGCCCGCTCCGACAGCCACGACGTGGTCGCCGCCCTGGAGGCGGGGGCCGACGACTATGTGGTCAAGCCGGCCGTGCCCAAGGAGCTGGCGGCCCGGATCCGGGCTCTGCTGCGGCGGGCCAACCGGGCGCCCGGTGGTGGCGCAGGTGGCGCAGGTGGCGCGGGCGGCGCGGGCGGCGGTTCCCGGCTGGTGTTCGGCGACCTGGAGATCGAGCCCGAGTCGGCCACCGTGCGGCGCCGGGGCGAGGCGGTGGCCCTGACCAAGACGGAGTTCCGCCTTCTGTGCGAGCTGGCCGAGAGCGCGGGGCGGGTCCTGAGCCGGGAGGCGCTGCTCGACCGGGTCTGGGGCTACGACTACTTCGGTGACAGCCGGCTGGTGGACGTCCACGTGCGCCGGCTCCGGCGCAAGGTGGAGGACGACCCCAGCCAACCCCGCTGGATCGTCACCGTCCGGGGCCTCGGCTACAAGGTCGAGCCGTGACCGGCCGGGGCCGCCGGCGGCTCGGGCTGCGCAGGCGGCTGATGCTCATCTTCGCCGTGGGGGCGCTCCTGCTGTCCACCGGCGTGGCGGTCATCAGCTACGAGCGGTCCCGCACCTACCTGGTGAACCAGCGCCAGACGTCGCTCGAACAGCAGACGTTCACCAATGCCCGCCTCGTCAGGAACCGCCTGCGGGCGGGTGAGCCCGACCTGGCCGCCCTCCTGGCGTCGCTCGGCCAGCGCACCAGGTCCTCGCACCTCCTCGTGCGCAAGGGCCAGTGGACGGGCCTGTCCCCTGACACTGACCCCTCGCTCGTGCCCGAAGGGTTGCGGGCCGTCGTCCTGGGGGGCCACGCCGGCAAGCAGCTGTTCCGCTCCGAGGGGACGCCGATGCTGGCCGTCGGCGTCCCCATCGCCGAGAACGGCAGCACGTACTTCGCCGTCTACGCCCTCCGCCAGCTGAACAGCACCCTGCAGGTCCTGGGCAACTCCCTCATTCTGGCCGCGGTGATCACCACCCTGTTC
>JBOGID010000286.1:0-4154 GCA_050742295.1 Acidimicrobiales bacterium | reverse complement strand
CGCCCGAACCGAGCCCCCATCCCTGGCCGATGCCGACGACCGACGGACCAGCGCCGGTGGCGACCCCCGTGGCGGCCTCCTGGACCTCCTGCAGCACACCCATTTGCCACGTCCTCCTAGTAACTTGCAACTCGCAAGTCACTACACCACAGCAGCCGCAGTTGTGCAAGGGGAAAGATGGGAGCCGTGCCCGAACCGACGCCACCGCTGTCCTCACCCCTGGTGGACGCGGTGGAGCGCGTCGGCGACCGCTGGGCCCTGTTGCTGGTGAACGCCCTCCTCACTGGCCCCCGCCGGTTCAACGACCTCCAGCAGGACCTGGGCGGCATCGCCCCGAACGTGCTGACGCAACGCCTGCGGCACCTGGAACGCCAGGGTGTCCTCGTCGCCGCCCCCTACTCCCAGCGCCCCTACCGGGTCGTCTACCAGCTGACGGCCGCGGGCCAGGAGCTGGCCGGTGCCCTCCGGCTGCTGGCCCAGTGGGGCGCCGGCGCGGGCCGGTCGGACGAGGCCGAACCGCTGCGCCACCCGACGTGCGGCACCGCCCTGGAGGCCCGCTGGTGGTGCCCGACCTGCGCCCGCGTGGTCGAAGGCGGCGGCGACGATGACCAGATTGTCCATCTCTAGGAGGCCGGCGTCTTTCGCTTTCGACCCTTCGGGTCGAGGCGGCCGACCTGCCTCTGACCTGCACCTTTGCGATGCAGAGCCGCCGCCAGCGGGCGGTCGGCCGCCGAGGGAGGCCTTGGCTTAGACACCAGCCTCCTGATGTGGCATGGCGGCGAGGGAACCGGGCGAGTAGTTTCGGCCGTCAAAGGTCCGTGAGCACTCGATCGCGGTTCGGTTCGGTCCGAGGGGCAGGAGTGGGCATCGCGACGGCCGCAGTGGGGTTGTTGACGCTGCTGGGCTGCGCGGAGCAGGAAGAGGCCGCCCCGTCCCAAGACACGGGCACGACCGCTCCGCTCGCGCCGCTCGCCCCGCTCGCGCCGACGAGCCAGCCGGGCGAGACCGCATCCACCGACTCGCCCACCAGCACCACTGCCACGACTCGAGCGCCGACCGGGACCACCGGTGCCCCGGTCACCACGGCCGGCTCCGTCTCCTCCTCGACCGCCCCGCAGAGCGCCGGCACCACCCTGCCGGGGTTGTCGGGCGACTTCTCCGTCACCTACCCGCCGGGGTGGGCCGCGTCCGGCCAGATGCAGGCGACGGCCTTCGCCGCCGGCGCCACGTGCGGCTCGGCCCTGATCGTCGACCGGGCCAACCCCGAGGGGTCGGGGCCGGGCGCCCAGGTCGAGCAGTCCTACGTGCAGGTCTGCGGGAAGGGCCTCGACGGCAAGACCCTCCCGGACTTCATGTCCAGCACCTACGGGTCCACGGGAGGCTTCCAGGCGACGACCCTGGCCGGCCGGCCCGCCTTCGTGTCACGCGCCGGCACGGCGTCGACATCATTCGTCGACACGTCGAGCCGCCGCTATCAGGTCGTCACGGGTGTGACAGCATCGGCTGAACTCAGGCCGATGCGACTGGCGCAGGTTGAGCAGATCGTGGGGTCGTTGACCCTTCCGAACTAGTCAGGGGAGCGGGGAGCATGCAGAGTCGGGCTGCCAGGCGGGTCTTCAGAGTCGCGGCCGGGGTCGGGGTCGCCCTCGCCCTACCCGCAGCCGCCCTGGCGGGCGTGGATGTCCAGGTGAACAACACCGCGACCGACAACGCCGCCGGCGACCAGACCACCCAGAGCGAGACGGCCATCGCCGTCGGCCCCAACGGGGAGATCTGTGCCGGCTTCAACGACTTCGGGCCCAACGGCCTGTCGGGGTTCGCCCGGTCGACGAACTTCGGTGCCACCTGGACCGACCTGGGGGGGATCAACGAGCGCGGCGACCCCGTCCTGGTCCACCACCGGGCCAGCGACACGTACTTCTACGCCAGCCTCGGCAACACCCAGATCCGCATCGCCCGGTCGACCGACGGCTGCCAGACCTTCGGCGCCGCCGTCAACGCCTCGACGCTCTTCAACGCCGTCGGCAACATCACCACGCTTGCCGACAAGCCCTGGATCGCCGTCGACAACAACGGCGGGGCCAACGACGGGAACGTCTACGTGTGCTTCACCCGGTTCTTCGACACCTCGAACCCGCCGGACACCGCCGACGCGAGCGAACTGCGGTTCATGCGCTCCACCGACGGCGGCAACACCTACGTGAACGAGCAGGTCATCGGGGCCAACGGCACGGCGCCGTTCGGGTGCAACGTCCAGGTCGGCTCCGACGGCGGCGTCAATGTCACGTGGGCCCGGCGCGACACCGACGACATCGTACTCCGCCGTTCGACCGACGCGGGCCAGACGTTCGGGGGCCTGGTCACCGTCAACTCGGCCGCAACCCGCGAACCCGGTACCGACACGATCGTGGCGTGCGGAGCGATGAACAACCGCCCGACGCTCACCGGCAACATCCGCATGCTCCACCAGGCGTGGATGGCCACCGACACGTCAGGGGGGCCCAACGACGGCAACCTCTACGTCGTCTGGGGCAGCGACCCGGCTGGCACCCCCGACAACTCCGACGTGTTCTTCAGCCGCTCGACCAACGACGGCGCGACGTGGAGCGCCATGCAGCAGGTCGGGGGAGGTGGCGGTGCGACCGACCAGTTCGAGCCCAACGTGGCCGTCAACGACGCCGGCGACGTGGCCGTCGTCTGGTACGACCGCCGCAACGACGCCGCCAACAACCTCAACATCGACGTCTTCACCGCCTTCTCGACAGACGGCGGCCTCACGTTCCAGCCCATCGTTCGGGTGACCGACGTGTCCTTCGGCGTTCCCCAGCTCAACCCCAACTTCAACCCCGGTGCGGCCCAGTGCTACATGGGCGAGTACATCGCCATCGACGGCGACGGCGCCCAGTTCTTCTACCTGTGGGGCGACAACCGCAACACGGTGACGAACGCCAACTGGCCCGCCGGCCGCCCCGACCCCGACATCTTCTTCGACGTCCTCGCCGGCCCGACGCCGCTGTCGTGCCCCGGCGGCCTGGTGGCGACGATCACGGGCACCAACGGGCCCGACAACCTCATCGGGACGGCGGGCGACGACGTGATCTTCGGGCTGGGCGGCAACGACCGCATCACCGGCCTGGGGGGCAACGACACGATCTGCGGGGGCCTCGGCAACGACGAGCTGTACGGGGCCGAGGGGAACGACACCCTGTTCGGCGACGGGGGCGACGACAGGCTCACCGGTGGGAACGGGAACGACCGGCTGGTGGGCGGGGCCGGGATCGACCGCCTCACCGGCGACGCCGGCGACGACATCATCGACACCGTCGACGCTGCCGGCGGCGACCTCCTCTTCGGCGGGGCCCACGTCAACGGCGACGCCTGCATCTTCGACGCGGGCGACACCAACTTGGGGGGCTGCAACCCCTGAGCGCGTGATCGCTCAAGCCAGGGCGTCGAGGATGGCCTGGCAGCGCGCCCGTGACGGCGGATCGACGAGCAGGGTCGGGACGGCGCGAGCCGCAAGCTGGCGCGACTCGGGGTCCTCCTGCGGGTTGATGGCGATCCGGATCCGGGAGATGAGCCAGTTCATCGCCCCGCAGGTGGCGGCGCTGAAGATTCCCAGGTCGAGGCGCTCGGGCACGGAGGCCTCCTCCGAATAGCCGGCGAGCAGGGCGCGCAGGGCCGGTCCGTTCACGGTGCCGCCGGCGCCGCCCGACCAGCCCGCAAGTGTGCCGCCGAGGTCCCACCGGCGGGGGATCGAGCCCGCACGGTCGAATCCGGTGAGGACGAGGTCGTCGGCGCCGGCGACGCGGAACGCGTTCGTCGCGTAGTGGCATCCCGACAGCACCAGGTCGCTCGCCGTGTCCGCGGGTTCGACGGCGCTGCTCACGTCGACGATCCCCGGAATTGCCTCGGCCAGCCGGTCCGCCCACGGCATGCCCCGGGACGCACAGACGGCGTGGAGGGTCCACCATCCGGACTCGGGACGCACCGACGTCAGCCACGGCTGAACCGGCTCGGGCGCGGGCAGGCCGAGCCCGTGCACCTTGGCGAGGATCCGCCCGGCGGCGGCCGCGTGCCTCGGGTCGGCCGGCGTCGACGGTTCGGGGCCGGCGCCCGCGAACTCGAAGGTGCGCCAGCGCACGCCCTCGACC
>JBOGID010000285.1:0-1694 GCA_050742295.1 Acidimicrobiales bacterium | reverse complement strand
CGGCCGATCCCCCCGACGAGCCTCCCGCAGATCGCTCCAGCGACCAGGGGTTGTGGGTGGCGCCGAACACCTCGTTGACCGTGTCGGGCTTCCAGCCGAACTCCGGCGTGTTGGTCTTGCCCACGACGACGCAGCCGGCGGCGCGCAGACGGTCCACCAGGGGCGAGTCGCTGGTCGCTGGCGGGCCGTCGGCATAGGCCGCCGAACCCCGGCTGGTGACGAACCCGGCGGCGTCCTCGAGGTCCTTGACTGCGAGCGGCACCCCGGCCAGCGCCCCCACGTCCTCGCCACCGGCGATGCGGGCGTCGATCGCCGACGCCTCGGCCAATGCCGTCTCGCCATCGACCGCGACGAACGCCCCGATCTCGTCGTCGCACCGGTCGATCCGGTCGAGGGCGGCCTGCACGACCTCGCGGGCCGACATGGCGCGAGTCGCCACCTGCTGGGCGATCTCGGCAACGGTGGTATGGCGGAAGTCCATCGCATCGGCACGCTAGTGGGGTGCCTTGGCGGGCGAGCCCGCCCGACTATGCCAACAGCTCCATCAGACGCTCGAGGCCCGCCACCCGGCTGCCCTTGAGGAGCACGGCATCGCCGTCGCCGAGGGGCCCCAGGACCGCCGGGACTTCGTCGACATTGCCCACGGTGGTCCCGCCATAGGCCGACACGCCGACCCCGATGACCTCCACGCCGAGCTCGCGGGCCGCCATGCCCACCGCCCGGTGCTCGGCGTCGCTCGAGGGACCGAGCTCGGCCATCAACCCGAGCACAGCGACCCGGCGCCGGGCGGGCAGCCCGGTCAGGGCGCGCAACGCCGCCGCCATCGACGTCGGGTTGGCGTTGTAGGCGTCGTTCACCACGAGCGCACCGGACGGCAGCCGGACCAGATCCATCCGCCAGCGCGACAGCACCGCCGACCCCAGCGCGTCCGCCACCCCGGCCACCGGGACGGCGCACACCAGCGCCGCCGACGCCGCCGCCAAGGCGTTGTCGACCATGTGCTCGCCTCGCACTCCCAGGGCGATCGCGGCGCTGCCCCAGGGCGATACCAGGCGGAACGAGGGTCGCAGCTGGTCGTCCAGCGTCACCGACTCGGCCCGGACATCGCCGCCATCGCCGAAGGTGACTGTCTCCGCGGACGTGCGGGAAGCCATGGCCGCCACCAAGGGGTCCCCCGCGTTCAGGACCGCGTAGCCACCGTCCGGAAGGGCCTCGACCAGCTCGCCCTTGGCCAACGCCACCTCCTCGAGCGCGCCGAACGTCTCGGTGTGCACCGCCGCCACCCGCGTCACCACGCCAACGGTCGGTGCGGCCAGCGCGCAGAGGCGGGCGATGTGGCCCACGCCGCGCGCCCCCATCTCCACGACCAAGGCTTCGGTGTCGTCGGGGGCGTTCACCAGTGTGAGCGGCACGCCCAGCTCGTTGTTGAACGAGCCGACGCTCGCCGATGTCTGCCAGCGGGCGGCGAGGGCCACCGCCAGCAGATCCTTGACGCTGGTCTTGCCCACCGAACCGGTGATGCCCACGACCCGTTCCGGCAGGCTGGTGCGGGCAAGGCGGCCCACACTCCCGAGCGCCACCGCCGTGTCGCCGACCTCGACGGCGGTGGCGTCGACGTCGTCGATCAGGCCACGCGACGTGAGGTAGGCGCGGGCCCCGGCGGCGACGGCGCCGGCCACGAAGGCGTGGCCGTC
>JBOGID010000284.1:0-11097 GCA_050742295.1 Acidimicrobiales bacterium | reverse complement strand
GTTGCCACGCGATGGCCGACAAGGGCGTCAACGGGGCCGAGATCGCTGCCGCGCTCGGCGTGTCGGCCGCCACCATCTCCCGCCTGCTCGCCCGCCGGCCCCGGCCCGAGCCCGAGCGCCTGGGCCTTGAGGACCACGACGGCGACGCAGCGCCTTCGCCCGATGAACCGCCTGCCCCCACGCCCGAGAGCCCGGTCGTCGACGACGATGCTGCCGACGACGATGCTGCCGACGATGCTGCTCCGGCCCAGCTCGAGCGGATCGGGGAGGGCGAGGTGGCCAGCCGCTACGCCGGGGCGATGTTGCTGCACCCCTTCCTCAACACCTCGGGCGCCGACGACGTGGTGGGCGCTTTGCCGAGCGGCCCCTCCCGGCGCTTCGACACCACCGGGCTGTTCCTGCCCGCCACCTTCGGCTTCGCCCTCGGCATCTCCTCGCTGGAGGGGGCCAAGCACCTTCACCGGGCCGACGCCGGTGCGCTGGCGGGCCTTCGCCGCTTCCCCGACCTCGCCACCCTGCGCCCCCGCCTGGGCGTGCTGGCCGACGGCGTCGACCCCCTCGCCGTCCAGGTGGCCTTCGCCAAGGCGCTGCTCGGGGCGGACGAGCGCCCGCCCGAGGTGTTCTCCTGCGACGACCACTTCGTGGCCTACACCGGGGCGGCGCCGGTGGCCAAGGGCTACAACATCCGCCGCCACCTGGCCGAGCCCGGCCGTGGGGACACCTTCGTCACCGACGTCAACTGGCGGGCCATCTGCTTCGCCTCGGGGGAGCCGAGGGGCCTGACCAAGAGCCTGCCCGAGGTGCTTCACCAGCTGGTCGAGGTCTGCGGCGGCCGCAGGGCCCTGTTGGGCTTCGACCGGGGCGGCTCCTATCCAGCGCTGTTCGCCAAGCTGGAGGCGCAGGACGTGGGGTTCCTCACCTACCGCCGGGCGCCCCTCGTCGCACCGGGCGTGGCGCCGGGGCGCTCGTGGGTGAAGGTGGACGGGCGGCGCATCGGCTACCGGGTGGCGGACGAGACGGTGGAGCTCGACGGCGTGGGGGCGGTCCGCCAGCTCAGCGTCCACGACGGCGGGCGGGTCGTGCTCCAGGTGCTCACCTCCGACACCGGTGCCACCGCCGCCTACCTGTGCCACATGCTGCGGTGCCGGTGGAGGATCGAGGACGCCTTCAAGTACCTGGAGGACCACCACGGCATCCACTGGCTGAGCGACTACACGATGGAGCTGCGCCCCGACCCCTCCATGGTCGCCAACCCCGAGCGCACCGCGGCACGGGCCGTGCACAAGACAGCCGGCGCTGCGCTGGAGTCGGCCGAGCGGGCCCTCGGGAAACAGAGCGCCTCGCCGTCACGGCCGATCGAGGACCTACCTCGCCGCCATGCGGTCGCTGCGCGACGACGTTGCCATGGCCGCCGACGACCTCGCTGAGGCGAAGGCAGCCCTGTCGGGCGTCCCCGCCGAGCTCCCCGCCACCGATCTCGACCCCGACGCCACGAGGGCCGCTCCACGCCTGGCCCGGCGTGCGCTGCAGATGGTGTGCCGCCTGCTGGCCTACAACGCCGAGCTCGACCTGGCCCGGCGGCTCAACGCCTACCTCGGCGACCCCGACGAGTACCGCACCATCACCCGCCACCTGCTGCACCTGGGCGGGCGCATCGTCTTCGCGCCCAAGGACGTAACCGTCACCCTCGACCGCCCCGACGTCCCCCGGGTGGCCCGTGCGCTCGGCCTGCTGATCGAGGAGCTCAACACGACCCCGGCCCACATCCCCGGCGACCGCCGCCCCCTCACCTACCGCCTTGCGACCGCCTGAAGTTGATCTCCGCGCTCGGGCCTACTCACGGAGATCTGAGACTTGCGCTGATCGAACGTCTGTTCTACAATGAGGTAGCTTCCCCAAGTCGATAAGGGAAGCCGTGTCCGTGCCGACATTCGATCAATGCACGAACGCCGAGCTGGCCGACACCATCGTCCAGCTACACGAGCTGATGTGCGCGGTGCAGCGGGAGATGCTGGCGGCAGTGGCGGCGTACGACCGGGTTGAGGGCTGGGATGAAGACGGGGCGCGGTCGATGGGCGCGTGGCTCGCCTACCGGTTGGCGGTGTCCCGCCGCACCGGTGCGGAGTGGGCCCGTGTCGCAACGGCGCTGGAAGGGTTGCCGGCGCTGGCGGCCGCCTTCGGCGACGCGCGGCTGTCGTTCGACCAGGTGAGCCCGCTGACGAAGGTCGCGACGGCGGGGACGGAGGCGGACCTGGCTGAGGAGGCGGCGGGGTGGACGGCGGCGCAGTGTGCGGCCTTCGCGAGGCGGGCTCGCGAGGTCACCGCCGAGGAGGCCGAGGAGGCGCACCGGCAGCGGTCGCTTCAGTGGCGCTGGGACGAGAACGGCCGCATGCTGCACCTTCGCGGCCGGCTGCCCGACGAGGGCGGGGCGGCTCTGGTCGCCGCCCTGGAGCGGATCGTTGACGGGTACAAGCCCGATCCGGAGACCGGCCTGTACGAGCCCTACGAGGCACGAGCGGCCGACGCGCTGGTCGAACTGGCGTCGGGTCACCTCGTTGCCCAGGCGTCGCCCGACCGGGCGACGGTCGTGGTGCACACCGACGCCGATGGCATCGCGGAGATCGACGGCGGGCCGACGATCGCCACCGAGACGCTGCGGCGCATGGCGTGCGACGCCCGCGTGGAGCTCGTGCTGCACGCCGCCGACGGCCGCACCGTCGGCGTCGGGCGGAGCCGGCGCACCGTGCCCGCGTGGCTGGTGCGCCAGATCCGCCGGCGCGACCAGGGATGCCGGTTCCTGGGCTGTGAGCGGAGGCGGTGGGCACACGCTCACCACCGGGTCCATTGGGCTGACGGTGGACCAACCGATATGGGGAATCTGATCTCGCTGTGCCCCTACCATCATCGGTTGGTTCACGAACGGGGCTGGCGGATTGAGGGGGATCCCGAGGGCGAGCTGACGTTCATTCGGCCGGACGGGAGGCCGCTGGGCCCGCGTAACCTGAGGCGGTGAGCACAACGCGGACGATCACCAGCTACGACGGCGGGAACTCGACGACGCCGCAGGTCGTGGCCACGCCGCGCAACGTTGCGGAGCTCCGGGTCGTTCTGCGGGGCCGCACCACCTACCCGAGCCCCGTCCGGGCCGTGGGCAGCTTCCACTCGTTGACGCCCTGCCCCGCCAGCACGGGCACGGTCGTGGAGATGTCGGGGATGAAGCGGGTCATCGACATCGACCGGGCAGCCATGACGGTCACCGTCGAAGCCGGGATCCAGCACGTCGACGCGGCCGACGCGCTCCGCAAACAGGGGCTGCAGTTCTTCCTCAACATCGAGATCGGGAACGCCACCGTCGGCAGCCTGGCGTGCTGCCACAGCAAGGACGCCATGGACGGCGTCTGCGCGCCTACGTGCGGTTCGCCGACGCCCATTTCAAGCGCACGGGGTTCCGGTGCAACATGCCGCTCGGGTCGTACTTCATCAAGCGGGACCGGGGGTCGCTGCTCTCGTACACCTACGACGGCGACGTCCTCTCCCTCGACCCCATCCATTCGTTCCACGCCGACGACGAGGAGGAGTGGTACGAGTTCCTGCGGGCGTTCAACGACTGGGCCTACGGGCGGGGCGGCATCCCCCTGCTCAACCAGAGCCCGTTCGTGGAGCGGCGCCACTGCGAAGCCGCCTACGGCGACCGGTGGCGGCAGTTCTCCGACTGGGCCCGCACCGCCGACCCCGACGGCCGCATGCGCAACCAGTTCTTCGACGACCTGCTCCTGTAACCGGGGCCCGCTACCCCTCCGCTACCCCTCCTCCTCGCCCACGGGCTCGAAGTCGGCGGTGCCCAACGAACCCACCAGGTTCTCCAGGTTGAGGAACAGGTACAGCGGCTTCTCGGTACGCAGGGTGTCGATGATGTCGCCGAAGCGGCTGATCGGGAAGTGGATCGACGGCCCGTTCAGGTTGGCGTTCGGGGGCAGCGCCGCACCGTCGTTGAAGAACACGATGCGCCCCACGTAGGCGGTTGACCGGTAGCAGTACACCATCGCCTCGTAGGGGTGGCTGCTGTAGCACCAGTACTTGTAGGAATCGAAGTCGGCCGAGATCGTTGCCACGCCGGGATTGTACGGTGAGGTCATGATCGTCGGCGCTCCGGCCGAGACGAAGAAGGGCGAGCACCGCGTCGCCCTCACGCCCGACGGCGTGCGGGAACTGGTCGCCCACGGCCACCAGGTGCTGGTCCAGGCCGGTGCGGGCGTCGACTCGTCCATCTCCGACCGGGAGTACACGGCGTCGGGCGCCGCCATCGTCGACGCCGAGGACGCGTGGGGCGCCGACATCGTCGTCAAGGTCAAGGAGCCCCAGCCCGCCGAGTACGCCTACCTGCGGCCCGACCTCACCCTCTTCACCTACCTCCACCTGGCCGCCTATCCCGAGGTGGCCGACGCCCTGCTGTCGGCCAAGGCCACGGCGCTCGCCTACGAGACCGTGCAACTCCCCGACGGGAGCCTCCCCCTCCTCGCCCCCATGAGCGAGGTGGCGGGACGCATGGCGCCCCAGATCGGCGCCCACTTCCTGGAACGGGAGCACGGCGGGCGCGGCGTCCTCCTCGGCGGGGCGCCCGGGGTGAGACCGGCGAGAGTCGTCGTCATCGGCGCCGGCAACGTGGGGTGGAACGCAGCCTGGATCGCCCAGGGCATGGAGGCCGAGGTCATCCTCCTCGACCGCAACCTCGACCGCCTGCGGTGGGTCGACCAGATCCACAAGGGCCGGATCATGACCCTCGCCTCCAACCGGGGCGCCGTGGAACGGGCCGTGGCCGAGGCCGACCTCGTCATCGGCGCCGTGCTTGTGGCGGGGGGCCGCGCCCCCGTCGTGGTTACCGAGGACATGGTGCGAGGCATGCGCAAGGGCGCTGTCATCGTGGACATCGCCGTCGACCAGGGCGGCTGCGTGGCCACGACCCACGAGACCACCCACGCCGACCCCGTCTACACCGTCCACGACGTGCTGCACTACGCCGTGGGCAACGTCCCCGGCGCCGTGCCCCACACGTCCACCTACGCCCTGACCAACGCCACCCTGCCCTACGTCGTGGCGCTGGCCGAGCACGGCGTACGCCAGTCCGTCGAGCAGGACCCCGCCCTCCTCCACGGCGTCAACACGGTGGCCGGTCTGGTGACCAACCCGGCGGTGGCCCAGGCCCTCGGACGTGAACCGGCGGACCCCCTCGCCCTCCTCGGAGGCTGACGGCACGGCGCCGACCCCCAACCAGATCGAGGAGTTCCTGTCCTGGCTCGCGGTCGAGAAGGGCCGGTCCCGCAACACCCTGGCCGCCTACCGGCGCGACCTCAACGCCTACGCCGAGTTCCTCCGGGGCCGCAAGCTCACCCTCGACCAGGTCAACGAGCGGGTCGTGGAGGACTACCTGGCCTTCCAGCGGGCCAGCGGCAAGGCACCCGCCTCAGTCGCCCGCTCGCTGGTCGCCGTCCGGTCCCTCCACCGGTTCTGCGAGGACGAGGGCCTCATCGCCACAAACCCGGCTGAAGACGTGGAACGGCCGCGGGTCCCGTCCGGCCTCCCCAAGGCCCTGTCCGAGGACGAGGTCGGCACCCTCCTGGCCGCCGTCGTGGGCGAGGACGCGCTGGCCAGGAGGGACCGGGCCATCCTCGAAGTCCTCTACGGCTGCGGGCTGCGGGTGGGGGAGCTGGTGGGTCTTTCGCTGGGCGACCTCGACCTCGACGCCCACTTCATCCGGGCCTTCGGCAAGGGGGCCAAGGAGCGGGTCGTGCCCATCGGCCGCCTCGCCACCGAGGCCCTGAGGGCGTGGCTCACCCCCTCGGGCCGGGGCGCGCTCGTGCCGTCGAGGTGGGCCCGCCGCAGCGACTCCGACGCCGTGTTCCTCAACGCCAGGGGCGGGCGGCTGTCCCGGCAGGGGGCCTGGGGCGTCGTCCGCCACTACGGCGACCGGGTCGGGCTGGCCGACAGGCTGACGCCCCACGTCCTCCGCCACTCGTGCGCGACCCACATGTTGGACCACGGCGCCGACATCCGCGTGGTCCAGGAACTGCTGGGCCACGCCTCCATCTCGACGACCCAGGTGTACACCAAGGTGTCCACCGAACGGCTGCGGCAGGTGTACGAGGCGGCCCACCCCCGCGCTCACAAGCGCACGAACGGCTAACCTGGCTGGCCGTGAGCGCAGCACAACTGGCGAACATTCGCGCGTGCCTGGAGGAGGAGCGGTCCAGCCTCCTGGAGCGGTTGGCCGATCTGGGCGAGGGCCCGGACGGCTCGCTCGCGTTCGATCAGAACTTTGCCGATTCCAGCCAGGTGACGGCGGAGCGGGCCAACGTGGAGGCCCTCGTCGGGTCCATCCGCGACAGCCTCTCTGACGTGGAGAACGCCCTGGCCAAGTTCGACGCGGGCACCTTCGGGCTGTGCGAGACGTGCCGCGAGCCCATCAACCCCGACCGTCTCGAGGCCATGCCCGAGGCCCGCCACTGCATCGAGCACGCCGCCCGGCGATAGCAGCTGTTGAAGTGCAGCCTGCGTAGTGGTGGAATGCGCGCGCCACATCGATCAGGGGGGACCGGTCATGAGGGTGCGAGCCGTTCTGGGAGGCTGGTGTCAAAGCCCTCTTTCGGCGGCCGACCGCCCAGTTGGAAGCCTTGCGGTGACGCAAAGGAGCTGGTCAGGGGCAGGTCGGCCGCCTCGGCGCGCAGCGCCGATCGCGAATGGCACCAGCCTCCTGGCGGTTGTAGCGAGCGCGCTGTTCGTGGGTGTCGGCGTGCCGGCTCTGGGCCAGCAGGGCGGTGGGGGCCCATTGGTGACGCCCAGCATCCAGGTGACCCAGGACCTCACGCCCGGCCGCATCCACACCGAGCCCCAGATGCTCGTCCATCCCACCGACCCGAACATCCTGGTGATCTCCGAGGTCGAGTTCAACACCGCCTCCTGCCACGCCTACGTGAGCCGGGACCGGGGGCGGAGCTGGGCCAAGACGGGCGCTGTGGTGATCCCGCCCGGGTACAAGTCGTGCGTGCGGCCCAACTTCGGGGCCTTCTTCGCCTCCAAGTTCGGCAGGGACGGCACCCTGTATATGGCAGGCACGGCCGCCGCCACCGCCACCAACGCAGGGCCGAACGACCCGTTCCTGGCCCGCAGCACCGACCTGGGCGAGACGTGGCAGTACACGATCGTCAAGAAGTCGGAGGAGAAGGACTTTCCCAAGCCCGACGGCACCACCGCCCGTGACTTCGAACGGTTTGGGTACGTGCGGATCGCCGTCCACCCCACCAACCCCAAGATCATGAGCGTCGGGTTCCGCCGCCAGGGCGCGTTCCTGCCCGTGGCCCAGGTTTCGGAGCGGACGGTGGTGGCCGTCTCCACCGACGGCGGCGCCACCTTCGGGCCCCTCACCGACATCTTCGAGAGCAGCTTCCCCCTGACCGACGTCAAGGGGACCGACCAGCCGGGCATGGCCATCGCCGCCGACGGCACCATCTACGCCTTCACCAAGGAGCGCCCGCCCGCGGGCGCCGCCGGTCCCGCCCAGGGCCAGCTGCCGGTGCCGCCCGGCCCCGCCGTCAACTGCCGGCCCTCCTCGTCGGCCGAGAACGCCCCGACCTGGGCCCCGACGCCCCCGACCAGCTCGCCGCCGGTCGCGGGCCAGCCCGGCGCCGGGGCGCGGCTGCTGATGTCGAAGTCCACCGACGGCGGCAAGACGTGGAAGGCCAAGGTGGCCGACAGCAGCGGCATTGTGTGCAGCCCGTGCCTCACCACCCCCGAGGCGGCCGTCGATCCCAAGTCGGGCGACGTCTACGTGGTGTGGGAGCAGAGCGACAGCGGCCCGCCGGGGCCTCGTGACGACCGCAACATCTTCTTCATGCGCTCGTCCGACGGGGGCGAGACGTTCAGCAACCGCCTGCAGCTGAACGACGACAAGGACCCCAACCGCCGACCCAACTACGACCAGATGTTCCCCGGGGTCAGCATCGCCCCCAACGGCCGCATCGACGTGGCGTGGTGGGACTTCCGCACCGACGCCCTCTACAACTCGGGCGGGAACGGGAACACGACGAGGCGCGACGCCACCTGCTTCGACATCTACTACACGTCGTCGTCGGACGGCGGCTCGACCTGGGCCCCCAACTCCCGCATCAGCGACCGCAGCATGAACCAGTGGGAAGGCCTGGCCATGAACCCCTTCTACGACTTACGCGGGCCCGTGGGGGTGGCCTCGACGAACGAGGAGGCGTACATCGCCTGGTCGGACTCGCGCGCCGGCTCGTTCGAGTTACCCACCGAGGACGTCTACATGGGCCGCGTCGTCCACCAGGAGCTGGCGGCAGCGGACGACGACGACTCGATCAAGGTGTCCTCCCTGCTGCTGGGCCTGGCCATCGGCCTTGTCGTGTTCGGCGTCGCCCTGTTCTTCCTCGCCCGCCGCGCCAAACCGGCCGGCGCGTAACCGCTGCCCCGGATCGGTCGCGTCCTCCGGGAGGACTGGCCCGCACTCGCGGCGTGGGGCCTCGCCGTCCTCGCCATCAGCGCCGTCGCCGCGATCAACGGGTACCACCCGTTCAAGCCCGCGACCTGGGAGCGCTGGGACGCGACGCTCTACCAGGACATCGCCGTCCACGGCTACACGCTCATGCCGTGTGCGGATCAGCCGTCGAACTGGTGCGGCAACGCCGGATGGTTCCCTCTGTACCCGTGGACACTCGGCCTGCTGCACCGGCTCGGCGTGCCGCTGGGCTTCAGCGCCGCCGCCGTCTCGTGGCTCTTCGCCGGCGCGACGCTGCTGCTGCTGTGGCGGACCTTCCTCCAGCGGGGCCGGTCGGCGGCGGCCATCGGCGCGCTCCTCTACGCCGCGTTCGCGCCCGGGCAGGTCTACGGCTACGCCAGCTTCCCGCTGTCGATGCTCGCGTTCTTCACGGTCCTCCACCTCTGGGCCCTGTGGCGGGAGCGCTTCGTGGTTGCCGGGCTCGCGGGCGCGGCGGCCGCGCTCTCGTACCCCATCGGGGTGCTGCTCGTCGCGATCAGCGCCCTGTGGCTCCTTTCCGACCGGGAGGTCGCGTGGCGGGTGCGGCTCCTGCGGGTCGCCACTGCGTCCGGGCTCACGCTGGCCGGCTGCCTCCTGTTGCTCGTCGTCCAGCGGTCCGAGACCGGCCACTGGGACGCGTACCTCCTGGTCCACGAGAAGTACGACCATGGGTTCCGCAACCCGCTGTCGGCGTTCTGGCGCCTCATCCACCCGCTCGTCAACGGCTCGGTGTGGTGGATCGAGAACGCCCCCGCGGCCCAGACCTTCCTGGTCGCGCTGGTGCTCCTGGCCGTGGTGGTGACGGTTGCGACCCGACGGGCGGCCCGGACCCGGCTCCACCTGCTGCTCGTCGTCTGGGCCGTGATCACCTGGGCGTTCCCGCTCACGCAGGGGAACCTGTCGCCCGCCCGCGCCCACGCGGCGCTGCTGCCCCTGGCCTTGCTGGTGCGTGAACTGCCGCCCCCGCTGCTCTACGCCATCGTGGTCGTGGCGACGGCCCTGAGCCTGCCGATGACGGCCCTGTACCTGCAGGGGAAGCTGCCGTGACGGGCGACCCTGACCTCAGACCGCCACGGGCTCCTTGTCCTCGATGAGGAGGAGGCCGAGCAGGCGTTCCTGCACCATGCGGAAGTGGGGGTCGTCGATGACCGATACCCGGTCGCGGGGCCTTGGCAGTTCGGTGGCGATGACGTCCATGACCGACGGTTGCGGCGGGTTGGCCATGACGACGATGCGGTCGGACAACAGGATCGCCTCGTCGATGCCGTGGGTCACCATGACGACGATCTCGGTGTCGCTCTTGCTCTGCCACAGCTCGACGAGCTGAGCCTGGAGGCGGGCCCGGGTGAGGGCGTCGACGGCCGCGAACGGCTCGTCCAGCAGGAGCACGCGCGGCTCGACGGCGAAGGCACGCGCCACCGCCGCCCGCTGCTGCATGCCGCCCGAGACCTGGCCCGGCTTCTTGTCCCTGTGCTCCCAGAGGCCGACGGCGGTGAGGTAGCGCTCGGCCATCTCGTCGCTGCGGGACGCCTGGCGGCCGGGCCGGGCCGCCCGCACCGCCACCCGCACGTTGTCGACCATCGAGAGCCGGGGGAGCAGCGAGTAGTTCTGGAACACCATGGCCCGGTCGGGGCCCGGCCCGGTCACGGCCACGCCGTCGAGTGCGACCGTGCCCGAGTCGGGCTTGAGCAGGCCGCCGGCGATGTTGAGCAGGGTGGACTTGCCGCAGCCCGAGTGGCCGATCAGCGACACGAACTCGCCCCGCTCGACGCCGAGGTCCACGCCCCGCAGGACGTGCTGGCGGCGCCCGCCCCTGGTCGTGAACGTCTTGTGGATACCGGTCAAGTTGAGGCTCATGCATGCGCTCCTTCGACAGCCACGGCCCGCCCCAGGCGGAGGAACAGGAGGTCGAGCACCAGCCCGACGGCCCCGATCACGAGCAGGGCGGAGATGACCTTGGACAGGTTGAGGGCGTTGTACGAGTCCCAGATGAAGAACCCGATGCCCGTGCCGCCCGACAGCATCTCCACGGCCACGATCACCATCCACGCCACGCCCATGGACTGGCGCAGGCCGGTGACGATGGCCGGCAGCGAGTCGGGCAGCAACACGTGGCGCACGTAGGCGAGCCGTCCGAACTTGAAGACCCGGGCCACGTTGCGGTGGTCCTTGGGGATGGCCGCGGCACCGGCCGCCGTGTTGAGCACGATGGGCCACAGGGCGGTGATGAAGATCACCCACACGGCCGCCTTGGGCGCGTCCTTGAGGATGACCAGCCAGATGGGGAACCAGGCCAGCGGCGACACCGGCCGAAGCAGCTGCACGACCGGGTTGGCGGCCCGCCACGCCCACTTGCTGGCGCCCAGCAGGAGGCCGAAGGGGATGCCGACTGCGGCCGCCGCGACGAACCCCTTGAACACCCGCCCCAGCGAGGCCCCCAGGTACACGGCGATGCCCTTGTCGTTGGGGCCGTTGTCGTAGAACGGCGACGAGATCAGGTCGCGCAGGGTCCCGAACACGGTCGCGGGCGACGGCAGCTCCCGGCTGTAGGA
>JBOGID010000283.1:0-5982 GCA_050742295.1 Acidimicrobiales bacterium | reverse complement strand
CATCGTGGCCCAGGCCCTGGCCCACGCCGCGACGATCGCCTTGCTCCAGCATCAGGCGGCGGGCGACGCCAGCCGCCTCGCGGCGCAGTTGCAGGGCGCCTTGAACAGCCGGGTGGCGATCGAGCAGGCCAAGGGGGTTTTGGCCGAGCGAACCGGTGTCGGGATGCACGAGGCCTTCGGGAGGCTGCGTTCGTACGCCCGGACCCACAACCTCAAGCTGACCGCCTTGGCCGAGGCGGTGGTGGCCCGGACGCTCCCGGCCACCGAGCTCCAGGCACTGATCGCACCGGGCCGTTCCGGGGCCGACTCCGCTCCCTGAGGCGCCCGCACGCCCCAATGGGTGGACGGTCTCGGGGACCTCCCGTAGACTCAATCTCCCCAGCGCGTGGCCGCCCCGTCGTTCGGGGCCGATGCGCTGACGCTGCCCAGGCCCCCGGCGGCACCCGACCATCACGGAGTGCACGGAGGCGCCTGATGCAAGCTACGCAGTCATCTGCACCGCCCCTTCCTGCGGCCGCTTCGGCGGAGCACGGCGACGACCTGGCAGCGGCGACCGCCACGCTGCTGCTGCTGAGCACACCCGACGGGCGCGGGCGGCAGCCCCGGGGGGTCGTTGCTGCGGTCCCCGATGGCTGCCTCGATGAAGCCCTGGAGTCGTTGGTGCGGCTCGCGCCCCACTGCGTGCGGGGATGCGTGGCCGCCAGCGTGACGGTGGCAACGCACGACGTCACCGCCTCGGCCTCCACCGATCCGCACCTGGCTGTTCCTCATTTGCCCGCGGACGTGGCCCGACGGGGACCCGAGCGGCTGCGCGCCGGGGAGGTGGTCTGCCTCGATGCGTCGGCCCTCGGCCACCCGGGACCGCCGTCGGGGGTGTCGAACGTCCTGCTCGCTCCGGTTGTGCACGAGGGCGACCTGTTGGGGACGATCACGCTCTACGCGGGCTCCTCGGCGGTCGGTCAGGCCGTCGACCAGGCCGGTGGGCCCAGCCCGCCCCTGCGCCTCCTGGCCCAGCAGGTGGCCGCGGCCGTGGCTGCGTCCCGGGAGGTCGGAAGGCTGAAGGACCGGGTGGCGGGGCTGCAGACCGCCCTCGACAACCGCGACGTCATCGGGCAAGCCAAGGGGATCCTCATGGCCTCGGGCGGCGTCGACCCCGGGCGGGCCTTCGGGATGCTGGTTGCGGCCTCTCAGCGCCAGAACCGCAAGCTCCGCGACATCGCCGCCGAGCTGGTCGAGCGTACGGCCAACCGGCGGGCGCAGAAGGGCTGAAGGCTACGGACTGCCTTCGGGCGGTCGGCCGCCGACCGAGGGCTCTCCGACCAGCGCCGAGCACCCGGGCAAGCGAGTCGAGTTCAAGCGGGCGGTGGCCGAGGGCGACCTCGTCGTGCTGCACGGCCACCAGCACGGGTCCGGCGACGAGGACTACGCCGGCATCGACATCTTCCGGTTCGACGACAACGGCAGGATCGTCGAGCACTGGGACGCGCTCCAGGCCGTGCCCCCACCGGCCGGCCAACGACAACAGGCGCCGGCCGCCTCCCGGTCTGGCAATCAGTGCTCACGGCACTGCTCCCCGATCCGCTACGGAGGCGATGAGCCCGCGCGAACGGCGTCTCTGACCCCCACTTGCGCGATACCGAGCTACGGCGTACTGCGGACGTGGTAGTCGGGAAGCCCGCCGGGGGTGGCTGCGGACGGGGCCGTGGTTCCGTAGCGTTGTGGGCGTGATGTGGACCGACCGGCCGCCGCGCTTCGTGTTCCCGGTGGCCCTGGCCCTGATCCAGATCGTCGGCTCGGTGGGCGCCGGCAGCGAGCAGCCCCAGCGGCGGTCGATCGACGTGCTGGCCGTCGTGCTGCTGCTGGCGGGGCCGGCGGCGCTGGCCTTCCTGCGGCGCCGGCCGGTGGTCATGGCGGTGGTGGCCATGGCCGTCACCGTGACCTACTACGTGGTCGGCTACCCCTACGGGCCGGTGTTCGCCAGCCTGGCGGTGGCCCTGTTCTGGCTGGTGGCGTCGGGCGGGCGCGTGGCGGGGTGGTTGATCGCGGCGGTGGGGTTGGCGGCCGCCACCGGCCTGCAGGCGGCGGTGGGGCGGGGCAACGCCTGGCCCCTCGTGCACTTCGCGGCCGTTGCCGGCTGGCTGGTCACGGTGCTGGTGGTGGGCGAGATCGGCCGGGTGCGGGGCGAGCGGGTGGCCGAGGCCCGCAAGGCCAGGGCGGAGGAGGAGCGGCGCCGGGCCAGCGAGGAACGGCTGCAGGTCGCCCAGGAGCTGCACGACGTGCTGGCCCACAACATCAGCCTCATCAGCGTGCAGGCGGGCGTGGGCCTGCACCTCATGGACGACCAGCCCGACAGGGCCCGCGAAGCGCTGGTGGCGATCAAGGCCGCCAGCCGCGACGCGCTGGGCGAGCTGCGGTCGGTCCTCGACCTGCTGCGGGGGACGGGCGAGGCCGCGCCCCGCCAGCCCACGGCCGGCCTCGACCAGCTCGAACGGGTAGTGGCCAAGGCGGCGGCCACCGGCCTGGACGTGCAGGTGGAGACGGCGGGCGTGGCGCGTGAGCTGCCGGCGGAGGTCGACCTGGCGGCGCTTCGTATTACCCAGGAGGCGCTGACCAACGTGGCCCGCCACGCCGGCGCGGCCCACGCCCGGGTGCGGCTGGCCTATGAGGCGGATGAGCTGGTGGTCGAGGTGGACGACGACGGGCGGGGGGTGTCGGGGGCGGTAGCCGACAATGGGGGCAAGGGGATCACCGGCATGAGGGAGCGGGCGGCGGCGCTCGGCGGCGTGGTGGATGCGGGGCCCGGTCCCGCGGGTGGGTTCCGCGTGCGCGCCCGGTTGCCTCTCGCGACGCCGTGATCCGGGTTCTCCTGGCCGACGATCAGGCCCTGGTGCGGGCGGGGTTCCGGGCGTTGCTCAACGCCGAGGCGGACATCGAGGTGGTGGCGGAGGCGACCGATGGCGAGGAGGCGGTGCGGCTGGCCGTCCAGGAGCGGCCCGACGTCGTGCTGATGGACATCCGCATGCCCGGCGTCGACGGCCTGGAGGCGACCCGCCGCATCGCCGCGGACGACCGGCTGGGCGGGGTGCGGATCGTGATCCTCACCACCTTCGAGCTGGACGAGTACGTGTTCGAAGCCTTGCGGGTCGGCGCCAGCGGGTTCTTGGTCAAGGACACCGAACCGGTGGAGCTGCTGCGGGGCGTCCGGGCGGTGGCCGCCGGCGACTCGCTCCTGTCGCCGGGCGTGACCCGGCGGCTCATCGGAGAGTTCGCCTCCCGTTCCCGCACGCCGCCGCCCGCCCGCAACCTCGACGTCCTCACCGACCGGGAGCGGGAGGTCGTCGCCCTGGTGGCGACCGGCCTCACCAACGAGCAGATCGGCGAGAAGCTGTACGTCAGCCCGGCTACGGCCAAGACCCACGTCAACCGGGCCATGACCAAGCTGGGGGCCCGCGACCGGGCCCAGCTCGTGGTGCTGGCCTACGAGTCCGGCCTGGTCCGACCGGGCTGGGTCGACTGACGACCGCGGCGACCGTACCGCCGGTGGTGTAGTCCGCAAGCCCGCAGCGGGCAGACGACGGGGCGGGGTTCGTTCGTCAGGCTGAACCCATGGCTACGACAAATATGACAAGGACAACGGTGATTCCGACCGGGGTGGCGGCGGCGGCCGTCGACCTGGTGAAGGTGTACGGGACGGGCGAGACGGCGGTGCGGGCCCTCGACGGGGTGTCGGTGGAGTTCCCGACGGGCCGGCTGACGGCCATCATGGGCCCGTCCGGCTCCGGCAAGTCGACGCTCCTGCACTGCGTCGCCGGGCTGGACTCGGTCACGTCGGGGCAGGTGTTCATCGGCGGCACCGAGCTGGGCGGGCTGAGCGACCGGGCGCTGACGGTGCTGCGCCGGGACCGCATCGGCTTCGTGTTCCAGTCCTTCAACCTGGTGCCGACGCTCAACGCCTACGAGAACATCACGCTGCCGTCGGCGCTGGCCGGCGTGGCGCCCGACCGGGCGTGGCTCGACTCGGTGATCGCCACGGTGGGGCTGGCCGACCGGCTGCGGCACCGCCCGTCGGAGCTCTCGGGCGGCCAGCAGCAGCGGGTCGCAGTGGCCCGGGCCCTGGCCACCCGGCCCGAGATCGTGTTCGCCGACGAGCCCACCGGGAACCTCGACTCGCGGTCGGGCCACGAGGTGCTGGCGTTCCTGCGGGAGGCGGCCAACGACCTGGGCCAGTCCATCGTCATGGTGACCCACGACCCCGTCGCCGCGGCCTACGCCGACGACGTCGTGTTCCTGGCCGACGGCCGCACCGTCGACCGGCTCCACCACCCGACGGCCGAGCGGGTGCTCGACCGCATCAAGTCCCTCGATGACGGGTATCTGCCGCTTTCACCGCTTGGCGGCGAGCGCCTGACCGGCGAGGCAGCTTCCGCCACACCCCTTCCGCCGCCGATCAGGCGCGAAGCCCGGGCTCAGACACCCGTCATCGGAGGTGACTGACATGTTCAAGCTGACGTTGCAGAACCTGCGCGCCCGCAAGCGGCGCTTCGTGGGGACGTTCCTGGCCATCGTGTTGGGCGTGGCCTTCCTGTCCGGCACGCTGGTGCTGGGCGACACCCTGACGGCGAACTTCGACCGACTGTTCGCCGACGCCAATGCAGGGACGGACGTGGTCGTGCGCTCGTCCCTCGACATCCGGTCGGAGGACCTCCAGAGCGGGCGGGGGATGATCGACGCCGGCCTCGTTGCCCGGGTGGCGGCCGTGCCGGGTGTGGCGGCGGCCGAACCGCAGATCACCGGCTACGGCCAGCTCATTGGTCGTGACGGGAAGGCGATCGGCGGGAACGGGCCGCCGACGGTGGCCGGCAACTGGATCGCGAATCCCGAGCTGAACGCCTACCGGCTGGCGGAGGGACGGGCGCCGGTGGCAGGCGACGAGGTCGTCATCAACCGGGGGGCGGCGGAGACAGGCGGGTTCTCGATCGGCGACGTGGTGACGGTGCGGACCCCCGATCCCGTGCGGGCCACCATCGTCGGGCTCTCGACGTTCGGCGGCGAGGACGGGTTCGGGTCGGTGACGTTCACCGCCTTCACCTTCGAAGCCGCCCAGCGGTACCTGACAGCAGGGGACGGCCTGCGTGGCCCGAACGCCGTGGACGGCCAGGTGAGCGCGGTGCTGGTCGAGGCTCAGGACGGGGTGACGCAGGACGAACTGGCGGCGCGGGTGCAGGCGGCCCTGCCGGCGGACGGGTCGCTCGAGGCCATCACCGGCGCCGAGCTGACCAGGGAGAACGTTGACGACCTGGCCGCCGACTTCCTGTCGTTCTTCAAGACGTTCCTGCTGGTGTTCTCGGGGATCGCCCTGCTGGTGGCGACGTTCAGCATCTACAACACGTTCTCGATCCTGGTGGCGCAGCGGACCCGGGAGTCGGCCCTCCTGCGGGCCCTCGGGGCAAGCCGGCGCCAGGTGCTGGGGTCGGTGCTGGCCGAGACGTCGGTGGTGGGTGTCGTGGCCTCGCTCGTGGGCGTCGCCTGCGGGCTGGCCATCGCCGGGCTGCTGAAGGGGCTGTTCGACGCCTTCGGGTTCGCCCTGCCCGCCGGTGGGCTGACGGTGCGGACAGGTGCCGTCGTGCTGGCGGTGCTGATCGGCGTGGCCGCCACCGTCGTGTCCGGCCTGCTGCCGGCGGTGCGGGCGTCGCGCACGGCCCCGGTGGCGGCACTGCGGGACTCGGCCGTGGACCGTTCGGGGACGTCCGCGGTGCGGGCCGTCGTGGGTGCGGTCGTCGCGGCGGCGGGTGTGGGTGTTGTCGTGCTGGCCCTGGTCGGCGGCGGGGACTCGTCGCTGGGCGTGGCCGGGCTCGGCGCCCTGCTGACGCTGGTGGGCGTGGTCGTGGTCGGCCCCGTGGTGGCCCGGCCCGTGGCCGGCGCCGTCGGCCTGCCGCTGGCTCGCCTCCGGGGCGTCACCGGCGTGATGGCCCGGCGCAACGC
>JBOGID010000282.1:0-13917 GCA_050742295.1 Acidimicrobiales bacterium | reverse complement strand
GCCCCGGTCGTCGCGCGGCCGGGAATCCCGGTCCCGGTCCCGGTCGCGGCCCGGCCCCCGGGAGCCCTCCCGCGCCAGGCGGGGCGTACGGTCGGTGGTCACGTCCGGCTGGTCGCGCTGGGGCGGGCCGATGATCTCCAGCCTGGCGCTGTCCTGGCGCTTGGCCTTGGTGGGAAGGACGGCCGTGACCGTCATGCCGTCGACGTCCACGTCGACTTCGGCCCGCACCACCTCGCCGACCTTGGCCCCCTTGTGGAGCATCGAGCCGTCCAGCGTCCCCTTGGGCTGGCGGGCGCCGGCGGCGCGCCAGGTCCAGCTTCCATCCGGGCGCGAACTTGTCAGCTCGATCTCGATCCGGGGCATGCCCCGCCAACGCTAGCGGAGCGCCCGCCCGGCCACCTCAGGAACCCTCAGGAGACGAAGATCGCGCCCTGCATGCCCTGCAGGAGATGGAACCGGCAGGTGAACGTGACCGACCCGCTCTGGGGGGCGGTGACGGTGATCGTCCGCTTGGCCCCCGGCTGCAGCTCCTCGTCGATGGTGCCGAGGGTGAACGTGTGGGGGGCGTCGCCCTCGTTGTGGAGCTCGACGGTGATGCGCTGCCCCGGGGTGGCCTTGATGTACGTCGGCCCAAAGTAGAAGTCGTCGAGCTCGACCTCCATGCGGGCCGAAGCCGTCTTGGTGCCATGGTCGCTCACGGCTCCTTCGAGGGAGACCGGCGGCGCCCCCGACCCTGCCGCCGCCGGTTCTGCCTCGTCGGCGTCGCCCCCGCACCCGGCCAGCGCCAGGGCGGCGGCCACGATCACGACCATCACGCGTCTCATGGCACAGATACGGCAGCGCGCCTCCTCGGGATTGCCGAAGGCGCGTACCATGCCGGTCGATGCGGGCTGCCTCGGACGATGCGCTCCTCGCCGGCTATGCGGTGGGCGACCCCGACGCCGCCGCCGCCTTCATCCGCCGCCACCAGGCGAAGGTCTGCGGCCTGGCCCGGGCCATCGTCTGTGACACGGCCCTGGCCGAGGACGTGGCCCAGGAGGCGTTCCTCCGGGCGTGGCGCCACGCCCCCGCCTACGACGCCCGCAAGGGCACGGTAGCGACTTGGTTGCTGACGATCACCCGCAACCTGGCCGTCGACGCCGTGCGCATGCGACGGTCCCAACCCGTCGACCCCAGCGTTCTGTCGTCGATGGACCTCGCCGCCACCGGTCCCGACGGTTCGCCTGCCGCCACGGCCGAGGTTCAGATCGAGGTGGCCCGGGTGCGGCTGGCCCTGGCCGACCTGAACGAGGGCCAGCGCCGGGCCCTGCTGCTGGCCGCGGTGTGCGGGCGGACGGCAAAAGAGATCAGCGAGGCGGAGGGAATCCCGCTTGGAACGGCGAAAACCCGCATACGCTCCGCGCTCCTGAAGCTTCGAGACATGTTGAACCCCCAGCGCGAGGGGGGCGGCGAATGACCGACCGTGCACAGCGCCGCCGGCGTGGGATCGTGGAGGGGTGAGCGACCTGGGCGCACACTGCCCTGACGTCGAGGCCCAGGCCCCGGAGCTGGCGCTCGGCACCCTCTCGGGGCCCGAACGAGCCAGCGCCCTGGCCCACCTCGCCCAGTGCCCGACGTGCCGGCGCCTTGTCGACGACCTGGCCACCACCGCCGACCCGCTGCTCCTGCTGGCCCCGGAGATGGAGCCGTCCATCGGCTTCGAATCCCGGGTGCTGGCCGCGGCATCGGGGGCTGCCGACCGGGCCCGCTCCGTGTCCGCCCTGCCCCACCGTTCCGACCGGGCGGGCCGGGCCCGTCCCGCCCGCCGGCGGTTCGCTGTCCCCAGGGCGGCGGTGGCTGCGGCCGTGGCCGTGCTCGCCGCCACCGGGGGCCTGGTGGTGGGCCGCACCCTCGGCGGCGGCGGTTCGTCGGACATCGTGCGCACCGCCCAGGCCGTGAGCGCCAACGGGCGGGCGACCTGTCGCGCCTTCGCCTACGGGGACAAGCAGTCGTGGGTCTTCGTGAGCTTCGAAGCGCCCCGGGAGTGGACGGCGGACTACACCGTCGAGGTCACGACCATGGGGGGCGGCTCTCCGGCCGCCGTCGGCCACCTCCGCCTCCAGGACGGTGGCGGCTCCCTGGGCACTGTGGTCGACGTCCCGGCCGCCCAGCTGCGGGCCGTCCGCGTGCTCGACGCGTCCGGCGCCCTGCGCTACGAAGCCCCGTTCCATAAGGGCTGAGCTACGAAGCCCCTGTTCCATAAGGGCTGAGCTCCGAAGCCCCTGTTCCACAACGCCTGAGCGCCGCCGAGCGCCGCCGAGCCGTCAGCGGCGACCGCTGCTCTTGGGATGGTCCTTGCGCCAGGCGTCGATCAGCTGCGACCGCCAGACCAGGGCCGACCCCAGCGACAGCGACCCGGCCGCGCCCGAGGCCGCCAGTACGGGTGTGGACGCGGTGACAAAGCCGATCAGCAGCAGCAGCGCCCCGACGGCTCCGAAGATGCATGAGGCGACGAGGGCAGGCGGGCGGCTTTGGACGGCGGTCACGAAGCCCGAACGTACCTCTGGATACCGCCCTTCAGGCGACGGCGTCGTCCTCGAAGCAGTCCTCGAAGCCGTCGAGGTCGTCGTCGGGCACCCACACGATCTCGCAGTCGAGGTGGCAGCGGTGGACCGAGGGTTGGCGTCGCACCAGCCGGCACACGACCTCGGCCAGCACGGTGGCGTTGTGGGCCACGGCCCGGCACAGCGAGTACCGGGCCTGGCCACCCTTGCTCACGAGCAGGGGAGAGACGCGGTCGACGTGGACCGAGACCCGGTTCTCGCTCGTTACCGACAGGTGAACGCTGTCGATCTCCGAGATCTCACGGTAAGAGACGGTTCCGGGGTGGAACAGACGCCCGAGGCGGCTGTCGCGGTGGAACCGGCCGGAGGACTCGAGCTCCTGGAACAGCGGGCGGGCGTGGCGACTCATGCCTCTTCTACGGAGCCGGCCGCCCCCAGCGCCAGAAAATCCCAAAAAGAAACCTGTATCAGGACGCCCCGACGCGGATCTAGTGGCCGCTCCGTCGCGGAGGGGTCCACCCAGCCGGATCCCTCCGCGTCGGCGTCAGCCAGCCCACGGTAGTCCCTTTCGCCTACGAAAGGTAGGCAATTTTGTCGCGCCGGCAGGGCTTTACCGATCCCGGGCGAGGAACTTCTTGATGCAGTGCACCGACCCCAGGTTGGCGGCCAGGGGGTGGCAGTCGCCGAGCACGTGAGTCGTGAACCCCAGGTCGCGCCAGATCGTCTCGTTGCGGTCGTCCACCGGCCGGAGCGACGCCCACCCGCCGTGCCCGTAGGACGGGAGGTAGACGTGGTTGCCCGCCGCCTCTGACACCTGGACGAGGGCGTTGTTGGCGGTGGCGAAGTACCAGAACCGCACCCTGGCGTCGGGGTCGTCGACGTACGCCAGGGGCAGCGGGTTGCGGATCACGGCGAACCCCAGCCGGCTCAGGCCCGCGGCAATCGAGTCGAACACCTCCCGCATGGCGTGGGCCTGCACCCGTTCCCCGGTCAGCTGGGCGGCCAGGGCGGGGTCGCCGACCAGGACGCGATAGCGGCCGTCCGGCCCCCGCCCGGCCAGCGTCACGAACATGTCGATGTGGAAGATGGGCTGGGCCGTGCCCGTGTCGTTGCCGGCATGCAACACCTCGGTCCACCGCTCGCCGTCGATCGTGACCCGCCGCTCCCGTTCGATGGGCACCGGGACGGTGCTGCCCACATAGATCAGCCGGCGCCCGCCGTCCAGGTACTCCCCGTACAGGCGCCGCACCAACGCCGCCGGTGACTCGCCGGCGGCGGGCGCCAGCACCTGGCCGACGTAGGCGAGGGACTCGGCGGGGTAGTCGGCCCCGATGAAGAAGAAGTCGTCCCCGATGAGGACATTGCCCCCCTGGAAATACAAAGGTGCCTGGGCCTTGCGCAGGTCGGTGGCGTTGGACACGAACTCGGCGATGAGGCCGTCCCCGTAGCGGGGGAAGGAGTACGGCTCCACGAGGTAGGTGGTGTCCTCCTCGCCGTCGGTGACCACGCAGTACCCGTCCTCGGCCCACACCGAGAACACCAGGTGGTCGGGGGCGGCCACGACCATGTCGCCCGCGGCGTTGCGCCCCGCCGCCGCCAGCATGCGTCGCACGTCGGCGGCGACCGCCTCGTGAGTCAGGATGACGAGCGCCACGTCGGGCCCGAGGGCGCCGCAGAGGTCCCCGTAGATGGCCGCCAGCGGGGGCGACGCCACCGCGTAGTCGGGGATGGCCAGCAACAGCCGCCGCAGTGCGCCCTCGGCCGAGCTCACGAGGCGGGGCTGGGCGGGACGGACGTCGAGCAGCGGCTCGGTCAGTGCCGTGCGGACGCCCCGCGACCGCAGCTGGTCCCGGGTGAAGTCGGCCTGGGTGCGGCGCACCAGGCCCGGGGTGGCCGGGTAGTGCCTCGGCTTCAGCGGAAGCGCGGCCATGGCCGGGCCAGCTTCGCACGCCTGGGCCGCCGATGCCGCTGCCGCCTGGGCCGCCGCTGCCGCCGCCGTCGCCGTCACCGCCCGGCCGAAGCCGACCTACACCACGGCCGGTCCACCGCCGATACTTCCTCCATGCCCACGGCGGACCGTCCCCTCGTGAAGGCAGTCCTGGCTGCGGCCATCGCCGTCGTGCTCGCCGCCGACGTCGCCGCTGTCAACCTCCGACGGTATGACGACGGCGGGTCGCCCGGCGGCGTCGACACGCCCGCCGCCCGCGAGCTCCAAGCCGTCCTGCCCGAGCTGATTGCCTTCGTCGAACGGACCCGCGGCCTGCGGTTCCTCCGCCCGCCGAAAGTCGAGCTGCTGTCCGACGACGACTTCGAGGCCCTCTTGACCGAGGGCGAGCCCACCGATCCCGCCGACGACGCCGACGAGCAGTTCGACGACGACACGTTCCTGGGCATCCTGCGGGCCCTGGGCGTGATCGAGGGCCCCGTCGACCTCGACGCCGTTGCCGAGCAGGAGATCGACAACGTCGTGGGCATCTACGACGACCGCACCAAGGTCCTCCACGCCCGCGGCGTCTCGCCCACGCCCTTCGTGAAGCTCGTCCTCGTGCACGAGCTGACCCACGCCCTCGACGACCAGCAGTTCGGGCTCGACCGCCGCCACCTCGACGACGAGGAGTCGGCCGCCTTCGCCGCCCTGGTCGAGGGGGATGCGGGGTGGGTGGAGGAGAAGTGGTACGCATCCCGGTCGGACGACGAGCAGGCCGCCATCGACGCCGAACAGGGCTCGGGCGCACCCGACAACGGCGAGCCGTCGATCTTCGACCGGCTGTTCGGGTTCCCCTATGCCGTCGGCCCCGACTTCGTGGACGCCCTGCGCACGGCCGGGGGCCAGGCCCGCCTGGACGCCGCCTTCGGCGCACCGCCGGTCACGACCGAGCACGTCCTGCACCCCGAGCGGTTCCTGGCCGGCGAGCCCGCGCGCCCGGTGGCTGACCCCCCGGCCGACGGGCGGACCATCGACGAGGGCGTGATCGGGGAGGCCTTCCTGTTCCTCGTCCTCGACAGCGCCGTCGACCGGGCCGTGGCCCAGCGGGCCGCCGAAGGCTGGGGCGGCGACCGCTACGTGGTGTGGCGCAGCGGCGGGCGGGTGTGCGTGCGCTTCAACATCGTGACCGACACGGCCCGGGACATGACCGAGCTGGTCAGCGCCCTGCGCTCATGGGCCGCCGCCAACCCGGGCGCCACCGTGCGGGGGTCCGACCCAGTCGCCGTCACCAACTGCGCCTGATCGGACGGCCGCCCGGGCCGCGCCGGGAGACTTTCGAGGTCGAGCTGACGGCGGCGGACGGCGAGCGGGTCGCTGCGGGTACAGATGCCCGCGAGGCTGCCGCCCGTCGCTGCCGTCGCTCCGAATGTGGACGCGGCTGCGCGGTCCGACGCCTACTGTCGAGTGTGACGGGCTTTCGGAACGCAGCACCTTCGTCAAGGAGGGCGATGACCTCGGACTCCTATCTCGCGATCGAGGCCAACGGCCTCGTCAAGTCCTTCGGTGACGTCCTCGCCGCCGACGGCGTGGACCTGGCCGTCCGGCGCGGCTCGGTCTATGGCGTCCTCGGTCCCAACGGCGCGGGCAAGACGACGACGATCCGCATGCTGGCGACGCTGATCCGCCCCGACGCGGGCAGCGCACGGGTGCTCGGGCACGACGTCGTGGAAGAGGCCGAGGCGGTCCGTGGCGCGGTCAGCCTCACCGGCCAGCTCGCCTCGGTTGACGAGCACCTCACCGGGCGCGAGAACCTCGTGCTACTGGGCCGCCTGCTCGGCCTGCGCTGGAGCGCGGCCAAGGAGCGTGCCGCCGAGCTGCTGGACGCGTTCGGCCTCGCGGAGGCCGCCGGGCGCCTGGTGAAGACCTACTCGGGCGGGATGCGGCGACGGCTCGACATCGCCGCCTCCATCGTGGTCACGCCCGAACTGATGTTCCTCGACGAGCCGACGACCGGCCTCGACCCTCGCTCACGGAACCAGGTGTGGGGGATCATCCGAGCCCTGCAGGCCGAAGGGACGACGATCCTGCTCTGCACCCAGTACCTGGAGGAAGCGGACCAGCTGGCGGAAGGGATCGCCGTCATCGACCGGGGCAAGGTCATCGCCGAAGGGACGCCGGCGCAGCTGAAGGCGTCGGTGGGATCGGGGGCGCTTCGCCTCCGGCTGCTGGCTCCTGAGCAGCGGCCGCAAGCGGAGATGGCGCTCAGCCGCGACCTCGGGGCGGTGACGTTGGAGGCCGATCCGGCGGGCGTTTCGGTCGCCTGCTCCGACGCAGGCCGCGCCGCGCAGGCCTTGGCCCGCCTCGCCGAATCCGGGATCGGCATCGCCGATTTCACCCTTGGCCAGCCCAGCCTCGACGAGGTCTTCCTCGCCCTCACCGGCCATGTTGCCGACCGTGACAGTTCTGAGCAGATCCCGAGCTTCGAGGAGGGACACCGACCGTGAGCACCGAGCCGACCACCCAGGCTGCGACGTCAGCGGGGGCAGACGAGGCCGCCGTCCGCCGAGCGATCGCGTCCACCGCCCGGCCGCCCCGGGCGAGCGCCGTGTCGGCCGTCATCGCTTACGGCTGGCGGGGCATGCTCAAGGTCAAGCACGTCCCTGAACAGTTGCTCGACGTCACGATCACGCCCGTCATGTTCGTGGTGATGTTCACCTACATCTTCGGTGGCGCCATTGCTGGCTCGACCGGCGACTACCTCCACTACCTCCTTCCCGGGATCTTGGTGATGTCCGTGCTGTTCACGACCGTCTACTCGGGAGTGGCGCTCAACACAGACCTCACCAAGGGCGTCGTCGACCGGTTCCGCTCCCTCCCCATCTGGCGCCCGGCGCCCCTGGTGGGGTCGCTCCTCGGTGACAGCGTGCGCTACCTGCTGGCCGGCACCGTGATCATCCTGGTGGGCGTCGCCCTGGGGTTTCGTCCCGACGCCGGCGTGGGCGGGGCCGCCGCCGCTCTGCTCCTCGTCGTGGTCTTCGCCTTCGGCCTCTCCTGGATCTTCACGACCCTCGGCCTGGTCCTGCGGGCGCCCAACGCGGTGATGAACGCCGGTTTCATGGGCATCTTCCCACTCACGTTCCTCTCCAATGTCTTCGTCGACCCGACCACCCTGCCCGGCTGGCTCGAGGCCTTCGTGAACGTCAACCCCATCTCGATCCTGACCACGGCGGCACGCGGCCTGATGCACGGCGGGGCGGACGGCAGCGACATCGCCGTCGTCGTGGCGGTCGCCGCCGCGCTCACCGCCGTCTTCGCCCCGCTGACGACGCGGCTGTACCGCAGCGCCGAGAGCGCCTAAGTGGCGGATCAGGCCGAGCGGGGAAAGCTGTCGTCCCGCAGGGAGCGCAGGTGGGCGAGCACGGCGGGAATCAGCGCGTTGTCGTGACCGCGGGCGCAGCGGGCATGGGGGAAGTCCTCATAGGGCGGGGGCGGCAGGAGGTCGGCCGGCAACCAGCACGTGGGGCACGGGATGAGCTCGTCGTCGCCGTCCATCTACGCAGCCTCCTCATCGGCAGGCGTGACCTCGATGTGGAGCTCGAACGGGAAGACGGCGTCAACCGACGCCTGGGCCCGGGCCTCCTCGACGAGTCGCGTGGCCGATTCCTCGGTGATCAGGGAGATGACGAGGGCCAGGGCCGCCATCTCGCCGCCCTCCCACCCGGCGGCGAAGCCGGTCAGGTACTCGGCCGAGGGAGGCTCGGGCTCGACACCGGAGGCGGCCCACCGCCGGGCGGCTGCGTTCAGAAGGAGTCCCCGGCAGAGCGCCTCGAGCTCCCGCGCTCCCAACCCCGGCGCCCCCAACCCAGGTGTCTCCATCTCGCTCATGTGCTTCACATCACCATAGCTGTCCTCGGCATAGAGCGTCCAGACCCTTAGCACGGACCTTGTATGCCCGCGGCGGGGCGCGGGCGAACCTGCCTACGCTTCCCGGGCGCGCCGGGATTTCGAGGACAGGGGGAGGACGCAGATGGCGAAGATCGGGGCTGTGAAGCTGGCGATCGACGTGCATGGGTCGAAGGCGGTCGTGAGCGTGACCTACGACGTGACCTTCAGCGCCCAGGACAAGAAGACCAAGCAGCTCTACAAGGAGGCGTGCCGGCTGATCGGCGACGACACCCACGCCGGGGACCCGAAGGCGCAGGCGCCCGACGACACGCTCGGGTTCATGACGCCGCTGTTCTTCAAGACCCAGTTCACTGGAGCCGCCACCGAAACCCGGGAGTTCACCAAGACCTTCATCGCCGGCGACCTCGACGAGGACCGCGGCCTCGTTCCCGACCCCGACGAGATCCGGGCCCGGGTCGGCCTCACCCCCGTGCCCCCGACCCAGGCCAAGCCCGCAACCCGCGAGAGCAGAATGGTGAAGCTGAAGCTCTGAGCGCGCTTCAGCCAGCGGCGCTGGCCGGGCGCACGCCGTGGCGCTCGGCCACGGCCACGATGGCGGCGGGGTCGAAGTACCCCGACTGGGCCAGCACGGCGGCCACCTCGCGGGCAAACCCATCGTAGGGCGCACCGATGGTGATCATGAGGACGCGGGCCTCGCCTTGGGGACACTCGGACCGCATGGGGCACGCCCCGGGGCAGCATTTGGACGGTGCCCGGCCCGCCCGACGACCACTGGTCGCCGAGCAGGAACTCCACCTCGCCCTCGGTCACGTACTCGACCTCGTCCCACGGATGGGTGTGGGCGGGCGGACCGTCGCGGTCGGCGGAGCGGAACTCGACGACCTGGACATCGCCGGCATCCACTACCCGCAAACGGATCTCGTCGCTCTGGTAGCGCACCGTCTCGTAGGACCCGCCGTCGAACACCCCCGCCCGCAGCTCCACCTCAGCAATCGGGGCGGACGAGAGGTCGTAGCCTGCCGCTCGTGCCCGAGCCAGCGGGGGAGAAGGTGGGGGAGGAGGTCGAGGAGGTGAAGGTGCCTCGCCTTCTGGCCGTGTCCGCCGCCCTGAGCTGGCGGGTCCTGGTCACGGCGGCGGCGGTCACCCTGGCCGTCGTCGTGCTGATCCGGCTCTACGTGGTGGTCGTGCCCGTGGTCCTGGCCCTCTTCCTGGCCGCCGTGCTGGAGCCGCTGGTGGCCCGGCTGCGGCGGCACCGCTGGCCCGCTCCGTTGGCGGCGGCGGCCGTGTTCCTCGGCGCCCTGGCCGTGCTGGTGGCCCTCCTGTTCTGGATCGGGTCCAACGTGGCCCGACAGTTCGAGGACGTGGGCGACCAGGTCAACCAGGCCGTGGAGGACGTCAAGGAGTGGGCCACCGGCGACCCCCTCAACCTCACGCCCGAGCGGGTGAACGAGATCGAGCAGCAGATCCGCGACGCAGCCCGCAAGGCGGGCGGCGGGGCCGCCCAGCAGGCCGCGGGCCAGGCCCGGGCCGCGGGGGAGGTCCTGGGCGGGCTCGTCCTGTTGCTGTTCACCCTGTTCTTCGTCCTCAAGGACGGCGAGCGCATGGCGGCGTGGATGAAGGAGCAGATATCGGCGCCCTACCGGGAGGACGTCTCCGACCTGGTGCGGGACGCCCGCCGCATCATGCGCCAGTACATGATCGCCACCGCCGCCACCGGCTTCATCGACGGCGTGCTGATCGGCATCGCGCTGTGGATCCTGGGCGTGCCGCTTGTGCTTCCCCTGGCCGTACTGACGTTCATCGGCGGGTTCATCCCCATCGTGGGGGCGACCGTGGCGGGGCTGATCGCGGCCCTGGTCGCCCTGGTCACCAACGGGTTCGCCACCGCCCTCTTGGTCGTGGCCGCCACCGTCGCCGTGCAGCAGATCGAGGGCAACCTCCTGCAGCCGCTGATCCTGGAACGGGCCGTGCGCCTCCACCCCCTGGTCACCGTGTGGGCGGTGGGCGCCGGCATCATCATCGGCGGCCTGCTCGGCGCGTTCCTCTCGGTGCCCATCATCGCCATCGCCGTGGCCGCTGGCAGCCACTACCGGCGCAAGCGCGGCCTCGGCCCCGAGCCAGCCGCGGAACTCCCGCCGGAGCCAGAGCCGGACGAACCCACGCCTGCTCCCTCGTAGCGCGATCGGCTCATCGGACTCAAGCAAGCCGGCCCGGCTGCCGACGAGTGGGGGGTCAAGAACCGGCACCCGACCGAGGATCCGAACCGATGAGAGCAGCAGCCGCAACCAAGCGCCGGATCCCGCTCTCCGAGCTGGCCATGCGGTGGGTGGAAGTCCTGTGGTCGTGCCGGTGCCAGTACCACAACGTTGCCACGCTCCGCTGCCGGGGCTGTGGCTCGCGGCCGCCGCGGGAGCTTCGGGACCTCGTCGCCGCCCTGCCCGTGCCCGACATGGCCGACGCGGAGGTCGCAGCCGCGAGCTGAACCGCCGGACCCGGCACGACCCCCCTCCGCCGCTCTATCGTGCGCAGTGCGGCGGAGGGGGGTGGCATCGGGATGCCTCGGACGCGGCAAAGGCGAGCGGTCGTTGTAGGGATGGTGGGGGCGCTGGCGGCGGGCGTGCCGTGGGTCTCCGCGCCGGCAGGCGCACAGGTCCGCCCGTGGGTCACGGGGGCTGTGCAGGTCACGACCAACCCCGACCCGGCGCGGGCCCACGTGGTGCCTTACATCGTCCGCAACCCGTTCAACGGCACGCTGGTCATCGCCGACACGGAGAACCGCACCAAGAAGACGGTGGACGTCTACCTGTCCACCGACGACGGGCGGTCGTGGGCCCCGGGCGGCGACCCCATGCTCAAGCCGTGGACCGACTCGTCGGGCGACCCCGAGGCCAACATCAACCACTCGCTGGTCTACGACAAGGACGGTGTGCTGCTTCTGGCCTTCCAGGCCAACGACCCCCGGTTCAGCAGCCTGCCGCGGGCCGACCGGCCCCGCCACATTTTCCTGACGCGCTCGACCGACGACGGCCGCACCTGGGAGAGGGCGGTCAAGGTCTTTGATGCCCCCGAGTCGCCCGAGGCGCCCCGCAGCGCGGGCAAGCGCAACAACCGCCCGTGGGTCGCCGTCGACCCCAACGACCCGCAGTACGTCTACGTCTCCTGGATGCAGTGGCACATCAACGACGAGCCCACACCCGAGGGCAACCGGGCGCTGATCGCGTCCTCCTCCGACGGCGGCCGGACCTTCGGCCAGCCCTTCAGCCTGCGCGCCGGCGACCCCCAGGGCTCCTACGAGGCCCGTCCCGCGGTCGACCGCCACGGCACCGTCCACACGATCATGGCGGGCCGCGACTTCCGGCCGCCGGTGCCCGCCGGCTCACCTCCGTCGCAGCCGCTCATCCGCACCGTCAACTACCGGTTCTCCACCGACCACGGCAAGACGTGGAGCGAGGCCCGCCAGATCGAGGATGGCAACGCCGGGTTCGCCCACAACCGCAAGTGGGGGCTGCGGGCCGACCCCAACAGCGACACCCTCTACGCCGTCTGGTACGGCCACCCCAACCCCCGCCCGATGCTGCCCGCGGACGAGCGCGACATCTACCTCCGGGTGTCGGAAGACTCGGGCAAGACGTGGTCGGACCGCATCCTGGTGAACGTCGACAGCGCGCCCATGGTGACCGTCCACCACTTCGACCCCAACATCTCCCTCGCGCCCAACGGGCGGCTCGATGTGGCCTGGTTCGACAACCGCCTGAGCCCGGTCCCGGCGGGTGCCGCTACCGGCTTCCAGGACGTCTGGTACACGTACTCGGAGGACAAGGGCCGCACGTTCGCCAAGAGCATCCGCATCACCGACCGCTCGATCAACCGGGCCTTCGGCATCTGGTCCAACAACGTGGACGTGCACGCTCCCGTCGGGCTGATCTCGACCGACGAGCGCGTCTACTTCACCTGGCAGGACAGCCGCAACGGCACCAACGACGGCTCGGCCGAGGACACCTATTTCGCGTCGGTGTACATCAATGGGCCGCCGCCGGCCGACGAGGCGGAAGCCCGGGCCGCGGCCGACGACGACGGGGTGCCGCGCTGGCTGTTGGTCGCCGCCGGTGCCGCCATGGGCATGGGCGTGGCCATGCTCGTCCTGCTGGCGACGGGTCGCCGGGGCAAGCCGGCGGCTGCGCCCCAGCCCGCTCGCGAGCCCGCCAAGATCTGACCTCCGAGACTGCTGAATCTCGCTTTCGTCGCTACGCGCCGAGGCGCCCGACGGCCGCTGATCGGTCTGTCCACAGCGACCGGCTGGCTATGAGCACGCCGTCGGGCGCCGGGTGAGGGCTCAACCAGCAGTCTCGCTAGGGGCTGACGAAGGGGATGAGCTGCGCGCCCATGGCGACCTCGCGCAGCATGTCCGCCACCTGCGCGGGCTTGGCGCCGACCTCGTCGATGTCCGGGCCGGACACCCCTCGGTAGTCCGCTCAGCCGGGGGAGAACCAGATCGGGATCTTGGCGCCGAGGACGGCCTCGAGCGCTTCCTTCTGCCTGCCCTCCCGGCCGCCCCAGGAGGCGTGCCGGAGCAGGCCGGTGGCGGGGCCGGCCAGGAAGATCTCGCATTCCAGCCCGGCGTCGATGGCCCGCTTGGCCATGGTGAACGGCGTCCACGCCCCGTTGTCGCGGTCGGGGCCGACCGTCGAATAGAAGATCAGCTTTCGGAGTTCGGGCATGTGACCCACCTCCCCGTGGGCGGCGAACGATCGACGCCGGATCAACGTACCGCTCAGTGGTCGAGGTCGAACCGGCTCACCGTCTCCACGTGGAAGGTGTGGGGGAAGGCGTCTACGAGCCGGACCGTCGCGAGCCGGTACCCGGCACCGGCCAGCAGCCGGGTGTCGCGTGCGAACGAGGCCGGGTCGCAGCTGACCAGGACGAGCCGGGGGGCGCCGGCGGCGGCCAGGGCCGCGACCCCCGGCTTGCCCAGCCCGGTGCGGGACGGGTCGGCCACCACCACATCGACGTGGTCGCCGCGCCTTGCCCGCCACCGGCCGACGTCGGTGGCGAGCACCCGGGCGTGGAGGCCCGCCAGATTGAGCCGGGCGTCGGCCGCCGCCGAACGGTGGTTCTCGATAGCCGTGACCCGGGCCCGGCGGGCCGCGCCCCCCACCGCGGCGAACAGGCCGACGCCGGCGTAGGCGTCGACCAGGTGGCCCCCGCCCCCGGCTGGGAGGGCGTCGCCGGCCGCGTCGAGGACAGCAGCGGCGAGGGCCTCCGCGACGACCGGGCCCGGCTGGAAGAACGAGTCGGCCGAGACCCGGAACCGGTGCCCGGCCACGACCTCGTGGACGGCCGCCGGCTGCCCTGGCGCCACGACCGCGACGCCGTCGGGGACGGTCACGGCGTGGGCTGCCTCGGGTCGTTCGACTCGGACGAGCCGTTCACCTGACGCCACGCCCGCCCTGAGCAGGATCTCGCCCGCACCGGGGTAGCGGCCGTCTGCGATCAGTACCTCGATGAGCGGATGAGCGACGAGGCACTGATCGGTCTCGACCG
>JBOGID010000281.1:0-2822 GCA_050742295.1 Acidimicrobiales bacterium | reverse complement strand
GCAGCGGCGGCGGTGGCGGGGGCGACGGGTCACCCGCGGCAGCGCCCGCCGCAGCGGCACCGGCACCGTCACCGGGCGCGGCGGGACCGGACGGCGGCATCCTCGTCCTCGTCGGGCTCTACGGCGGCAACGACGGCCTCAACACCGTGATCCCGCTGGACGACGGGGACTACCTGTCGGGCCGCGGCGACCTGGCCTACCCGGCCGACCAAGCCCTCCCGCTGGCCGACGGCCTCGGCCTGCATCCCAACCTCCGTCGGCTCAAGGCCGTCTGGGACGAAGGCCACCTGGCCGTGGTCCAGGGCGTCGGGTACCCCACGCCGAGCCGCAGCCACTTCCGTTCCATGGACATCTGGCAGACGGCCGTTCCCGACGCGGCCGAGCGCACGGGCTGGCTGGGCCGGTGGCTCGACCGGACGGCGAACCAGCCCATGCAGGCCCTGGCCGTGAACCCCAACCTGCCGCGCGCCCTCGTGGGCAACAAGGCGACAGGGATCTCGGTGCCCCTGGGCCAGTTCACGCTGCCGGGCACGCCCGAGCTGGCGGGCGTCCTCCGGGCCTTCGGCGACACGTCGATGCGGTGGCCGGGCGAGGCCGAACTGGCGGAGCGGGCGGCCCAGGCGTCGGGCGCCCTCGTGCAGGTCCAGTCCGCCCTCAAGGAGGTGCGGACGGCGAGGGCCAACCGCCCGCCCGCCGGCGACCCGGTGAACGCGGCCAACCCGCTCGCCGTCCAGCTCGACGTGGTGTCCCGCTCGATCCGGGCCGGCGTCCCGACCCGCGTGTACACGGTGACCGTCGACGGGTTCGACACCCACCAGCGGGAGAAGGCCAACCACGCCAACCTCATGGCCTCGGTGGACGAGGGCGTGGGCTGGTTCCTCGGTTCTCTGGCCGGCGACGCCCGGGCCGGCCAGGTCGTGGTCATGACCTTCTCGGAGTTCGGTCGGCGGGTGAAGGCCAACGGCAGCGCGGGCACCGACCACGGCGCCGCCGCCCCCCTGTTCGTCGCCGGCCCGGCCGTCAAGGGCGGCCTCTACGGCGAGCACCCCAGCCTCACCGACCTCGACGACGGCGACCTCAAGTTCAACACCGACTTCCGGTCGGTCTACGCCACCGTCCTCGACCACGTCCTGGGGATGGACCCCAAGGACGTGCTGGGCGCACCGTTCAAGGATCTGGGTTTCCTGCAACGATGAGTTGACATATTCCGATATAGGAATATGATGTCGACATGGCCCGCACGCCCACGACGACGGATGCGTTCAACGCCGTGGCCGAGGCGAGCCGGCGTGACCTCCTCGATGCTTTGGGCACCGGTGAGGCCACGGTGGGCGAGCTCGTCGACCGGCTGGGCCTGAGCCAGCCCCAGGTGTCGAAGCACCTGGGCGTGCTGCGGGCCGTCGGCCTCGTGCTCGTCCGGGTGGACGGGCGCCACCGCTGGTACCGCGTCAACGGGCCGGCCCTGAAGCCCATCCACGACTGGGTTCGCAACTTCGAGCGCACCTGGAACACCCGACTTGACCGGCTCGACGACCTTCTCGCCGAGCTCCAGAACCAGGAGGAGACCCCATGACCAGCAAGAACACCGTCAACAACCGCCACGGCTCGGCGGCGTTCCCGCGAGATGGTTACCAACGGTGCGAGTCCGCTGACCAGGGCAAATGGGGCCCGGGAGGTGCCTGGAGCCCCTCGGCGTCCTGTCCAGGACCCGTCTCCATCGGAATGCGCTCACGGGGAGTCCCTGCAGCGGTCCTGCCGATGTCAAAACGATGTCGCCAGTCACAACCACGTATCACCTTCAGTTTGATGGTATGCAAGTCCGTCTCAGTGCATGCTCGCTGGTTGCGATGCACACTCACGCCAGGCAGAGAGCGAGGGCACGGCGCTCAGGCTGCCCGTGACCTTCGTCGCAGGCCTCCGCCAGCAGAATGAGACGAATGGCTCATGCCGAACCTGCGTCATCGGCGGATACTCGGTTCACGAGAGCGGCCGTTGTCCATCGACCGACATCCGTCCCTCAAGACGGGGTGCGAACGTGACGACAACACCGTAAGACACAGAGGCGGCTGCAGGAATCGGCGGTAGCCGGCTCCGGCGGCGGAGATGGGCTTTGGCCCAGGACGAGGAGACGGTCTTCATGGGAACCAGCGCGAACGTCGGGGGCCGCGGACGGCGGACCCGGAGCGGTCTCGTCGTGGCGCTTGCCGTCGCGCTCCTCAGCGCCGCCCAGGCGATCGTCCCGCAGGCGGCGATCGGCCAGACCGCAACGGCGCTCCTGGGCCAGCGGGCGAAGGCACCGGTCCCTGTGCCGCCGCTCGAGTCGACGGCGCCGGGTCGGCCCAGGCCGGGCACCGCCGTCGGCGACTTCGCCGGCGCGCCGCCCCACCCCGACCAGCGCTCGGCCGAGCCGGCGGCGGCGCGAGCGTCGTTCGATCCCGCCCGGTCGAAGCTGGTCGAGTCCGAGACGACCCCGACCAAGCTCGTGTATGGCAACCGCGACGGATCCGAGACAGCGATACTGTCCCAAACACCAGTTCGCTTCAACGACCCCACCACCGGCACCTGGCGCGACCTCGACCCGTCGGTGGTGGCCACCCCTGACGGCCTGGCCGCCAGGGCCCTGCCGTCGGCCGCCACCCTCGGCTCGGTGGCGCGCGGCTCTCTGGCCACGGTCTCCACCCCGGCCGGCGAGGTCGTGGTCCGCCACCCCGACGCCCTGGCCGTCCCCGGCGTCGCGGCCGGCGACGCCGCCACCTACGCCAAGGCCCTCCCGGGAGGGCGGGACCTGGTCGTCCGCCCCCTGGCCGGCGGCTTCACCGAGT
>JBOGID010000280.1:0-14713 GCA_050742295.1 Acidimicrobiales bacterium | reverse complement strand
CTGACCTATTAGCCATGAACAGCAACTGAGCTTGCGAAGGTGCTGGTCAGGGCTTCGGGCCGCCAGGCACGACCGAGTAGATCAGCGTCCATCTAGGTCGGGATGCCGAACAGGCGGGTGATGGACTCCTCGAGCTGGCCCTCGCTCAGCTCGCCGGTGTGCTTTTCGAGGAGCCGGCCGTCGGGGCTGATGAACACGGTCGTGGGCATCCCGAACAGGGAGTAGCGCTCGGCCACCTTGCCGTCGGGGTCGTAGCCGGTGGGGTAGCGGACACCGGTGTCGGCTAGCAGCTGGCGGCCGCCGTCGCGGTTGTCCTGGTGGTCGATCCCGAGGAAGGCGACCTTGTCCCCGAGGCGGGACGAGACGGCCTGGAAGGCGGGCATCTCCTTGCGGCACGGCACGCACCACGAGGCGAAGAAGTTGACCACCACGGGCTTGCCGCGCAGGCTGGCCAGCGCGACGTTCCCGCCGCTCTCGCCGTCGCCCCGCACTTCGGGTAGCGAAAAGTCGGGGGCGATGCCGCCCTCGCCGCTCTGGCGGTCGCCGCGGCTGTCCGCCGAGCCGAAGAAGTAGCCGCCGGCGGCCAGGGCTACGACGACCACGGCGCCTACGACGATCCACCGTCGCCGGCGTGACCGAGGCGGCGGCGCGCCCGCGTTCGGCGCCGCTTGCTCGTTCACTCGGGGTTGCCGAAGGCACCTGAGCACGGGGCGCCCTTCTCCGGGGTCTGGGGGCCGTTGGCGTACATCTGGACGAACGCAGTCAGGGCGGGGTCGTCGGCGGTCTGGGCCTTCAGTTGCACACCCCAGGCCGACGCCACGACCGGCGTGGGCAGGCTCCTGTCCGGCCACGGCGAGGCGAGGACGTAGCGGTTGCTGCGGGCCAGGGCCTTGATCCGGTCCTTCTGGGCCTGCGGGACGTTCAGACGGAACGTGATCCAGACCGCGCCGTGCTCCATGGAATGGACGGCGGCCTCGGTGATGACCGGTTGGGAGTAGTACCCGCAGTTCATCCAGGCGTCGATGTGGTCTCCACCGACGGGCGGCGTCTGGGGGTACGCCACCGTTCCCGTGACGTGTCTCCAGGGGGGCACGGTGAACGTTTCGACCCGCGAAGCCAGCTCGACGGTCGTCGACGGACCGGCGGTCTGGCCGGACTCGTCGCTTCCGCCCTCGTCCCCGCCGCAGGCGGCAAGCAGCACCAGGGCGGCGAAGGCGGCTGATGTGGCGGCTCGGGCTCGGGACCGTCCGGCGTGGGCGGCCCTCACTCGGGTGAGGGCGGCTGTCCGCCCGCCATGCGCTGGCGCTGCACGTAGGCGAGCCGGAGCTGGGTGAGGGCCTCCCGCATCGGGGGCTCCTCTTCGCCGAGCCTCGGCCCGAGCGTCTCGACGACGGCGGCCATGCCGTCGATCGCGAGCTTGGCGTCGGACAGATTGGGTGGGTCCTGCTCGAGGTGGAGCACCGCGAGTTGGAACAGCCCGATGCAGTGGTTGGCGATCACCACCGAGGCGGGCGTGGCCAGCAGCTGCTGCTGGACGGCGGCGAAGTGGGCCGCCAGCTCCTCCTCGGTGGGCTCGCTCAGGTCGTCGCCGGCGCCGCTGGGGGTCTGCCCGGGCGTCGCGGCCTGGGGCTGGGGATCGGGCTCACGCCCGATCGGCCGTTCACCCGACGGTGTCCAGATGGTGCTCATACTGCTACCCTAGGGCTCACAACCGAAGAGGGAAGCGGGGCTCGCGGGCCCCCACCCGGCCACCGCAAGGCGCGTCCGGGTCGGTCGACCGCCGAGGCGGGCGTTTCCCGACGTCCGCCTTCTTCGCGTTCCCTGACCAACACAACCAATTGCACGCCGCCCGGGAGCGGCGGAAGGAGTGATGTCGCATCGCCGGACCGGAGGGGACCGACCTCAGGATCAACGACCGTATCCGGGCGCGAGAAGTACGCCTGGTCGACCCCGAAGGGCGCCAGCTGGGCATCAAACCCCTTCCCGAGGCCCTCTACCTCGCTCGCGAGGCAGATATGGACCTTGTGGAGGTGGCCCCGCTCGCCGATCCGCCGGTGTGCCGAATCTTGGACTACGGGAAGTGGAAGTACGAGGCGGCACAACGGGACAAGGAGTCACGCAAGAAGAGCGGCAACTCCCCGATCAAGGAGATGAAGTACCGAATCAAGATCGGCGAGGCCGACTTCGACACCAAGACGAGAAAGGTGTCGAGCTTCCTCGACGAGGGCCACAAGGTAAAGATCACGATCATGTTCAAGGGGCGGGAGATGGCCCGACCCGAGCTCGGCAAGAAGATCCTCGACCGCATCGCCGAGCGGCTGGCCCCGCCGGCCAAGGTGGAGGCGGCGCCCCGGCTCGACGGGCGCAACATGGTGATGGTGCTGGCCCCCGACAAGCGGGCCAAGCCCAAGGAGAAAGCGACGACAGCCTGATGCCCAAGATGAAGACCCACCGGGGGGCCGCCAAGCGGTTCCAGGTCACCGGCAGTGGCCGCATCGTGCGGCGCAAGGCGTTCCGTGCACACATCCTCGAGAAGAAGCCCAGCAAGCGCACGCGCCGCCTGGCCCGTGAGGCCGAGGTCACCGGCGGCGACCGCGCCCAGGTGAAGCGCCTGCTCGGTTTATAGCGGCAGGGCTCACGCCGGCGGCAACAAGCCACCGGTCTGTCGCCACAGGACGGCCCGGATGGGGCAGGGGCCCCATCCAAGGGAGGAGGCGGGGTGCAGGGGGCCCGCCGGGAAAAAAGACAAGGAGCATCGCATGGCCAGGGTGAAGCGCGCGGTCCACGGACGGAAGCATCACCGCGCCGTTCTGGAGCAGGCCCGGGGGTACTACGGCAACAAGAGCCGTTCCTACCGGGCTGCCAACGAGCAGGTCATGCACTCCGGCAACTACGCCTTCCGCGATCGCCGGGCCCGCAAGGGTGACATGCGCCAGTTGTGGATCCAGCGCATCAACGCTGGCGCCCGGATCAACGGCCTGAGCTACAGCCGGTTCATCGCCGGTTTGCGCACGGCGGGGGTCGAGGTCGACCGCAAGGTCCTCGCCGACCTGGCCATTTCCGACCCGCCCGCCTTCGCCGCCCTGGTCAAGCTGGCCGCAGGAGAGTAAGGGCTGACGTCCCCCGGCGGGAGCCTCCTCGGCTTTCGCCACAAGCGGGTCCAGCGGGTGCGGCGGCTGCTGTCGCAGGCGTCGTACCGGCGCACGGAGCGGGCGTTCGTCGTCGAGGGGGCCAAGCTGGTGAGGGAGGCCCTGCGGTCGGGCGCAGCCGTCGAGAGCGTCTACGTGGCACTTGGCGGCTGGGACGAGCCCGTCGTCCAGCAGGCCCGCGACGCCGGCATCCGGGTGTTTGGGCTCGGGCCGGACGTCCTCGAACGGGTCACCGACACGGTCACGCCCCAGGCCGTCCTGGCCGTGGCCGGGTTCGTCGACCAGCCCCTCGAGGACCTGCGCGACCAGGCGAACGTGCTCGTCTGCGTGGACGTGCGGGACCCCGGCAACCTCGGCACCATCCTACGCACAGCCGAAGCAGCGGGGATGGGCGGGGTAATCTGCTCGGAGGGGACCGTTGATGTCTACAACCCAAAGTGCGTGCGGGCGTCGGCCGGTTCGGTGTTCCACGTGCGCTTGGTGGCCGGAGGAGGGCCAGTGGAGGTGTTGGAGCAGGTAGGCGCGTGGCAGCTGCGCCGGCTCGGCACCGCGGCGGACAGGGGGGTTCCCTACTCCGAGGTGGCGTTCGACCAGCCGGCCGCCATCGTCCTCGGGAACGAGGCGAACGGCCTGCCGGGCTCGGTCGCCGGCCTGATCGACGAGTGGGTGACGATCCCCATGGTGGGCCGGGCCGAGTCCCTGAACGTCGCCATGGCCGCCGCCGTGCTGTGCTTCGAGGCCGCCCGGCAACTGCGTTCGGGCCCCGCAGGCCGACAAAGAGGGCGTTGATCGACTCCGACCTGCTTCCCGACGCTGTCCTGCACGTGGACGCCGACCGCCGGTTGCAGGCGGTCAACGCCGCCGCCGCGCTGCTGACCGGCTACGCGCCCGACGACATGGTGGGGCGGACGGTCGACGAGCTGCTCGCGCCGCAGCGCCCGGACGGCCAACCGGTGTGGGCCAACGGCTGGCACCCGTCGACCAGGCTGCGATCGGTCTCGGGCATCCCCGAGCAGCGGGTCCGGCTCCGGGCAGCCGACGGCCACGAGGTCGCCGTGACCGTCACCGGCCGCTACCACCGCGACGGCGACGGCCGGCTGCAGGGCGCCGTCCTGGTGCTCCGGCCCGGCCCCCGTCGCCGGGCCCCGGCCGAGGGCATGGAGGTCATCGCCACCGTCAGCCACGAGCTGCGGTCGCCCCTCACCTCGGTCAAGGGCTACACCAGCCTCCTCCTGAACCGCTGGGAGCGCCTGGCCGACGACCAGAAGCGGGTGATGCTGGAGCAGGTCCATAACGACGCCGACCGGGTCACCCGGCTGGTCACCGAGCTGCTCGACATCAGCCGGCTGGAGAGCGGACGCCTCACGCTGCGCCGCCAGCTGGTTGACGTCCCCGCACTGGTGGAGGTGGTCACCGAGAAGGTGCGGATGAACGAGCCCCAGCTCGACGTGGCCGTGTCCTTCCCGGACGACTTCCCCCGCGCCTTCGCCGACCCTGACAAGGTGGAGCAGGTGCTCACCAACCTCGTCGAGAACGCGGCCAAGTACGCCAGCCCCAAGGGCATGCGGGTGGTCGGATCGGCGCACGACGGGCTGATCGAGGTGGCGGTTTCGGACCGGGGCGACGGCATCGCGCCCTCGGACCTGCCGCGGGTGTTCACCAAGTTCTTCCGCCGGGCCGAGACCCGCCCTACGGGCTCCGGCCTGGGCCTGTGGATCAGCCGCGGCCTGGTGGAGGCGCATGGCGGCCGGCTCGTGGCCGAGTCGGTGGTGGGCACGGGGTCGACGTTCCGGTTCACCCTGCCCACCGAACCACCCCCGGAGCTGGCGACATGACGGTCCTGGACGTGAACACGCTGGTCGAGGACGGGCTGGGCCGGGTGACGGCCGCCTCCTCTCTCGACGAGCTGGCCGCCGCCGAGGTGGAGGTGCTGGGCCGCAGGTCGGCGGTCGTGGCGGCCCGGGGCCAGCTCGGCCAGCTCGCACCCGAGGAGCGCAAGGAGGCAGGACGGGCCGTCAACGAGGCCCGGGAGCGCCTGCAGGCGGCTATCGAGGCTCGCCGGGCGGAGCTGGAGGAGGGCGAGCGGGGCCGGCGCATGACCGCCGAGCGCATGGACCTGACCGAGGTCCCGGGCCGCGACAGGCGCGGCCACCTCCACCTGGTCACCCAGGCCCGCCACGAGCTGGAGGACATCTTCGTCGGCATGGGCTACCGGGTGGCGGAGGGACGTGAGGTCGAGACCGACTGGTACAACTTCGAGGCCCTGAACATGCCGCCGGGCCACCCCGCCCGCAGCATGTGGGACACGCTGTACGTGAAGCTGGGCGCTCCCGAATCGACGCTGCTGCGGACCCACACGTCCCCCGTGCAGATCCGGGTCATGGAGTCGCAGCCGCCCCCGATCTACGTGGTCATGCCCGGGCGGTGCTACCGCAGGGACACGCCCGACGCCCGCCACCTGCCCGTGTTCCACCAGATCGAGGGGCTGGTGGTCGACCGCGGGATCACGTTCGGCGACCTGGCGGGCACCATCGAGGCGTTCACCACCGCCTACTTCGGGCCCGGAATCCATTCAAGGCTGCGGCCTTCGTTCTTCCCGTTCACCGAGCCTTCGGCCGAGTTCGAGGTCACCTGCATCTTCTGCGAGGGGGCGGGCTGCCGGGTGTGCTCCCAGTCGGGCTGGATCGAGCTGGGCGGGTGCGGGATGGTCGACCCCAACGTGTTCAAGGCCGTCAGCGTCGACCCCGAGGAGTGGCAGGGCTTCGCCTTCGGGTTCGGGATCGACCGCTGCGCCATGATGCGCCACAACGTCGACGACCTCCGCCACTTCATCACCAACGACATCCGCTTTCTCCGCCAGTTCTGAGGGTCGCCTCGGGAGCGGCTACAGCAGGGCGAGGTTGGCGGCTTCGGAGGACAGGGCGCGGCTGCGGCGGCGGCGGGCGCGGAAGGGTTCGGTGAGCACGGTCGGCAGCACGGTCGCGAGGAACCAGACCAGGGCGAAGCCGCCGATGAACACCGACAGGACGGCCAGGACCAGCGTCGGGAGCACGACGTACCACGGAAAGGTCCGGGTGACCTGCACGCGGCGAGCGACACCGATGGCCAGGGGGGCGGCCGCCGGGTCGGTCACCGCCTCGCCCCGGCGGACGGAGCGGCTCACCTCCCGCCGGAAGTACGTGTAGCGCCGCGGATCGCCGGCCGCGAGGCGGCGCAGCTCCCGCTCGTACGCCTCCCGGTCGCTGAGGTCGGCTCGGCCCACGCCCACAGCCTATTGGCGCGGCCGTAGTGTGGGACAGGTGCGGCGCCGCCCGAGCTACGTCGCCGGCGTGGGCGCCGCCGTCCTGTTCGCATCGCTGTGGACGCCGTGGTTCACCCGCCGGGTCTCCGACCTGGTGGCGCCCGGGATCGCCGACCGTTCCCTCTCGGGGTGGTCGGTGCTGGACGAGTTGGGGCTGGTCCTGGTCGCGACCGCCCTCGTCGCTGCCGTCTGGGCCGTGAGGCGGCTGCCCGCCGTTGTGCTGGTCGTCGGCGGTGCCCTGGCCCTGCTCGTCGAGGTGGCGGTCACCACCCAGCAGCTCGACACCGCCGGGCAGAACGTGACCACCACCTCGCCGGCCGCAGGCCTGCTCCTCGCCTACGGGGGAGCAACGGCCATCGTCCTGGTCGGGCTGGCCGCCCTCCTGGGCGACGTCAGGCGGCGCGCCGCAGCTGCACGAGCCCCTTGACGAGCGTGATGGCCCCGAAGATCATCGGGCCCCACATGACGATCATGACGAGGTAGGTGCCGCCCCCGTCCGAGGCGAAGGCTAGGTCAGGACGGTCACGATCACGCCCAGCGCCAGCAACAGGGCGCGCCGAGGATCGTTCGGCGCGCCGCCGCCCGGTCGGCGTCCGATCCGCTCGGTGCGGGCAGCGGCCCCGGGGGCTGGGTCGCCGGCTGCCACTGGCCGCTCCCCGTCGATCCACTCTGTCCCCACTGTCCCCACTGGCTCGGGCCCCACTGGCTCGGGACTTGTTCGTGCTCATGTTCGCCGTCCGTTGGTTCGAGGGGTGGTTCGGACGACGCCTCGCCCCCGGGGGAAACGGCGGACCGCACAACCGATGGAAACCGAACGCCCCAGCACGCCCGGTTTCGCATCGCACGCATCCCGCCGATCACCCCTGGGGGGCAAGGCATCGTGGAGGAAGTATCGGGTGGCCGAAGTGTCAACTTGAGCCGGCGCCTGCCTCCATTACCCTGGCCCGTCATGCGCGTCCCCCTGTCCTGGCTGCGCGACTTCGCGCCGGTGGAGGGGAGCGCCGACGAGCTGGCGGCCACCCTGTCCGACCTGGGGCTGGTGGTCGAGGCCATGGAGCGGGTCGGTGAAGGGCTGGGCGACATCGTGGTGGCCAAGGTCGTGGCCACGGCGCCCCACCCCGACGCCGACCGGGTCCAGCTGGTCGACGTCGACCGGGGCGACGGTGAGGTCGTCCACGTCGTGTGCGGCGCCTTCAACTTCGCGGCCGGCGACCTCGTGCCGTTCGCCCCGATCGGGGCCCGCCTGCCCGGCGGCATGGAGATCGGGCGCCGGAAGGTCCGGGGCAAGTGGTCCGAGGGAATGCTGTGCTCGGGCGCCGAGCTCGCCCTGTCCGACGACCACGACGGCATCCTCGTGCTGCCCGACGGGCTCCTGCCGGGCGAGCCCCTGACCGAGGCCCTCGGCATCACGCCCGACTGCGTGTTCGACCTCGACGTCACGCCCAACCGCCCCGATGCCCTGTCCATCCTGGGCGTGGCCCGGGACCTGGCCGCCCGCCTGAAGGTCCCGGTTGCCGTGCCCGAGGTGCCCGACCTGGTTGTTGGACCGAACGGCGGCGCCGGCATCGTCGTCGTCGAGTCGCCTGACCTGGCCCCCCGCTTCACGGCCACCACTCTCACCGGCGTGGTCGTCGGGCCGTCACCGGGCTGGATGGCGAGCCGCCTCACGCTGGCCGGCATGCGGCCCATCAACAACATCGTCGACGTGTCCAACTACGTCATGCTCGAGCTGGGCCAGCCCAACCACCCCTATGACCTCGACCGGCTGCCGGGACGGGGCCTGTCCGTGCGCCGGGCCCGCGATGGCGAGGTGCTGGTCACCCTCGACGGCGTGGAGCGGCGCCTGACGCCCGACGACTGCGTGATCTGCGACGCCGAGGGCACGGCCGTCGGCATCGGCGGGATCATGGGCGGCGCCTCGACCGAGATCGGCGACGACACGAGCACCGTGCTGCTGGAGGCGGCCTACTTCGACGCCCTGTCGATCGCCCGCACGTCCAAGCGGCTGGCGCTGCGCACCGAGGCCTCCGTCCGCTTCGAGCGGGGGACCGACCCCGAGAACGTCGAGCGGTCGGTGGCCCGCTACCGCCAGCTGGCGGCCGAGGTCGCCGGTGCCGCCATCGCCGCCCCCACCGTGGACGTCAGCGCCCCGCGACCGGAACGGCCGAGGGTCCACGTCCGCACCGGGCGGGTGAACTCGCTGCTGGGCACCTCCCTGTCACCGGCCGAGGTGGCCGGCTACCTGGAGCCGATCGGCTTCCGCACCGAGCCGGTCGCCGGTAGCGACGGCGACTTCACGGTGACCATCCCGTCCTGGCGCCCGGACAGCGAGCGGGAGGCGGACGTCATCGAGGAGGTGGGCCGCCACCACGGCTACCGCAACATCGCCCGCACCCTGCCCCCGATCCAGCGCTCGGGCGGCTTGACCGCGTTCCAGCAGGGCCGCCGCCTGGTGAAGGACGTGCTTGTCGGCGCCGGCCTCTCCGAGGCGTGGTCCACCTCGCTGGTGGCGCCCGCCGACCTGGCCCGGGCCGGCCTCGCCACCTCGGACGGTTCCGGCCTGCGTGACCTGAACGCAGTGGAGGTCGAGAACCCACTCGCCCAGGAGGAGTCGGTGCTGCGCACGTCGCTGCTGCCCGGCCTCCTGCGGGCGGTGGTGACCAACGCCAACCACCGCTACCCCGATGTCCGGCTGTTCGAGGTGGGCAAGGTCTTCCACCCGCCGTCCAACGGCTCCGACCTGCCCGACGAGCCGGAACTGGCGGCGGCCGTCCTCAGCGGCGCCGACGCGGCGGCGGCCACGGTCGTGCTCGACACGCTGGCGGAATCGCTCAAGGCGGCCGACGTGGCTCTGCGGCCCGCCTCGCCGCCCGGCCTCCACCCCTCCCGGAGCGCGGTCGTGACCGTGTCGGGCCGGCCTGCGGGCGCCGTCGGCGAGGTCGACCCCGCCGTCCTTGCCGCCCACGGCCTCACCGGGCCCGTCGGGTGGTTCGAGCTCGACCTCGACGTGGTGCTCAACGCCCCCCGCCGTCCGACCGAGTACCGGCCCGTGAGCCGCTACCCGTCCGCCGACTTCGACCTCGCCTTCGTGGTGGACGAGTCGGCGCCGGCGGCGACGGTGGAACGGGCCATCCGCAACGAGGTCGGCGACCTCCTGGAGGACCTGTCGCTGTTCGACGTCTTCCGCGGTCCCCAGCTGGGGGAGGGCCGCCGCAGCCTGGCCTACCGGCTGCGGGTCGCGGCCCCCGACCACACCCTGACCGAGGGCGAGCTGGCCGACCTCCGCCGGCGGGCCATCGCCGCCGTCGAGCAGGCCGCAGGCGCCACCCTGCGCACCTAGCCCCGCGGCCGTGTGACCAGCCCGGTCGCGGGTAACTCAACGGCACACAACGGATCGTTGACGGAGGGCGGACTGAACATGGACGCATTGATGCTGCTCACGGCGGACCACAACCGGGTGCGCGGCCTGTTCAAGAAGTTCCAGGATGCCCACGAGGCCAAGGACCAGGCCCAGATGGTCGAGGCGGCCCAGAAGATCGTCAGCTGGAGGTCCACACCCAGATCGAGGAGCAGATCTTCTACCCCACCATCCGCGACGCCAGCGAGGAGCTGGCCGAGGTGGTGGCCGAGTGCGTCGAGGAGCACCACGTGGCCAAGGTGCTGATCGAGGAGATCAAGGGCCTCTCGCCCGGGGATGAGGCGTGGGAGGCGAAGTGCCTGTCCTCATCGAGAGCAGTGCTTGGTCCTCATCGAGAGCGTCGTTGTGGGCGGCCCGGAGCCCTTACATCCAGGCTTTGAGGGCGGTCTCGGCCTCGTCCATGGCCTGGCGGGCCTCGGCGAAGTCGCGCTGGGCGGCTTCGACGGCCCGGGCATCGGTGTTGCGTGCGCCCGTCAGGCAACTGTCGGCGGCCTTGATGCCGAAGTCGACGGCGCTGCGCAGGGGGGCGTCCACGGCCGAGTTGGGCACCGGGAGGGCGTTCTCCCGGACTTCGATGGCGTCGTCCTTCACCTGGGTGCACGTGTTGATGGTGTTCTGCCTCTCGCCCTGGTTGATGGTGTTGAGGGCGGCGCTGAGGTCGCGGCTGTACGCCTCCACCAGGGCGCCGTGCTCGTCCTCCCACTCCTCCTTGCTGTCGGCGCTGCCCCCGCCGTCCCCGCCGCCGCAGGCTGCCAGGGTGATCAGCGCCGCCGCCGCCACGGCCGCCGCTCTCCGACTCAGTCCTCTCATCCCGCCCCCCCTCGCGTGTTGGCAGCATCGTTGCACAGTCGAGTCCTGCATAGAGATACACCCTCGTGTATGATCGACGGATGCCATCGGTAGGCATCATCGGAGGCTCGGGCTACGCGGGGGCCGAGCTGCTGCGCCTGTGCAGCGGCCATCCCGACCTGTCCGTCGCCTGGGCCACCGCCGACACGCAGGCCGGCGTCGCTGTCGCCTCGCTGTACCCAAGCCTGGCCGCGGCCTACCCGTCGCTGTCCTTCGTCCGGTACGAGCCGGCCCTGGCCGCCGGGGTCGACCTGGTCTTGCTGGCCCTGCCCCATGGCGCCTCGCAGGGACTGGTCCCCGACCTGCTGGCCGTCGGTGTGCCGGTCGTCGACCTGGCCGCCGACTTCCGGCTGCTCGACGCCGGCGCCTACGAGCGGTGGTACGGCGAAGCCCACACGTGCCCGGAGCTGCTGGGGCGGCTGGCCTACGGCCTGCCCGAGCTGTACCGGGAACAGATCGCCAAGGCCGACGGGGTGGCGGCGCCCGGCTGCTACCCGACGGCGGCGGCCCTCGCCCTGACCCCGCTGCTGCGGGCCGGCCTGGTGCAGCCCGCAGGCGTGATCGTCGACGCCGCCAGCGGCGTGTCCGGTGCAGGACGGGGCCTCAAGCACTCCACCCACTTCGGCACCGTCAACGAGGACTTCGTCGCCTACGGCCTCCTCGACCACCGCCACACGCCGGAGATGGAGCAGGTCACGGGGGCCCAGATCCTGTTCACGCCCCATCTGGCGCCCATGACCCGCGGCATCCTCGCCACCTGCTACGCCCGGCCGTCCGAGGGGGTCGAGGTCTCGACCGAGGGGCTCCTGGCCGTGCTGGCGGGCGCCTACGCAGGCGAGCCGTTCGTGGTGGTCGGCCCGGCGCCGCCGTCGACCAAGGCGACCTGGGGATCGAACACGGCCCACCTCTCGGTCCGCTACGACGGGCGGACGGGCTGGGTCGTGGTCCTGTCCGCCATCGACAACCTGGTCAAGGGGGCGTCGGGCCAGGCCGTGCAGTGCGCCAACCTGCTCCTGGGCCTGCCCGAGACGGCCGGCCTGTCTGCTGTGGGGGTGTACCCGTGAGCGAGCCGCAGGCGAGCGAACCAATGAGCACAGCGCGCCGCGAAGCGGGGCGGCCGCCACAGGCGGCAGCCCGATGAGCGTCACTCGGCCCAAGGGTTTTGTGGCTGCTGGCGTCCACTGCGGGATCAAGCCCGGTGACTCGTTGGATCTGTCGCTGGTGGCCACGGCCGACGGGCAGCCGGTGCCAGCGGCGGCCGTGTTCACATCCAATCTCGCCGTGGCCGCGCCGGTGGCCGTGACCCGGGCACACCTCCAGGCCAGTGGGGGCTACGCGGCGGGCGTCGTCCTCAACAGCGGCAACGCCAACGCTGCCACCGGGGCCGACGGCCACAGCAACGCCGAGCACATGTGCGCCCTCGTGGCCGAGGGGCTGGGCTGCCTGCCCACCGATGTGCTGGTCTGTTCCACCGGCCTCATCGGGACCCCGCTACCCATGGAGCCGGTGGTGGCCGGCATCCCCGACCTGCTGAAGGCCCGCAAGGGCACCGAGGGGGCCGGCCTGCTGGCGGCCCAGGCCATCATGACCACCGACACCCGGCCCAAGGAGACGATGATCGGCACCGGCCTGGTCACCGTCGGGGGCATGGCCAAGGGGGCGGCCATGCTGGCGCCCAATCTGGCCACCATGCTGGCCGTCCTGACCACCGACGCCACGGCGTCGGCCGAGGAGCTGCACGAGGCCCTGGCGGCGGCGGTGGCCACCTCCTTCAACTCCCTGGTCGTGGACGGCTGCACGTCCACCAACGACACCGTGATCATCCTGGCCAGCGGCAAGGCCGACCGCCCGCCGGCGGGCGCGCTGGCGGAGGCGGTCACACTGGCGTGTCAGGACCTGGCCGAGCAGATGGCCAACGACGCCGAAGGGGCGACCAAGGTGGCCACCATCCGGGTGACGGGGGCGGCATCGTCGGACGACGCCCGCCGGGCCGCCCGCAAGATCGCCGAGAGCCAGCTGGTGCAGTGCTCGCTGCACGGCGCCGACCCCTACTGGGGCCGCATCGTGAGCGAACTGGGCTCGTCGGGCGCCGCCTTCGACCTCGACCGGGTGTCGGTGGCCTACGGCGGCGTGGTCGTGGCCCGGGACGGCGTGGGCGTGGCTCACGACCAAGCTGCGGTCAAGGTCCATCTCGACGGCCGGATGGTGGAGGTCGGGGCCGACCTCGGCCTGGGCGACGGCAGTGCGACGTTCCTCACCACCGACCTGTCCCCGGCCTACATCGACGAGAACATGCGCACCTCATGAGCCTGCTGGAGGCTCCCGACAAGGCCGCCATCCTGGCCGAGGCCCTGCCCTACATCCGCCGGTTCTGGGGCAAGGTGGTCGTGGTCAAGTACGGCGGCTCGGCCATGGACGACGAGGGCCTGGCCGCCCTGTTCGCCCAGGACGTGGTGCTCATGCGGTCCGTGGGCATGCGGCCGGTGGTCGTGCACGGCGGCGGTCCCCAGATCGGCGCCCTGATGAAGCGGCTGGGCAAGGTGCCCGAGTTCGTCGACGGCCTGCGGGTCACCGACGCCGAGACGCTGGACATCGCCCGCATGGTCCTCGTCGGCAAGGTCAACCGGGACATCGTGTCGGCCGTCAACGTGCACGGCCCGCTGGCCGTGGGCATGTCCGGGGAGGACGCCGGCCTCATCACCGCCACCGCCCGATCGCCGGAACTGGGCTTCGTGGGCGACGTGACCAGCGTCAACTCGTCGATCCTCGAACGGCTCCTGGCCCAGGAACTGATCCCGGTCGTGGCTACCATCGGCAGCGACGCCGAAGGCCAGGCCTACAACATCAACGCCGACGTGGCGGCGGCCGCCATCGCCGCCGCGCTGGCGGCCGAGAAGCTCGTCTACCTCACCGACGTGGTCGGCCTGCTGGCCGACGTGAACGACCCGTCCACCCTGCTCCACACGCTGTCGGTCGACGCCGTAGAGGGTTTGATCGCCGAAGGGACGGTCGCCGGCGGCATGATCCCGAAGCTGCGGTCGTGCGTGCGGGCCGTGCGGGGGGGCGTCGGGCGGGCCCACATACTGGACGGCCGTCTGCCCCACGCCCTGCTCCTCGAGGTCTTCACCAACGAGGGCATCGGGACGATGGTCGGGCCATGAGCGGGGGACCGTTGATGAACACGTACTCACCGGCGCCGGTGACCTTCGTACGGGGGGAGGGGTCGCGGCTCTTTGACGCCGACGGGCGTTCGTACCTGGACTTCGTGGGCGGCGTGGCCGTGTGCTCGCTCGGGCACGCCCACCCGGCCGTGGCCGAGGCCGTTGCCGCCCAGGCCCGCACCCTGCTTCACGTGTCCAACCTGTACGGCACGACCGTCGGCGTCGAGGTGGCCGCAACCCTCGACCGGCTGCTGGGAGGCGGCGGGCGGGTCTTCTTCGGAAACTCCGGCGCCGAGGCCAACGAGTGCGCCATCAAGCTGGCCCGCAAATGGGCGGGCGACGGGCGGTTCGCGGTCATCAGCGCCGAACGGTCGTTCCACGGGCGGACGCTCGCCACTCTTCACGCCACCGGGCAGTTCCACCGCCACGCGCCGTTCCAGCCGCTGCCCGAGGGGTTCCGGCATGTGCCCTACGGCTCGCTCGACGCCCTGGCGGCGGCGGTCAGGGCGCCGGACGTGGCCGCCGTCCTGTTGGAGACCATCCAGGGCGAAGGGGGCGTGTGGCCGGCGCCACCGGGCTACATCGAGGGGGCCCGGGTGCTGTGCGACGAGGCCGACGTCCTGCTCATGATCGACGAGGTCCAGACGGGGCTGGGCCGCACCGGCAAGTGGTTCGGGTTCGAGCACCACGGCGTGCGCCCCGACGTCGTCACGCTGGCCAAGGCGCTGGGCAACGGCGTCCCCATCGGGGCGTGCTGGGCCCGGGCCGAGGTGGCCGACGCCTTCGCCCCCGGCGACCACGCCACGACCCTGGGCGGCCAGCCCCTGGCCACGTC
>JBOGID010000279.1:0-7978 GCA_050742295.1 Acidimicrobiales bacterium | reverse complement strand
GCCGCGGACATTAGGGCGCTGCGGCCCGGGGGTCGTTGGGCAACGTCGAACGCCTGGGCGGGCGTGGGTAGGGGCCCGGATGGATGAGTCCGCCGTACCCAAGGTGCGGGTGGCCCGAGCGCTGGGTGGAAGGCCCCCGCACACGACGCAACCCGTGGTCGCGTGGTCCTCACCACGCTGCGGTACCTGTCGGCGGCCCTTACCCGGGACCGCACCCTCGGACTAGAACTTCCGCATGAGCGACGAACATCAAGGCGGGCATGGGGGCGGCCACGGCGGGCCCCTGAGCAATGACCTCCCTCCGAAGCCGCCGCCGTGGCGCTTCGAGTTCAAGGGCTTCCGGAACACCTACTTCGAGGACCGCCTCGACTGGACACCGATAAAGCGGGATCCCCTCGGCGAGCCCGACGAAGAGACCCGCCTGATCGCCGAGGCACTGGCCCGGAGGACGCAGGCCGAACGGGCAGCGCGGGCGCGCTACTGACGTCCTGACGCCCGCCCGCCGCCACCTCGTGCCAAGGGAAGCAAGTTGCAAGCGTCGCCATCGGCCCCAGCGGCGGTTGGACGCGTCCGTGAAGCCCCGAACACCCCTCGCAGACGCCTGATTTGCCCGGTACCCTTGAAATCGCGGCGGAGGGGAGGGGAGGCGATGGTCGAAACCCGTCGGGATGCCCTGAAGAAGGGCTTTCTCATGATCGGCGCCGCGGTCGGTGTGGGGACCGCGGGCAAGGCGCTGGTGAGCGCCGGCGATGACACCAAGACCCGCACGTCTGGGCCGAAGGCGCAGCAGCTGACCCTTCACGGTCAGCAGTGGCACCTCTCGTCGACCGAGCTGCGGGCAGGCCAGTTGCCCGACAGAGGCCACCGCCTGCTCGGCCGCGGCGAGCTGGTCGAGGAGCCGGGCGGCAAGCCCATCGGCGAGTTCTTCGCCACGACGTTCGGGGTCGACTCGCCGGGCCGAGCCGGTCCCGGCGGCGTCGCCACCTTGGAGTTCCACACGTTCAACCTGCCGGGCGGGACGATCGTCGGTACGGGCACGGCCCAGGCCTCGCTCGACGCCGAGGACGTGTTCGCAATCGTGGGCGGCACCGGCCAGTACGTCGGTGCCCGCGGCAGCTACGTCGCCCGCCAGCAGCCCCAGGAGTTCGGTGGCGACGGCACCGCCCACTTCACCATCACCCTCATCACGGAGGAGACCGCCGATGGCCGCCGTTGACTTCTTCCTGAAACTCGATGGAGTTGACGGCGAGAGCACCGACGACCAGCACAAGAACGAGCTCGACATCGAGAGCTTCAGCTGGGGCCTGTCCAACTCCGGGTCGGCGGCCCACGCAGGCGGGGGTGGGAGGGGCAAGGCCTCGTTCCAGGACTTCCACTTCACGGCCCCGGTCAGCAGGGCGTCGCCCAAGCTCTTCCTCGCCTGCGCCAGCGGCCAGCACATCCCGACGGCCACGCTTACCTGCAGAAAGGCTGGCGGGAGCCAGCAGGAGTTCATGGTCATCAAGATGACCGACATCCTCATCTCCGACTATCAGCTGGGCGGCGATGAGACGAGCGAGGCGCTGCCAATGGAGCAGGTCTCGATGAACTACTCCAAGGTCGAGTTCGAATACCGCCCGCAGCGGGCCGACGGCATGTTGGAAGCCTCCGTCAAGGCGGGCTGGGACGTCGGCAAGAACGTCAAGATCTAACCCGTCACCGGCACCAGGAAGCCTCGCTCCGTCAGCCGGCGGACGATCGCGACCCAGGTGGGGAGCTGGTCGCCCCAGTCGACCTCGGCGGCGGCGGCCAGGTCGTCCAGCAGTTCGCCGATCGTGCGCGTCCCGTCACACCCGCCAAGCATCTCGGCGCCGTACAGGTCGATGCCGCCCGACCAATGGAGGCCTCCGTCGCGCCGCAGCAGCGTCGTCACCGACTGCCACCCCTCGTCGGTGGGCCGAGACTGCTGATCGAGGCGGACGTCGGTCGACACCCTGAACCGGGCCGCCAGCACCGCCTCGTCCGATGCGGCCCGCAGGAAGTCCTGCGCCTCGAACGCCCGCAGCAGGTCCCCGCCCGCGGGGAACGTCATCGTCTCTGGTGTCTCCTCGGCCCAGAACCACGGTTCGGCGTGCTCCGACCGCCGCAAGGTGACCAACCCGCTACTGACCGACGCGACGCCCAGCCGCTGGTAGTAGTCCATCCACGTGTCGAACGACTTGGCGAACTCAGCCTCGCCGCCCTCCGTCTCGATCCAGATGGCGGCGTACTCGTCGGGCGGCTGTGACGCCCGGCGCAGGACGACGGCATCGCAGCCTGTCCCCTCGCACCACCCCGCCAGGCGGTCGCGCCAGTCCTCGCCCGCCACCTCCGTCCAGTTGGCCAGGTACTGGCAGAACCCGCCCGGCGTCAGGTACCCGGCCGCCTCCCGGGCGATCCGCCGGCAGACTTCGTCGCCGGTCATGCCCGAGTGGAGGAAGAAGTAGACGTTGTCGGGCGAGATGATGAAGGGCGGGTTGGACACGATGAGGTCGAACCGCTCGCCCGCCACCGGCTCGAACAGGTCGCCCTCCCGGCACTCGACCTGGCTCAGGTTGTTGAGGGCCACGTTGAAGCGGGCGATCTCGACGGCCCGCGGGTTCTTGTCGGTGGCGACGACCCGCTCGCTGTGCTGGGCGGCCAGGAAGGCCTGGAATCCCGACCCCGTGCCCAGGTCGAGCGCAGCCTGGTTGGGCCGGCGGATCGTCAGGCCTCCCAGCGTCAGCGAGCTGGGGCTGATCCCCATGACGAACTCGGGCGACAGGGCCTCGCCGTGGCGGCGGAGGAAGTCGAAGGCCACGATCAGGCCCTGGTAGCAGCGGAGCTGGACGGTCGCCTCCACCCGGTCGCCGTCGACGCGGACCACGCCCCGCTCGGCGAACCACTCCGGCGCCAGCGCCGGCAAGGCGGAACGGGCGGCGGCCACGCCGACGGGCACGCCCAGCACGAACAGGCGGACGAGCGTCTCCAGCGGACTGCCGCCCCTCGTGCGCCGGAGGACGACGGGGAGCTTCTTCTCCCGCAGGTTGCCGAGGCCGACGCCCAGCAGTTCGGCGATGGCGCCGTCGTTGTAGTTGGCGCCGGCCAGCTCCTCCCGGAGCCGGCGGAAGTCGTCGGGGTCGCGGAACGGGAACAGTGGCGATCCGGTCACAACCCGACGGACGCTAGTCCCGAGCGGTGATTTGAGCGTGTTCAAAAATGTGGTTGAAGCCAACCGGCCCGAGGCGTACAACAGAGTTGAACACGTTCAAAGGAGGTCCGACGATGGATCTGACCGTGGTTGCCTACCTGCTCTACTTCGCGGTGACCATCCCCCTCACGGCCTGGGTGGGGCGGGCACTGCGCCGACACGGCGAGGTGTTCCTGGTCGACGTCTTCCGGGGCGACACCGGACTGGCCCACGCCGTGAACCAACTGTTGGTCATCGGCTTTTACCTGGTCAACCTCGGTTACGTCTCCTTCTTCATGGCCGCCGACACCGACGTCGCAACGGGGCGGGAACTGCTCGAGCTGCTGTCCACCAAGGTGGGCGGCGTCGCCCTCGTCGTCGGGATCATCCACATCGGCAACGTGTGGTGCCTCAACGCCTTCCGGCGCCGGGCCGTGCTGCGGGCCCAGGCCGCTCCGCCCGTCGCCCCGAACCGGTACACGCCCGTGGGTGCCGCTGCGCCGACGCCGTGATAACCCGGGAGATGGCGCAGGCGATCGTGGAGGGCGGTCAGGGGGCCGAGCTGGGACTCGTCGGGCTGACCGTTCTCTACGACGACCGCTGCCCGTTGTGCCGGCGGTTGCGCGACTGGCTGGGAGGCCAGCCGACCCTTGCGCCGGTGGAGTTCGTGGCCGCCGACTCGACAGCGGCCCACCGGCGGTTCCCGGCCCTCGACCACCGCCGCACCACAGGGGTCCTCACTGTGGTCGGATCGGACGGAGCGGTGTACGAGGCGGAACGGGCGTGGCTCGTGTGCGGGTGGCTCCTGCCCGCCTGGCAGCCGATCACCGAGCGGTTCGCCTCCGGGTTGCGGTTGCGCCTCGCCAGCATCGGCGCCCGGGCCGTTGACGGGTACCGCCACCGCCGGCTCCCGGGCCGGCGGCCGTGCCCCACCTGCGCCGCATGACCAAGTCGGAGCGGACCCGGTCGGCCATCATCGACGCCGCCCTGACGCTGTTCCGTGAGCGGGGGTACGACGCCACGACCATGCGGGCCATCGCCGCCGAGGCGGGCGTGTCGGTCGGAAATGCGTACTACTACTTTGACTCCAAGGAAAATCTGATCCAGGGGTTCTACGACCGGGCGCAGGAGGAGCACCTGGCTGCGGCCCGCCCCGTCCTCGAGAACGAGCGCGACCTGGCCGACCGCATCGTGGGCGTGGCCGAGGCCTGGCTCGACAACATGGAGGCCTACAAGCCGTTTGCTGGCAAATTCTTCAAGAACGCGGCCGAGCCGACGAGCCCACTCAGCCCGTTCAGCCCCGAGTCGGGGCCGGCGCGCGCCAACGCCATCGCCCTCTGGCAGGACGTCCTCGAGGGGTCAGACGCCAAGGTGCCGCGTCGGCTCCGCCCGGAGCTGCCCGAGCTTTTGTGGCTGTACTTCATGGGGCTGGTGCTGTTCTGGGTCCACGACCCGACGCCAGAGGGCACCGCGACTCGCAATGTCCTCCGGCAGACGGCGCATCTGGTGGTGCGGGCAATCGCCCTCGCCCGCCTGCCGGTCATGCGTAGCATGCTCGACGACATCGTGGCTGTGATCGGCCAACTGCAACAGGTCTTCGCCCTCACCTCGGGCGAGGCCGGCGAGGCGGGCGAGGCGGCTCCTACCCGGAGTTCGCGGTGAGCAGGAATTGCACGTTGCCGTCGTCGTCGACCTGGGCGTCGAGGACCGACTCGCCCAGCAACGAGGCGGCCGAGTCCTCAACGAAGACGCGCGCCCCAGCGTCCTCAACGACCTGATCGCCGGTCTCGGGCTCCTGCGCCGGCATCACGGTCAGGCTCTGGGTCCCGTTGTTCGTGGACGCGATACGCAATCCCCCGCCGTCGGGCAGCTCATCGCCCTCGAGAAGCGTTCGGATCACAGACGATGCGTTCGAAGTCAGTACGAGCATCGGGTCCTCCTCGTTTGGAGTTGGACTCAGATACCTACCCACCCCTGGGGACCACAACCACCGGTAGCGTCCTGCAGCGTGACCAACCAGTCGATCGCCGTGGTCGGGGGCGGGATCGCCGGGCTGTACACCGCATGGCTGCTGGTCAGGGCGTTGGGGCCGGAGGGGGCACGGGTGATCCTGTTCGAGACGTCGGACCGCCTGGGCGGCCGCATCGAGACCGTCGACTTCACCGAACCACCGACCGGCGCCAACGGGACGGGCGATGGCTCCTGTCACCAGCCGTGCCGGTGCGGGCACCTGCTCGCCGAGTTCGGGCCCATGCGGTTCGAGGAGCCGGTGCAGGGACGGTTCCTGGCCCTCTGCGAGGCGCTGGAGGTCGAGCGGCGGGACTTCCCCGCCTACCGCGGCGAGGCCATCTCCTACCCCCGCTACCAACTGGACGGCTCCGAGATGCTGGGCGACGACGAGCTGGGCAGCCTCGACCTGCTCCGCCTCGGCATCCTGCGTATGGTCCGGGAAGGCGCCAGGCGCAACCGCCACAAGCTCACGCCGCCCCTCCCGACCGGCCGGATGCGGGCCGTCGACGTCTTCCGCCGGACCGAGACCGGTGACACGGCCCGGCGTGGGGCAGGGACCCTCCCGCCTAGGGAGGAGGGCGGGGATGGGGCCCCGCCCGGGGCGGCGAAGCCGGCAGCAAACATTGACCTTGCGCCCCGGTACGCCGAGTGGTTCCAGACGGCGAACGAGGACACGTACCGGTTCCTGCGCCAGCACGCCCGCATCGGCGGCGTCGCCCTCCACGACCTCGGCCTGTGGAACGCGCTGGAGATCGTCCTCAGCCACCAGGCGGTCATGAAGATCCGCGACCTCGGGACCTTCTACCACCTGCTCCCCCACAACCCCAGCGCCGCTGAGTGGGGCGTGTTCTGGATCCGCGGCTTCGGGCTGCCGCCGGGCGAGCAGATGAAGCAGATCGTCGGCGGCACGTCTCAGCTCATCACCGTCCTGGCCGCCGAGGTGGCCCCCCACATCGATCTCGGCCTCCACCAGGAGGTGACGGGCCTGGCGGCCGATCCGACGTCCGACCGGGTCGTCCTGACCGTGCGCGACAAGGCCGAGCCCCAGCACCCCGCCTACGAGATCGCCGTCGACCATGTGGTGCTGGCCCTGCCTTCGGGCGCCGCCCTCCAGCTGTGCGAGAACGTGCCGCAGCGCATCCGGGCCCACCTCGAATCGGTGATCGGATTCCCGCTGATCAAGGCGTTCCTGGTCACCACCGACCACTGGTGGGGGCCGGGCCAGAGGCCCCAGGTCGGCGCCGGCCGGGTCCCCACCCGGGAGCTGCACTACTACACCGAAGACGGCTCAGCCGAGGCCGCCGCAGGCATGGTCCTGATGTACACCGACCACCCGGCCGACGAGTTCTGGCGGACGTTCGTGGGCCAGGACGAGAGCCACGACCGCCCGTCGCTGTTCCTCGGCCGCCGGCGGACGGCAAGGCTGCTGGGCTGGATGGAGGGCTCGACCAGCGAGCAGGTCCTCACCACCGGCACGGGCGCCGGGGCCCTCGACGACAACGGTCTGCTCCTGCGCACGATGGTCCGCTACCTGGTGGACTTCAGCCGCCCCCTGTCCCGGCCCTTCGCCGAACAGCTGCTTTCGTCCTACGTCCCCCGGGTCCTCGACGGCGACCGGGCGGCCGCACTCCCCGCCATCGCCGCCGCCGTCATGGACGCCGAGGACGACCGCCGGGCCGCCGTCCTCCAGGACGCCCTCACCTACCAGGAGCGGGAGAACCTCTACGGGCTCCTGCTCGCCGAAGTCGACGCCGAGGATTTGGCCGGCGACCCCCGGGTCGTCGCCCCCAGCGAGGACCTGTTCGAGGACCAGCGCCGCAACGTGCGGGCCTTCGCCATCCGGGACTGGAGCCGGGCGCCGTTCTTCGCCGGCGCCCACGTGTGGCGGCCGGGCGCCAAGTCGTGGGAGGCGCTCCACGACCTCACCGCCTTCGGGCTGCTCGGCTCCAAGAACGCCGCCAACTGCCATGTGTGTGGCGAGGCACTCCGACTACCAGGGCTTCATCGAGGGCGCCCTGCGGTCGTCGGAGTCGGTGGTGGCGGCCATCGTGGGCCGGGAGCGGATGCTCGAGGTCCGACCCCCCGACGTGGGCCTGGGTGACCGCCGGTTCGTCCGGGCCGACGACCGCTGCCGCGTGTGCCGGCCGACCTAGTAGCTGCCGGCCCGGTTAGAGACGGCTCCGGACGGACTGGACCATGCCGTTGGCGACGTTGCGGAGCGCCGCCTGGTCCTTCTCGCCCGAAAGGAACACGGAGACCACGGCGTCGTCCCAGCACGCCAGCAGGGTGCCCTGCACGAGGATGGCCACCGGCTGCCAGACCCAGACCGCCGAGTTGCCGAGGCCTCCGACGTTGTCGGCCGTCGCTTCCTTCGGGAGGCTGTTGCGCTGGGCGTTGCACTCGTCGGCGGCCTTGCCCGCGGCCGGCGCGACCACGGTGAGCGTGGCGCTGGTGCCCTTGTCCACCTGGGTGCCCCAGAAGCACGCCCGCCCCGCCGTCTGACCGGCCCCGACGGCGTTGCCCATCAGTTGGGCCACGTCCTGCTGGCTCAGCAGCTCGCACGCCGGCTTGCCGAGGTTGCCGCCGCCGGCCGGGGGGAGGGTGCTCACCGCCCCGCCGCCGCCGTCGGCCGTCGCCGGGCCCGGTGACCCGCTCACCAGGGTCGCGTCGCCACCGCCCGACCCACAGGCGCCGAGCACGCAGGCGACGACCACGGTCGCCAGCGCCCAGCCGAGGACGGGTCTCGCGGTTCTCGCGGTTCTCACGGTTCTCATGGCTCGA
>JBOGID010000278.1:0-9226 GCA_050742295.1 Acidimicrobiales bacterium | reverse complement strand
ATCCTAGATGGGCGCTGACCTATTAGCCATGAACAGCAACTGAGCTTGCGAAGGTGCTGGTCAGGGCTTCGGGCCGCCAGGCACGACCGAGTAGATCAGCGTCCATCTAGGGAGCTGGACGGTTGCTGGGAAGGGGCTGGGGGGTTGCTGACAGACTTCCGGCAGTCAGGCCCGGCGCCGGGCCCGCGCCTGCCAGAAGAAACCGACAAGTCCGGCAACGGCCGGCAGCCGCTCCAGCGCGAAGTCGGCGCGGCGGCCGCGGGCCACCATGAAGTCGAGGAACCGGTCGCCGGCGCGCCGCAGCCGCACCTTCCGGAGCCCGCCAGCCAGCGTCCTCGCCGGGATGTTGCGGATGCCGGTCAGCTCCTCGACATCGAACAGCCGCTCGAGCTCACGCCGGTAGTCCTCGCGGGTCAGGCGCGCGAAGTAGTACTCGCCGCCCAGCATGTGCTGGCCCTCGCGGGCCATGCCGTTCCCCAGCCGCCGCCAGGCCTTGAACATGAGGTTGTAGTTGTAGGCCGACATCGACAGGACGGCGCCCGGCCGCATGACCCGGTGCAGCTCGCCGAGGAACGTCCGGCGGTCGGCGGGCCGCAGCTGGGCGTAGACCTCGATGCAGGTCGTGGCCGCGATCACCCCGTCTCGCAGGGGCAGGGCCCGCAGGTCGGACTGGATGGCCAGCACGGGCACCGGCGTGCCCTTGATCCGGGCCTGCATCAGCCGGATCGTCGGCTCGCTGTAGTCCACGGCCACGATGGGCTGGCCCAGCGGCAAGAGGGCCTCGGTGATGCGCCCCGTGCCGCACCCGGCGTCGAGGATGACGCCCGAGGGCCGGCCGATGCGACGGACTCCCGCCGGCACCTCCACGGCGTTGGTGTAACCCTCGAACATGGCGTCGTACCAGGACGCCTCCACGTCCCGGTCCCGGCGCTCCAGGCCGTCCTGCTCGCTCAGGTGCTGGGCCGACAGGACCGAGACCATGCCGTCGGACACCGGGTAGCGGCGGGCACACTTCGGGCAGACCAGGTCGTCGCCATCGGGCACCAGGGGCGCAGCTCGATCGTCGGGGCAGCACAGCAGGTCGAGCAACGGCAGCGACGCCGCGCCTCCACCGTTCCCACCACCGCCGGACGTCACGGTGCGGCGACCTCGACCGCCGCCGAACCCGACTCCGAACCGGCCGAGGCGAACGCGGCCGGCCCGACCGACGCTCCCGCTCCCGACAGCCGCCCCGCCAAATCCGACAGCGCCTCCCGCAGCGGCTGCTGCTGGCGCTCGGTGACGGCCTCGCCGATGAACAGCCCCACGTCCGTGCCCGGCTGCAGGCACGTGCCCCGCGAGTCCCGGCAGTTGTAGGCCCAACAGATGACCGTGGGCCCGTCCGCATACACCGCCACCTGCGGTGTCAGCGGCATCTCGCCGTCCTTCGCGCCCAACGGGTGGAACACGTCGCCGTCGGGCCGGGCCAGGCGCAGTTCGATCGCCCCCGACGGCAGCGACGTCACGTCGTAGGCGCCCAAGGGGGCCAGCCACCGGGTGGCCACGTCGCAGTAGACGTCCACCAGCGGCAGGGGCGTGTGGAGCGGGCCCGACTTGAAGAGCCGCCGGGCCAGCTGCTCGGGGCTCGACTTGTAGGTCGACGGCTTGAGGCCGCAGGCGGCGATGGCGGCCCGCCAGTCCGAGATCTCGCCGACCGACACCAGGGTGTCGACCGAGACGTCCCGAGCGACGAGCTCCTGCAATGCGTCCACCGGAGGAGGACGGTCGACCAGCCCCGTCGCCGCGCCGAGCAGGCCGGACGCCACGAAGCCGCCGACCAACACGTCGGGGTGGCGCGCCGATACCTCGGCCGAGATCGAGAGGGAGAGGCTCAGGGTGCCGACGGAAGGCCCTGGCGCACGTTCTCCAGCACCTTGGCCCGCCAGTAGATCTGGCTGGCGTAGGTGGTGCCGTCGATGTCGGCGAGGGCCCCGTGCATGCGGCGGATCTGGTGGTGGGGGACCGACGACCACAGGTGGTGCAGCGTGTGGTGGCCGTCGCCGTGGGGGTGGACGATCCAGCGGTGGGCCCAGCCCAGGTTGGAGATGGTGGCGTTGAACACCGTGTCGCCGGCCAGGTAGCGGTGCTCGCCGGCCTCGCCGATCATGCGGATGGTGGGCAGGACGAGGGCGTAGCCGGCCAGCCAGTGGGCCCAGGCCGCCAGGGCGAACGAGCCGTTCCCCGACACCATCGCCACGATGCCGAAGACCACGAGGAACCACGTGCCTGTGATGGCCATGGTCGACGGGTTGGTGCCGATCGTCCTGTACCAGCCCCAGTTGTAGCGGGGCAGGCGCCTCCCGACCGCCTTGACCAGCTTCCAGCCGCCCAGCCCCGTCAGCTCCTCGAGCTTGAACTCCTCGTAGCGCTGGATGTCGGGGTCCTCGGCGGCGCCGAGGTGGGCGTGGTGGATGACGTGCTGGGCGCGGTACCCGGCGACCCGCGAGGCGGTGGGGTAGCCGGCCAGCAGGTTCGCCAGCACGTCGTTGAGCTTGCCGTTGCGCTGCCAGTTGCGGTGGGACGCCTCGTGCACCAGGCACTCCTGCGCCCGCCCGAACCGCCCGATGACGAGCATGGCGGCGACCGAGACGGCCAAGGCCGCAGCCGTGGGCAGGACCGTGCGGGCTCCGGCGCCCACGACGGACAGGGCGAGGAGGCAGCCGAAGTCGAACACCGCGGTGGCTGTCGACCGCACCACGTTGGTGCGGGACATGGCCTTGATGATCGGCCGCGCCTCCTCGGGGGGCTGGTAGCCGCGCGCCCACCCCTTGCGGGACCGGCTGATCTCCAGCCGCCGGGGCGCCGCCGTGGCCGCCGCCGCTACCGGCGACGCCGCCGAAGCGGGCTCGTCCTCGACCGGGTCGTCGGGGGACAGCAGGACAAGTTCACTCTCTGGCGACAATGCGCGCTTCCTTCCCGTCAGGCAGGGCTGATTCTCCCGGTTGGGCCCCGCCCTCTCAATGGAGCGAACCACCAACCAAGTCCCAACCTCGGCCTACGCGCCCTACACGACCGTCGCCAGCACCTCTTTGAGCAGCTGGGCCGTGGTCTCGTTGGACGCCCCCGTCCACTCCCGGGCCCCGGCCAGCCGGTGGCGGGACTCGTACTGGTCAAGTCCGATCGACCAGCACCGGTTGGCCTCGGCGATGTCCCGGTACAGCGACATGTAGGTCTGGGGCATGGGGATGAGGGAGTACTCCACCGGCGTCGAGTGGCGCGACGTCTGGCGGATCACGACGCTCAGCGTGTCGGCGAAGTCGGTGGGGATCGTGTTGTGGCGGGAGATGATCTCCAGCTCGTCAGGGGGGCGCGGGTAGTCGACCAGCAACAGCTGGAACAGCGGCGCCTCGTGGAGCATGGCGATCATGTTGTCGACCAGTTCGGCCGCCCGCCGGGGCGACTTCCGTGACAAAAAGGCCGAGAACGTCTGCTTGTTCAGCGCCACCTGGTAGCGCTTCCGCCCCCGCAGGGCGAGGTCGCGGAAATGGGCCTGGTACTCGGCGAACAGCGACCGGAACGTGGCCGAGTCGGCCTCGTCGAGGCCCATCCCTGCGATCCAGCGGTCGAGATCCTCGTCGTCGACAAAGAGGAACGGCGGCTCGTCCCCGACCAGCATCTCCAGCCCGGGGTACTCCCGCTCCAGGGCGAAGATGTAGGCGAACGCCTCCTGGTTGGTCAGGTGGGCCACGCCGGGGACGTGGAGCAGCTCCGACGCCGTCGTGGGAAGGGCGTCGATGAAAGCGGCCAGGCTGCCGGCGCCGGGCGGGGCCGACACGGTGTGCCCGGCGAAGCACGACCGGGCCAGTTCCTCGGGCGAGAAGCACTCGAGCAGCTCGTCCAGGGGCACGTTCAGAGCCCGGGCCACGGCGACGATGGCCAAACCGCGGGTGCTCATCCGCGTCGGCAGCCGGTAGGGGGTGCTGCGGGCCTCCATCAGGGCGATCATGGCCACCGACACGGGCCGCTGGGGGTCGAGTTCGGCGGTGCGCACGCTCAGGCCCTCGCGCGTGAGGTGTTCACGGGCCCGCAGCCGCCGCAGCCGGTCGGCGAAGGGCTCAGACGGCGCCATCGGGGCCGAAGGCTACCAGTGGGGGTCGCCGGGGCCAGGGATCCGCTCGGCGCCACCCGGGACGACAAAAAGCGGAGCCCCAAGTGAGTTTCCTCCGTCCGGCCCGAGAGCCGGTCTTCGGTCGCCCGCTCGGGACTCCGAGGACAATGATACGGAGGACACCAGAGAAGTCAAGGGAGCATTTCTTGCGCAAAGCCTGTGGACGAACCGTGGCCATCCTGCTGGTCACCGCCTTTCTCGCCGCCAGCTGTGGCGGCGACGCCGATGACGAGGGCGCCAGCGGCCCGACATCGTCCGTGCCCGTCGACCAGACGGTCGAGGTCAGCATGGTCGACATCGCCTTCAAGCCCGAGGCAATCTCGGTGAAGGCGGGGACGACGGTGCGGTTCGTGTTCACCAATGACGGTCAGTTGCCGCACGAGGCGGCGTTCGGGGACGAGGCCACGCAGGATGCGGTGGCGTCGGGCAAGGCCAAGCGGGACGGTCCCGAGGTGGGCCCCAACAAGACCAAGGACTACATCCGCACGTTCACGACCCCCGGCAGCCTCGTGATCGGGTGCCACATCCCCGGCCACTACGCGGCAGGGATGAAGATCCGGTTGACCGTGGCCTAGAGACGGCTGGTCGGATTCGCGATCGGCGCTCTGCGCCGAGGCGGCCGACCTGCCCTTTGACCAGCACCATTGCGTTTCAGCGTGGCCTCCGATCCGACGGTCGGCCGCCGAACGAGGGCTTTCCGACCAGCCATCTAGACGCCCCAGGCGGGGGCGTGTTCGAGGAGGAACCGGCTGACGCCGAGGCAGCGGTCGAGCACGTCGCAGAGCTGTTCCTCGCCGGCCAGCACCTGGGCGAGCGAGACCTGCTGGCGGGCGACGACGGTGAGGCTGCGCTCGGGCGCGTCGGTCACCGAGGCGAACGAGTCTATGGCCGACACCTCCAGGGCCAGGTCGGGCCCGCTCACACCGGCCAGGTCGGTGGCCAGGACCAGCAGGTCGGGGCCATTGGGCAGGGGAGGCAACGCCCACGTGAAGATCAGCGGGAAGTGGTACTCGTCCGCCGGCTCCTCGTCGTCGGGCAGCTCGGCCACCACGTCCTCAAAGGCGAGCAGGACCCGTGGCTCCACTTCGAGGGCGAGGTGGAGGTCGACGGGCCCCCCGCAGCCTTCCTCGGGGTGGAGGTCGACCTCCCACACCTGGCGCAGTGAGTACGTCTCCACGAAGTGGCGCTCGTCGTGGACGTGGAAGCCGTGGTCGACGGCGTGGTCCTTCAGTTCAGCCACGAATCCGGCGACGTCGATTGCGGCCAGCGACAACCTCCCTCGAACCCCCAGCGGGAACAGTGCTACGAGCGTAGGCCAGTGGGCGACGGTCGCCGGGTGGCCCGCTGTAGGGTCGGCTGATGGTGGGCGACGAGGTCCTGCTGGACCTGATGCGCGAGGCCGCGGCGGCCGTCCGCGAGGCGCTCGACAAGGTCGTCGACTGGGGACCGTCGGGACGCAAGGACGGCCAGTACAGCCTCGACCTGGCCGCCGACGCGGCGGCGTTGTCGGTCCTGGCCGGGGCCGACGTCGGCGTGCTGAGCGAGGAGACCGGCCTCCACCACCCTGATCGTGACCTCTGGGTCGCCCTCGACCCCGTCGACGGCTCGACCAACGCGGCACGCGGACTGCCCTGGTACGCCACGAGCCTGTGCGCCGTCGACGCGGCCGGGCCGCGGGTGGCGGTGGTCGTCAACCAGGCGACGGGCGACCGCTTCGAGGCGGTCCGGGGCGCAGGCGCCACGCTCAACGGAGCGGCGATCACCCCGACGAGGTGCTCACGGATGGCCGATGCGGTCGTCGGCGTGACGTGGTGCCCGCCGGGCCACCCGGGCTGCCGCCAGGTGCGGGCCCTTGGGGCGGCCGCCCTCGACATCTGCTCGGTGGCGTGCGGGTCGCTGGACGCCTACATCGACTTCAGCCGCGACGCCCACAGCCCCTGGGACTACCTGGGCGGCATGCTGGTGTGCCTCGAAGCCGGGGCCGTGATCACCGAGCCGTCGGGTCGCGACCTGGTCACCCGCGGTCTTGCGGAACGGCGGATCATCGTGGCTGCCGCCACCCCGTCGCTCCTCGACGAGGCGGTGGCGCTGCGGATGGCTCCCGCCTGATGTCCGGCGCGCAGGGATCGGGCCTCCAGCGGATCGGGTTCCGGACGTGGCGGGTCCTCCCGCTGCCCGTCCGGCTGTTCGTCATCCGCCGGGCGACCCCCTCGTTCTCCGTCGGGTCCATCGTCGTCATCGAACGCAGCGACGGCGCCTTCCTCCTCGTCCGCAACAGCTACCGCAAGGGGTGGGGATTCCCGGGCGGCTTCCTGAAGCGGGGCGAGGCGCCGAACGACGCCGCCCGCCGCGAGACATGCGAGGAGGTCGGCGTGGAGGTCGTGCTCGACGACAACCCCAAGGTCGTGGTGGACCCCGGCATCCGGCGGGTCGACGTGATCTTCACCGGCCGCCCCGTCGACGAGGCGGCGACCGAGACCCCCAAGCCGACCTCGCCCGAGATCGTGGCCGCCCAGTGGTTCCCGTCGACCGAACTTCCGGAGATGCAGGAGGAGGCGGTGTCGGCCCTGATCGAGATCGGGCGCGCCAACCGCCCGCCGACCTCGCCGCTGTAGGCCGAGGCCGGTCAGGGAAGCTGGCCGACGGCGACCGGCGTGGACGGGTGGCGCAGCTTGGAGAGCGCCTTGGCCTCGATCTGGCGGGCCCGTTCCCGCGTCACGTGGAACTCGCGGCCGACCTCGTCCAGGGTCTGCGGCCGCTCTCCGTTGAGGCCGAACCGCAGCTCGAGGACCCGTTGCTCCCGCTGGGACAGGGTGGTGAGCACTTCCCGCAGTTCACGCAGTTCCAGGGCGGCGACGGCGGCGTCGGCGGGGGCCTCAGCCGTCGGGTCGGCGAGGAACTCGACAAGCTCGGCGTCGTCGTCGCCCACTTCGGCGAACAGCGAGACGGGATCAGGACCGACCCGGAGTGCCTCGGCCACCTTCCCGCGGGCGAGGCCGGTCTCGATGGCGATCTCGGCGACCGTCGCCTCGCGGCCGAGGCCGCGGGCCAGGTGGATCGACGCCCGCTGCACCTGGCTCACCGTCTCTACCATGTGGACGGGGACGCGGATCGTGCGCCCCTTGTCGGCGATCGCACGGGTGACGGCTTGGCGGATCCACCAGGTGGCGTAGGTCGAGAACTTGAAGCCCTTGCGGTGGTCGAATTTCTCCACGGCCCGCATGAGCCCGAGGTTGCCCTCCTGCACCAGGTCGATCAGGGGCAGGCCGGTCGCCTGGTAGCGCTTGGCGATGGAGACGACGAGCCTGAGGTTGGACTGGATGAACCTCTGCCTGGCCCGGCGACCCGCCTCCGCCCGAACGTGGTCGTCGTCGTCGCCCAGGCCCGTGCCGATCGTCGCCTCGGCGTTCCGCCCGTCGACGATTGCCTGCGCCAGCACGCTCTCCTCGGCCGCCGTCAGCAGGTCGTGCGAGCCGATCTCCTGGAGATAGCGCCGCAACGCCTGGTCGACCGCCTCACCTCGGCTCCCCGACGCCATCGGCGGCCGAGAGTAGTGGTGCCCCTTGCGCGATTCGGGGATGGTCGAGCCTGCAAGTCGGTACCCTCGACATGGTCACCGGGCGCTTAGCTCAGCTTGGTAGAGCGCCTCCCTTACAAGGAGGTGGTCGGGGGTTCGAGTCCCTCAGCGCCCACGGTCTGACCAGCGTGTTTAGCTGCTAGCTAACGACATTCTGTCGGCCTGCTACTAAGCTAAGTTGCTACTACAACGTTGCTACTAGCAACCTGATTCCGGCGGAATCGCACTCCCGGAGTCGGCGCGGTGACGCACGACGACGGCTCGCGATTCGACGACCGGCCGCCTAGCGACAGGGCCCGGGCCCAAGGTCCCCCGCCGCCCGGGGGCGGCCCGAAAGGGAGGGAGCACCACCAACCGTGGCCCGACGAGACGACCCCGGCGAGCAGCTGTCCTTCGACGCCATGCTTGCGACGCCCGCAGCGAGCGAGGACGATGGGCTGGATGACGGGTCGCGACCGACACCGGCTCGCGGCGATGGACGCCCTCGGGCGACGGGCGATGGAGCACGTGCGCCAGCACTGCCCGAGCCGCTACCGCCAGATCCCGGACCCGATCGGCTTCTTCACGGACCTGGGCGAGCAGATGCGCGACCAGGTGACGGGCGCAGCGGAGTCGCTGGCCACCGCCCCGCCACCCCCCGATCCGACGACGCCCGAGGGCTGGGTCGAGCGACTGGGCAAGGCCAACATGGCCGCCCTGATGGCCGAGGAGCGAGTCTTTTCGGAGATGGTCACGACGGTCTTGGAACCCTTCCTGCCGGAGGAGGACCCGGAGGAGGAGGCAGGCTGGACCCCGCTGATGCCGGACTTCCCCGACCTGGACCAGGCCGAGGAGGAGGGGACCACCTAGTCCAGTTCCGCCCCTCCGGCCAGGGAGACCTGGCCCCGGTGGGTCATCGGGCCAAGGCCCGGGCCAACCTGGCCGCGCTCGACGTGCTCGCTGCACTGGAGGCGCAGGCCCGGCCCGCCACCGCCGCCGAGCAGAGCGTCCTCGCCCGCTGGTCGGGGTGGGGGTCGGTCCCTGGCATCTTCGACGATGACGACGCCCGCTGGGCCGAGCTGCGCGAGGAGCTGCGTCGCCGCCTCGACGAGCGGGCCTGGGACGCGGCCCGCCGCACCACGCTCAACGCCCCCTACACGCCGGCCGAGGCCGTCCAGGCCATCTGGCGCACCGTGGGCGAGCTGGGCTTCACCGGCGGGCGCGTGCTCGAGCCGGGGTGCGGGTCGGGCAACTTCATCGGCTTCGCCCCCGATGACGCGCGGATGGTGGGCGTGGAGCTCGACCCGACGACGGCGGCCGTGGCGCAGGCGCTGTACCCCCGCGCCGACGTCCGAGCCGAAGGCTTCGAGCGCAGCCGCTTCGCGGACGGGTCGGAGTTCGAGCAGTAATGGAACGAAGAGTCACGACAAGGCCTGTTCAAGCCGACAGGCGCTACGCGATCCGATCGAGAAGCTCGCGAGGCGTGATCGCTGGTGGCGTGAGGTCGGCGTCGAGCAGGTCGT
>JBOGID010000277.1:0-5556 GCA_050742295.1 Acidimicrobiales bacterium | reverse complement strand
CCTGCGCCCCTGCGCCGGCGCGCCGCGACCAGGAACTACTACTCTCACGGACAGCTAGAGCTGGCTGCTGTTCTTCGCTATCGACGCTACGGGTCGAAGCGCCCGACGGACCGCTGACCAGCCATTTTGTGCCACCGGCGTGGCTGTGAAAAACGCCGTCGGGCGCAAAATGAGGGCTCAACAGCAGCCATCTGGGGGGGAAGGGGTCGGGCAGCAGGGTGAAGACGGCGCAAGTCCCGCTCCTGCGGGCAATCTCCCACCTGACCGAGATCGTGGCGCGCGCCACCGAGCCCGAGCCCATCCTCGACGGAGCCCTCGACGCCCTCATCGAGACCCTGGGCGTCGACCGGGCCGCCGTCCTGCTGCTCGACGACGCCGGCGTCATGCGGTTCCGGGCGTGGCGCGGCCTGCCCGGCGCCTACCGGCAGGCGGCCGACGGCCACAGTCCCTGGTCCGCGGAGACGCGCGACCCCGAGCCCGTGCTCGTGGCCGACGTCCGCCTCGAGCCTTCCCTGGCCGCCCTCCAGAGGACCATCCTCGCCGAAGGGATCGTCGCCCTCGCCTTCGTCCCCTTGGTCTCGAGGGCCCGGCTGCTCGGCCAGTTCATGGTGTACTTCGACGAGCCCCACGCCTTCACCGTCGAGGAGGTCGACCTGGCCCAGGCCCTCGCCTCCCAGGTCGCCTTCGGCATCGACCAGCGCCAGCTGGAAGCCGACCTGCGGCTGGCCAACGCCACCCTCGCCACCACGCTCGTGGCCGTGCCCGACGGCATCACCGTCCAGGCCCCCGACGGACGCCTCCTGTTCGCCAACGACGACGCCGCCGCCATGCTCGGATTCGCCTCCCCCGACGAGCTGGTGGCGGCCGGCCCCCGGGCCATCCTCGAGCGGTTCGAGGTCTGGGCCGAGGACGGCGCCCCCCTCGCCCTCGCCGCCTTGCCCGGACGCCGCGCCCTCCAGGGCGAGGAGCCGCCGGAGCTACTCGTGCGCTACCGGGCCGTCGGCACCGTCGAAGACCGGTGGTCGCTGGTGAACGCCCGCCCCGTCCGGTCCGAGGACGGCACCGTCCGCTTCGCCGTCAACGTCTTCCGGGACATCACCGAGCGCCAGCGGGCCCTCCAGGCGATCCACGAAAATGAACACCGGGAACGGTTCCTGGCCAACGCCAGCCGCCAGCTCCTCGACTCCACCCTCGAGTACCAGGGCCTGTTGGAACGGGTGGCCGACCTGTTCGTCCCTGCCCTGGCCGACGTGTGCATCTTCCGCGAGCTCAGCCCCGACGGAACCGTGAAGCGCGTCGCCGTCCGCCACACCGACGCGGTGGACGCCGGCCTCCTCGAACGTGCCCACGCACAGCCCGACCCCTACGGCCGCTCCCAGCTCCTGGACGACCTGCGCGACGGGCGTTCGGCGCTCGTTCCGGACCTGGGCAACCGTCCCGGCTTCCAGGCCGATCCCCAGTACGTCGAGTCCGTCCGACAACTCGGGCTCCAGTCGGCCCTCATCGTCCCGATCCTGGCGCGCGGCACCACCGTGGGCGTGGTTTCCCTGCTCAGCGTCGAAGGCCGGCCCCGGTACGGGCCCGCCGATCTCGCCCTGGCCGAGGAGGTGGCCCGCCGGGCCGGGCTCGCCCTCGACAGCGCCCGCCTGTTCGCCGAACGGAGCACGGTGGCGTCGACCTTGCAGCGCGCCCTGCTGCCACCCGTGCTGCCCGACATCCCCGGGATGGAGCTGGCGGCCCGCTACCAGCCCGCCACCAGTGACATCGGCGGCGACTTCTACGACGTCCTCCAGGTCGGCCCCACACGCTGGGTGATCACCGTCGGCGACGTCTGCGGCAAGGGCATCGAGGCGGCCTCCCTCACGGCCATGGTGCGCTACACGCTGCGGGCCTTCGCCCCCTTCACCGACTCCCCCAGCGACCTGTTGTCGAAGGTCAACGGGGCCCTCACCCGCCAGCTGGCCGCCGAACGGTTCTGCACCGTGGCGTGCGGCCTCCTCGACCTCGAAGGCGGCGACGCCCGCCTCACCCTCGCCCTGGCCGGCCACCCCCGCCCCCTCGTCGTGGGCCCCGACGGGTCGGTGCGGACCGTGGGCGTCCCCGGCGGCCTCCTCGGCGCCTTCGAGGCCGCCGACCTCACCGACGACGAGGTACGGCTCGGCCCCGGCGAGGCACTGGTCGTGTACACCGACGGCTGCGTGGGCGGGACGCCGAGCGACACCGATGAGCACGGCCTGGCCCGCACCCTCAGCGACGCCGCCGGCTCCGATGCCGCCGGGCTGGCGTCCGCCGTGGAGTCCGCCGCCCATGCCGAGGTCCGCCACGCCGACGACCTCACCGTCCTCACCCTCCGCCGCGTCGATTAGAAGACTGATGATTTTCGCTGTCGGCGCTTCGCGCCGAGGCGCCCGACGGCCGCTGACCAGTCTGTTTTCAGTGACCGGGTGGCTATGAATATGAACACGCCGTCGGCGCGAATGAGGGCTTAATCATCAGCCTCCTAGGTGGCTGGTGTCTAAGCCCTCGGTCGGGGGCCGACCGCCCCGCTGGCAACGACTCCGCATCGCAAAGGTGCTGGTCAGAGGCAGGTCGGCCACCTCGGCCCGTAGGGCCGAACGCGAAAGACACCAGCCATCTAGAACGACCGGTTCAGTCCGCTCCCGGGCACGCCGACAATCCCGGTAAGCCAGCGGCGAACGACGAAGCCGGAGGTTGCGCACCACGCCCTGCGCACCTCCGGTGGGTCTCGCCGCCGCTGGCGCGTGGCGACTCACCAGATGATGCGGTCGAACGCCTCCCGCAGCTGCCGGCCCCGCCCCGGGTTGGCCGCCTCCACCCACGCCACCCGGCCCAGCAGGTGGGCCCGGAAGTCGGGATGGCCGTCGCGGTTCTGTGTCTGCGGCCCGAGGCGCTCGCAGTTGTGGAGGATGGCCTTGAGCCGGTCGTAGTCCGGCCTCGGGACGTTCGTGTGCCGGTTCACCACCACCCCGCACAGGTGCTGGCGCCCCGCCGACGTCGACAGCCCCGTCTTCTCCTCGTTCAACCGGAACCCCTCCTCGGAGGCGATCCGCCCCACCGCGGCCTGGACGTAGGGCGCCAGCCGTACCAGGTGCCCGCCCCCCGAGAACGCCAGGTCGTCGGCGTAGCGCGAGTACCCCGCGCCCAGTCGCGCCGCCAGGCCGGCCAGGCGCCGGTCCAGCCCCACCGCCGCCAGGTTGGCCAGGGCCGGGCTCGTGACTCCTCAAACGAAAGGGATAACCAGGGCTCCCTTCGGCTCGTCCAGCCGTCGGGATCGAGTGGCGGACCACGACTCGCTCGGGGCCGACCACGACCTCCTTGACCACTGTGCGTAGCACTCGCTGGCGATCCTCGACGGTCGCACCGTCGCTCGTCTCCCGCAGCCGAGCCAAGAAGCCTTCGAGGTCCTCGGCCAGCTTGAGGTACGCATCGCGGTCGAGGAGCTGGGCCTCAAGCGCGTCGGCCGACGCCCGCAGGCTCGTCTCCTTCGCCCGGAGGGCGGGCATGCGGGCACGCAGCTCGTCGAGGGAGAGCAGTTCCTCCTGGTAGGCCTCGACGAGCCGGGCGATGGCGGCGGTCGTGCGGGTGAGCTCGAGCTCGATGCGGGAACGCTCAGCGGTGGCGGGGTTGGCGGTGCGCAGTTCGGCCAGGCGACGGTCGAGCTCGGCCTGCACGAGGGCGGGGTCGGCGAGGAGGGCGGTGACTTGGCCCCACACCACCTCGTCGAGGAAGTCGGCCCGCACGGGCCGGTTCTCGCACACCCGGCCGCCCTCGTAGCGGTAGTCGTCCGATCCCAGGCAGCGGTAGTAGTACAGCTTGCGAGTCTTGGTCCGCGTCGAGGTCCGGTAGTAGGCGTAGCCGCAGCCCTGGCACACGACGAGGCCCATGAGCAGCGACGGCACCTTGGTGTTGCGGGCCGCGAACCGCCGGTTGTCCTCCAGACGGCGGGCGGCGGCTTCGAACGTGTCGTCGCTGACGATGGCCGGCACCGGGATCTCGATCCAGTCCTCCCGCGGCCGGGGCCGGCTGGCGACATGCCGGGACACGGCCCGCCCCTGACGGCGGGCGGTGCGGTTGAGGGCGGCCCGCTGGTCAGTGCGCATCGTCTTGAGGAACGCCGCCCGGCCGGCGTAGGCGGGGTTGCGCAACATGCCCCAGATGGTGGAGCGGTCCCAGCGGGCCTTGCCGGTGGAGGTCGGGATCGCCTCGTCGGCCAGCCACCGCACCAGCTCGGCCATCGCCACCTGGTCCTCGATGTAGCGCCGGAACAGCTCCCGCACCACCCGGGCCTCGTCTTCGACGATCTCGTAGCGGGCGTCAGCTTCCTCGGTGCGGCGTACGTAGCGATAGCCGTAGGGGGCGCCGCCGAGCACGTTGGTGACGCCGGCCCGGGCTCGGTGCGCCTTGCCCCGCCGGGTGCGCTCGGCGATCTGGGCTCGCTCGTACTCGGCGATCATCCCCTGGAACTGGATCATCAGCTCGTCCTCGGGCGTTTCCGCCCTCGGGCCCTTCACGAAGCGGACCTCGGTCCCTGCTCGGGAGAACTCATCGATGAGCAGAGCCTGATAGGCGTAGCGGCGGGCCAGGCGGTCAGGCGAGTAGCACAGCACGACGTCGACGGGGACCTGGGCGGCGAGGTCCCGCAGCCGCTCCAGCGCGGGGCGGACCAGCGTCGCCCCCGAGTAGCCCTCGTCCTCGAAGACCCAGTCGGGCGGGACCTCAAGCTCCAAGCGCTCGGCGGCCTCGATCAGCGCCGCTGTCTGGGAGCCGATCGTCTGCTCCTCGCGCTGGCGGGCCGAGGACACTCGGGCGTAGATGGCGGCGGTCGTCATGGTCGGCGCTCCTTGGGTCGGCTCGCGCCCGTCGCTCGGGAACGAGGATCTTGTAGGCCAGCGCCAGCGACGACGTCGCGGCGCGGTCGAAGACGAACTCGGCGCTGACCGCCCTATCGGCCACGGCCCTCGCGAGGCTGGCGGTCCAAGAACTCCGCCAGCGCCTGGCTCACCACCGCGGAGATGGTCTGGCCCGTCGTCCGTGCCGTCCGCCGGATCCGTCGAGCCAGCTCCGCGGGCACCTTCACGGTGAACACCACCTTGGTCCCGGGCACGGCCACCGTGCCCTCGTCGCGCGCCCGCTCCACGTAGCGGCGGGCCTGGCGATCCGACAGCCGGTGGCGGCGGGCGAGCGCCCGTGTGGCCTCGGCGACCTCGAGCCCGGAGTCGAGCAGTTCCCCGGCAGTGTTGATCCTCTTGGCCACCTGATCGGCACGAGCCCGGCGTCCGTCGGTCATGACTCTTAGATACTACCTTTAGTGTGTCACTCAAAGTGGTGGACCGTCTCTTCGGCTTCTCACCACGGCGATATGGCAGGGAGACGCTGAACTCGAAGTTCGCTACTGGGTTTGAGGAGTCGTCTCACCGCTTCTTGCCAACGTGGTGTTGCATCGCCTGGATCGCATCTGGGCAACGCGGCATCTCCGGCTGGGAGTGTTGGTGAGGTACGCGGATGACCTGGTGGTGTTGTGCCCTACCAAGGAGA
>JBOGID010000276.1:0-22028 GCA_050742295.1 Acidimicrobiales bacterium | reverse complement strand
GCTGAAGGTCAACAGCTCCGGTGTGATCCCGATCATCTTCGCCAGCTCGGTGCTGTACCTGCCGATCATCCTCAGCCAGGTGCTCCCGGTCGAGGAGCCGGTGCCACCGGACCAGCCCGGCAACTGGGCCTACAGCGTGCAGCGCTGGATCCAGGACAACCTGGTCACCGGTGACAGCATCATCTACATGGTGCTGTACGGCTCCATGATCATCTTCTTCGCCTACTTCTACACGGCCATCGCCTTCAACCCGATGCAGCAGGCGGACATCATCCGCAAGCAGGGCGGGTTCATCCCCGGCATCCGTCCCGGGCCGCCCACCGAGCGATACCTGGGCACGATCCTCAACCGCATCACGCTTCCCGGCTCCCTGTTCCTCGCTGCCATCGCCCTCGTTCCCCAGATCGCCCTGGCCATCTACGGCGTCACCGGCTTCCCCTTCGGCGGCACGACGATCCTCATTGCCGTGGGTGTGGCCCTCGAGACGATGAAGCAGATCGACAGCCAGCTCATGATGCGGAACTACGAAGGCTTCCTGACGTAAGATGGACGCTGATCTACTCGGTCGTGCCTGGCGGCCCGAAGCCCTGACCAGCACCGTCGCAAGCTCAGTTCCTGTTCAGGTCGGAAAGCCCTCGTCTGGCGGCCGACGGTCGGACTGGAGGCCATGCTGAAACGCAACGGTCCTGGTCAAGGGCAGGTCGGACGCCTCGGCGCGCAGCGCCGATCGCGAATCCGACCAGCCATCTAGAAGGCCGGGACCAGCGACGTGAGCGGTCCGAGGCTCGTAATCCTCGGCAAACAGGGGGCGGGAAAGGGCACCCAGGCGGAACGGCTGGCCCGGATCTACGGCATCCCGCGCATCTCGACGGGGGACATGTTCCGTGTCGCGGTGGAGCAGGGCACCGATGCCGGCCTCACCGCCAAGAAGTACATGGACGCCGGTGAGCTGGTGCCCGACGACGTCGTGATCGGCATCATCGAGGAGCGCCTGGGCGACGACGACGTCAAGGTCGGGTTCATCCTCGACGGCTTCCCCCGCAACGCCGAGCAGGCCCGCGCCCTCGACCGCGAGCTCGGCACCGATGTCGTCGACCTCGTCGTGGAGCTCGACGTGCCGACCAAGACGGTGCTGAAGCGCCTGGGCAGCCGCCGCGTCTGCCTGAACTGCGGTGCGCCCTACAGCACGGAGAAGCCTCCGGCCAACGACTGGACGTGCGACATCTGCGGCGGGCGGGTCGTGCAGCGAGAGGACGACACCGAGGCCGCCATCTCGCGCCGGCTCGACCTGTACAACCAGCAGACCGAGCCGCTCGTCGCCTACTACCTGGCTCAGGACAAGCTGGTGCCGGTGGACGGCACCGGCGACCCCGACACGGTGACCGCCCGCCTGCGCCGCGGGATCGACAAGCGTCTCAAGAAGAGCCAATAGGTGTGAGAATGGGTACCCCATGAGGAAGAACAAGGACGAGATTGCGAGGATGCGGCGGGCGGGGCGGATCGTGGCCGAGATGCTGGAGACGTGCGAGGCGGCGGCCAAGCCGGGCATGACCACCCGTGACCTCGACAACCTGTGCCGCGAGATCATCGAGCGCAGGGGCGCCCGGTCCAACTTCCTCAACTACCACGGGTTCCCGGCCGTGCTCTGCACGTCCCCCAACGACGTGATCGTCCACGGCATCCCCGGGTCCTACCGCCTCAAGGAGGGGGACATCCTCTCCGTCGACTGCGGGGCGATCATCGAGGGCTACCACGCCGACGCGGCCCGCACGTTCGGGATCGGCGAGGTCGACGAGGAGGCCCTGCGCCTCATGGACACCACCAGGCGGAGCCTGGAGGCGGCCATCAAGCACGTCCACGACGGCAGCCGCCTGTCGAACATCGGCCACGCCGTGCAGACGGTGGCCGAGGGGGCGGGCTACTCGGTCGTGAAGGAGTACGTCGGGCACGGCATCGGCACGGCGCTGCACGAGGAGCCCAAGGTCCCCAACTACGGGGAGCCGGGCCGGGGCATCAAGCTCAAGGTCGGCCACGTTCTGGCGGTGGAGCCCATGGTGAACATGGGCGGCGAAGAGACGGCCATGTACGACGACGGGTGGACGGTGGTCACGGCCGACGGGAGCCTGTCCGCCCACTTCGAGCACACCATCGCCGTGACCGACAACGGTCCGGAAGTGCTCACCGTCCTGGACTGATATCCTGGGCAGACCCGCGTCCTCTGGCGCGCCCGCGGCGCGCTACACAGAGGTTGCCCGCAGTTCGCTTTTGGAGGTTCACCTGCCCAAACCGAAGGAAGACACGATCGTCATGGAAGGGACGGTCGTCGAGTCACTCCCGAACGCCATGTTCCGTGTGGAGCTGGAGAACAAGCACAAGGTGCTGGCGCACATCTCGGGGAAGATGCGGATGCACTACATCCGTATCCTGCCCGGCGATCGGGTGCAGGTGGAGCTCACCCCGTACGACCTCAGCCGAGGTCGGATCACCTACCGGTACAAGTAGGAGCCATGAAGGTAAAGCCCAGCGTCAAGGCGATCTGCGAGAAGTGCAAGATCATCCGCCGGCACGGCCGCGTGATGGTCATCTGCACCAACCCTCGCCACAAGCAGCGGCAGGGATAGGGGGCGAGGCAAAGGCATGGCACGTATCGCCGGCGTCGACATTCCCCGCGAGAAGCGGCTGGAGATCTCCCTCACCTACATCTTCGGCATCGGCCGCACGACCGCGTCGCAGGTCTGCACGGCCACCGAGATCGACTCGTCCACCCGGGTCCGAGACCTGACCGACGAGGAGGTCGTCCGCCTCCGGGCCTACATCGACCAGAACCTGAAGGTCGAAGGTGACCTGCGGCGTGACGTCGCCCAGGACATCAAGCGCAAGATCGAGATCCAGTGCTACCAGGGCATCCGCCACCGGCGCGGCCTGCCTGTCCGTGGGCAGCGGACGCACACCAACGCCCGCACCCGCAAGGGCCCCAAGAAGACCGTCGCCGGCAAGAAGAAGGTCAGGAAGCACTGATGGGTTTCGCCTCGCACGCGGAGCTTGCTCGGCGAGCTGAGTCGTGCTTCGGCCGACCGGCAAGCCGGATCGGCCTCCGCCGCATTTGTCTGGGCGAGCTGACGCTCGCCCTGCCGCCAACCATGGGGGCCGCCTCTGGCGGCGCCGGTGTCCGGCGGCGTGAGCTCAGGGAGCTGTAGTTGGCTAAGCCGAAGCCAGGCGGGCGCCGTCCCCGCAAACGAGAGCGGAAGAACGTCACCTTCGGGGTGGCGCACATCAAGTCCTCGTTCAACAACACGATCATCTCGATCTCCGACCCCGAGGGGAACGTCCTGGCCTGGGCGTCCGCCGGCAACGTCGGCTTCAAGGGGTCCCGCAAGTCCACCCCGTTCGCCGCCCAGCTGGCGGCCGAGGCGTGCGCCAAGCGGGCCATGGAGCACGGCGTGCGCCGGGTCGAGGTCCTGGTCAAGGGCCCCGGGTCGGGCCGGGAGACCGCCATCCGGTCCCTTCAGACCGCCGGCATCGAGGTCGCCGGCATCAAGGACCTGACCCCCATCCCCCACAACGGGTGCCGCCCGCCCAAGCGGCGGAGGGTCTGACATGGCCAGGTATACGGGGCCGGTCTGCCGTTTGTGCCGGCGCGAGAAGATGAAGCTGTTCCTCAAGGGCCCCAAGTGCGACTCGATGAAGTGCCCGATCGAGCGCCGGCCCTATCCGCCCGGCGAGCACGGTCGCGGCCGAATCCGGGAGTCGGAGTACCTGCTCCAGCTCCGTGAGAAGCAGAAGGCCCGCCGCATCTACGGCGTGCTGGAGAAGCAGTTCCGCAACATGTACGCCGAGGCCAACCGCCAGGGCGGCATCACGGGCGAGAACCTGCTGCGCATGCTGGAGACCCGGCTCGACAACGTGGCCTTCCGGGCGGGCTGGGGCTCGAGCCGCTCCCAGGCCCGCCAGTGGGTCCGCCACGGGCACGTCAACGTCAACGGCAAGCGGGTAACGATCCCCAGCTACCAGGTGCGCAAGGGCGACGTGGTGGAGATCCGGGAGAAGTCCCGGAACCTGATCGTCCTGCGCCACAACCTCGACACCATCGACCGCTCGGTGCCCCCGTGGCTCGAGCTGTCGGCCGAGAAGCTGTCGGTGACGGTGCGCGACCTGCCGCTGCGCGAACACATCGACGTGCCCGTCCGCGAGTCGCTCATCGTCGAGCTCTACTCCAAGTAGTTCATCGGGCCCCTCGGGCCCCCACCCGGATCAGGAAGCAACGCATGCTCATCATTCAGCGTCCCACCGTCGAGCCGCTCAGCGAGGCCGAGGGCAACCGCCAGCGGTTCGTCATCTCGCCCCTGGAGCCCGGCTTCGGCCACACCCTCGGCAACTCCCTACGCCGCACCTTGCTGTCGTCCATCCCGGGCGCGGCCGTCACCCAGATCCGCTTCGACGACGTCCTCCACGAGTTCACGACCATCCCGGGCGTGAAGGAGGACGTGACCGACATCATCCTCAACCTGAAGGACCTGGTCCTTCGGGTGGAGGCCGACGAGCCCATCACCCTGCGGCTCGACGCCCGGGGGCCGGCCGACGTCACGGCCGGCGACATCCAGCCCCACAACGAGGTCGAGATCCTCAACCCCGAACTGCACATCGCGGGCCTGACCCAGCGGGGCCGGTTGGCGGTCGACATCACCATCGAGCGGGGCCGGGGCTACGTGTCGGCCGAGCGCAACAAGAAGTCGTCGGTCATCGGGGTCATCCCCGTCGACTCGATCTTCTCGCCCGTGCGCCGGGTGGCGTTCAACGTGGAGCCGACCCGGGTCGAGCAGGCCACCAACTACGACCGCCTGACCCTCGACATCGAGACCGACGGGTCGATCTCACCCCGTGAGGCCCTGGCGTCGGCCGGTGGCACCCTGCGCTCGCTCGTGTCCCTCGTCGCCGACATGTCGGATGCGCCCAAGGCGCTCGAACTGGGCGAGGTGGGGACGCTGGGGAGCGGTTCGCCCGACCTCGACCTGCCCATCGAAGACCTCGATCTGTCCGAGCGGCCGCGGAACTGCCTGCGCCGGGCCCAGATCAACACCGTGGGCGAACTGGTGCAGAAGTCCCCCGAAGACCTGCTGGCCATCACCAACTTCGGCCAGAAGTCGCTCGACGAGGTGCTCCAGAAGCTCGACGAGCGGGGCCTGGCCCTGCGCAACAAGGGCTAGCCGTGCCCGCCACCCCGAGGAAGGCCCGTCGGTTCGGCGGTGACGCCGCCCACCAGAAGGCGATGATGGGCAACCTGGTGGCCTCGCTGATCGCGGCCGAGGCCGTGGTGACCACCGAGGCCAAGGCCAAGGCCCTGCGCCCGGTGGCCGAGAAGGTCATCACCAAGGCCAAGAAAGGCGGGCTGCACCGCCACCGCCAGGTCGTGGCCTTCATCCGGGACAAGGACATGGCCTACAAGCTGTTCGAGGAGATCGTCCCCCGCTACGAGGACCGGCCTGGTGGCTACACCCGCATCCTCAAGCTGGGCCCGCGCCATGGTGACAACGCGCCCATGGCTCGCATCGAACTGGTCTGACCTCCGGGCCGGTGCGGCTCCGGCTCACCGTCGCGTACGACGGGTGGGGCTTCCACGGGTTCGCCCCCCAACCGGACTCGCCGACGGTCGGGGGCGCCCTGATCGAGGCCCTGCAACGGGTCTTGCGGACCTCTCCGATCGTGCTCTCCATGGGCGGGCGGACGGACACCGGCGTGCACGCGTGGGGCCAGGTCGTGAGCTTCGACGTGGCGGGGGACTCCGTTGACCTGGACCGGGTGCGGCGGTCGGTGAACTCGCAACTGGGCCCTCGGGTCGTGGTGCGGGCGGTCGAGGTCGTCGACGACCAGTTCTCGGCCCGCTACTCCGCCCTGGCCCGACGGTACCGGTACACGGTGCTGAACCGGCCCGTGCCCGATCCGTTCCTGGCGGCCACGTCGTGGCACGTCGAGGCGCCGCTGGACCTGGGCGTGATGCGCCTGGCCTGCGACCCCCTGATCGGGGAGCACGACTTCACGTCCTTCTGCCGCCCGCCCCGCGGCGCCCCGTCCTACAGCATGGTGCGGCGGGTGACCGATGCCCGCTGGTTGGACCTGGGCGACGGCGTGCTGCGGTTCGACATCGAGGCCAGCTCGTTCTGCCAGCAGATGGTGCGGTCGGTGGTGGGGACGATGGTCTCGATGGGCTCGGGACGGCTGACCGCGGGCGACATGTCGGGGATCATCCGGGCCCGGGTGCGGGCGGCCGGCGGCCGGGTCGCGCCCCCGCACGGTCTGTGCCTGTGGGAGATCGTCTACCCGCCGTCCTGATCAGTCCGCGCGAATGGTGTCTCTGACCCCCACTTGCGCGATCTCAACGGAGGAGGTCGACCCGGTAGCCCTCGGTCCGGAGCCGTTCGACGACCTCGTCGCGGTGGTCGGGGTCGCGGGTCTCGACGGTGAGGACGACCTCGACGTCTTCGACGGGCAGGAGCAGGCCGGTGCGGTGGTGCTCGACGGCGAGGATGTTGAGGCCCATGGTGCCGACAAGGGCGGAGAGGGCGGCCAGCGAGCCCGGGTGGTCGTGCAGCTGGACCCGCAGGATGAGGAACCGGCCCGACGCCGACAGGCCCCGGTTGATGAGGTTGAGCAGCAGGAACGGGTCGACGTTGCCGCCCGACAGGACGGCGACCGCCAGGCCGTCGCCACCGACGTTGCCGGTGAGGACGGCGGCCAGCGTCACCGCGCCGGCGGGCTCGACCACGGACTTGGCCCGTTCCAGGAGGAGGACGACGGCGCGGCTGATGTCGTCCTCGTCCACGGTGACGATGTCGTCCACGTAGGCCTGCACGTGCTCGAGGGTCAGCGCCGAGGGGCCTTTGATCGCGATGCCGTCGGCCATGGTGGAGACGCGGGGCAGGCGCACGGGGTGGCCCGCCTTGAGCGATTCGGCCATGCAGGCGGCGCCCGCGGCCTGGACGCCCACGACCCGGGGGCGGTTCGACGGGTCCACGAGGGCAAGGGCGGTGGCGACGCCGCTTATGAGGCCGCCGCCGCCCACCGGCACGAGCACGACCTCGGCGTCGGGAGCCTCTTCGGCGATCTCCAGCCCGATCGTCCCCTGGCCGGCGATCACGTACGGGTCGTCGAAGGGGGGCACGAAGACGGCGCCGGGACGGTCGGCGGCGTAGGCCCGGCCGGCGGCGATGGCGTCGTCCACCGTGTCGCCCGTCAGATGGATCGTCGCCCCGTAGTTCTGGGTGGCCTCGGTCTTGGGCAGGGCTGCGGTCAGGGGCATGAAGATCGTCGAGCGCAGGCCGGCCTGGGTGGAGGCCAGAGCCACGCCCTGGGCGTGGTTGCCGGCCGAGGCGGCCACCACCTCGGTGCCGGCCGGCAGCCGGGAGATCTTGTTGGTGGCGCCACGGATCTTGAACGAGCCGGTACGCTGGATGTGCTCGGGCTTGAGGGCCACGGGCCGTCCCGCCAGCTTGGAGAACATGTCGGAGCGGTCGAGCGGCGTCCGCCGGATGACGCCCGCGACCCGCTCCCGGGCGTCGTGGATGTCCGCCAGTGTGATCACGGTGGAACGCACGGTAGACTTTCCCGGTTGGCACGCCGCCGACAGAGGAGCACGCGTGCGTACGTACTCACCAAAACCTGCCGACATCCAGCGCGCCTGGCACGTCGTCGACGCCGACGGGCTGGTGCTGGGCCGCCTGTCCACCGAGGTGGCCCGCATCCTGCGCGGGAAGCACAAGCCGATGTTCGCACCCCACATGGACACCGGCGATCACGTGATCGTGATCAACGCCGCCAAGGTCGTGCTCACCGCGGGCAAGGACGCCAAGAAGGAGGCGATCCGCCACTCCGGGTACCCAGGCGGGCTGAAGCGCCGCAGCTACGTCGACATCCTGGCCAACAACCCCGAAGAGGCGGTGCGCCACGCGGTGCGGGGCATGCTCCCCCGGGGCCCGCTGGGCCGCAAGCAACTCAAGAAGCTGAAGATCTACCGCGGGGCGGAGCACCCCCACGCCGCTCAGCAGCCCCAGCCGTTGGAACTGGCTCACGCTCGGGCCCGGTCGTAGTAGGAGAAGAACGAACAGCGATGCCCAAGCCCCTCTGCCAGACCACCGGACGCCGCAAGGAAGCAGTCGCGCGGGTACGCATCCGCCCCGGGACGGGCGCGATCACCGTCAACAAGCGGCCCATCGCCGACTACTTCCCGACCGAGACGCACCGGATGATCGTGACCGAGCCGCTCCGGGTCACGTCGACCAACGAGGTCTACGACGTCGACGCGACGATCGGCGGCGGGGGCGTGTCGGGTCAGGCCGGGGCGTTGCGCCTCGGCATCGCCCGGGGCCTGGTCGAGCTCGACGCCGAACTGCGCCCGCAGCTCAAGAAGGCCGGCTTCCTCACGCGCGACGCCCGTGAGAAGGAGCGCAAGAAGTACGGGCTGAAGAAGGCCCGCAAGGCGCCTCAGTACTCCAAGCGCTAGAGAAGGGGTCTTTCGCTGACCCTGAGGTTCGGCACCGACGGCGTACGCGGTGTCGCCAACGTCGACCTCACGCCCGAGCTGCTGGTCGCCCTGGGCCGCGCCGCGGCCCGTGTGCTCGGGCCCGGGCCGTTCCTGGTCGGGCGGGACACCCGTCGATCGGGGCCGATGGTGCTGGCGGCGCTGGCCGGGGGGCTGACGGCCGAGGGCTGCGACGTGGTCGACCTGGGCATGATGCCGACGCCCGCGGTGGCGTGTTACTCGGCCCTTGAGGGACTGCCGGCGGCCGTGGTCTCGGCCTCCCACAACCCCTACCAGGACAACGGGGTGAAGTTCTTCGCCGCCGGGGGGCGGAAGCTCTCCGACGGCGTGGAGGAGCGGCTCGAGTCCGAGCTTGACGCCGTGTTGGTTCGCCCTGGCGGGGGCACCCCGGACGTGGGCCGCATCACCCCCCGTCCCGACAGCCGGCCCTACACCCGGGCCCTCACGGCCACCGTGCAGGGGCGGCGGCTCAACGGCCTCCACGTCGTTCTGGACTGCGCCAACGGTGCGGCCAGCGGGGTGGCGCCGAGCGTGTTCCGGGGGCTGGGGGCGACGGTCGAGGTTCTGTCGGCCCAGCCCGACGGCGAGAACATCAACGAGGGTTGCGGGTCGACGTACCCGGCCGCCCTGCAGACGGCGGTCGTCGAGCGTCGAGCCGATGTGGGCCTGGCCTTCGATGGCGACGCCGACCGGGTGCTGGCCGTCGGCTCGTCGGGTGAACTGGTCGACGGGGACCAGCTCATCGCCGTGTGCGCCGTCGACCGGCGGGAACGGGGCCTGCTCCCCGACGACACCGTGGTCGTCACGGTGATGACCAACCTGGGGTTCCGGGAGGCGATGGCCGAGCGCGGTATCAAGGTCGTCGACACCGCCGTGGGGGACCGCTACGTGTTGGAGGCCCTCGAGAACGGCGGGTGGGGGCTGGGCGGCGAGCAGTCCGGCCACATCATCTTCCGGGACCTGGCCACGACCGGCGACGGCATCCTCACCGGCGTCCAGGTGCTCGACACGGTCGCGCGCTCGGGCCGGCCGCTGGCCGATCTTGCGTCGGTCATGACCCGCCGGCCCCAGGTCCTGCGCAACGTCCGGGTGGCGTCGCGCGACGTGGAGGGGGCGACCGGCCTGTGGGCGGAGGTCCGGGCCGTGGAGGCGTCGTTCGGAGGCCACGGACGGGTCCTGATCCGGCCCAGCGGCACCGAGGCCCTCCTGCGGGTGATGGTCGAGGCGCCCACCAGCGCAGAGGCCGAGGCCGCCTGCGAACGGCTGGTGGCAGCGGCTGCCCAGGCCCTGGGCACCGCGGCCGCCGGCTCGTAAGTTCGACGCCGGGCCCCGGTGCGCAGCCGTAGCCTCTCGGGCGTGTTCGGGATCGGGATCGACGCGGTGGAGGTGGAGCGGTTCCGGCAGGTGCTGGCCCGCCGGCCTGGTGCCGCGACCAGGTTGTTCACCGACGCCGAACTGGCCTACGGGCGGCGGTGGCGCGACCCGGCGCCGCGCCTGGCGGCTCGGTTCGCGGCCAAGGAGGCGGTCATGAAGGCGCTCGGTGTCGGCCTCGGCGCCTTCGCCTTTCACGACGTGGAGGTGGTGTCGGCCCCGTCGGGGGCGCCGTCGCTCGTCCTCCGGGGCGCCGCCCAGGCCCTCGCCGACCGGCTCGGAGTGGCCGGCTGGCGGCTCTCGCTGACCCACACCGACTCCGTGGCCCACGCCGTCGCCGTCGCCCTCTGAGCCGTGAGGCCCATCGTCACGCCCGAAGAGATGAAGGCCATCGACGCCGCCGCCTCCGAGCCGGTGGAGTTCCTCATCGAGCGGGCGGGCGCAGCCGTGGCCCCGGAGGCGCTGCGGATGATGGGCGGCGGGTACGGCCGCCGGGTCGTCGTCGTGGCCGGCAAGGGCAACAACGGGGCAGACGGGCGGGCGGCGGCCCGCCGCCTTGACGCCCGGGGCGTACGCACACAGGTCATCGACGCCGCCGACCCGCCCCCACAGCTTCCACCGGCCGACCTCGTCATCGACGCCGCCTACGGCACCGGCTTCCGGGGCGAGTACAAGGCCCCCGATCCGGGCCGAGCACCGGTGCTGGCCGTCGACATCCCCTCGGGAGTGAACGGGCTGACGGGCGAGGCGGGCGAGGGTGCGGTGCGAGCCAACCGGACCGTGACGTTCGCCGCCCTCAAGCCCGGCCTGCTGCTGGCCCGAGGTGCCGAACTGGCAGGCGAGATCGTCGTCGCCGACATCGGGCTGGACACGTCGCCGGCCACGGCCTGGCTCGTCGGGGACGAGGACCTGGCCGAGTGGCTCCCTTCCCAGCCCCGGGAGAGCCACAAGTGGCGCACCGCGCTCTACGTCGTGGCCGGTTCGGCGGGGATGACGGGCGCCGCCCATCTGTGCGCCCGCGGCGCCATGCGGTCCGGTGCGGGGACCGTCCGGCTCGCCATTCCCGGCGTCCCTCCCGACCCCCGGTTCCTCGAGGTCGTGGGGCGGACGGTCCCGGCCACGGGCTGGGCCCAAGCCGTGCTCGACGACTCCGAACGGGCCAAGTCCCTCGTCGTCGGCCCGGGCCTGGCCAGGTCGGATCAGACAAGGGACGCGGTACGGGAGTTGGTGGCCCGTGCCCCCGTCCCGATCCTGATCGACGCCGACGGCCTGTTCGCCCTCGGGACCGCAGCCGAGGCGGCCGCCACCATCCGACAACGGCAGGCCGCCACCGTCCTCACGCCCCACGAAGGCGAGTTCAAGCGCCTCACCGGCTCGGCGCCAGGGCCCGACCGTCTGACAGCCGTCCGCCAACTGGCCCGCGTAACCGGCGCCACCGCCCTGCTCAAGGGCTCCACCACCATCGTCGCCGACTCCCAGGGCAACTCCCTGTGGAGCAACCGGGGCGACGCCCGGCTGGCGACGGCCGGCAGCGGCGACGTACTCTCGGGCACCATCGGAGCCTTCCTGGCCCAGGGCCTCGACCCACTACGGGCGGCGGCGCTCGGTGCCTACGTCAACGGTGCTGCCGCACAACTCGGATCTCGACGTGGGTTCGTCGCCGGTGACCTTCTCGGCCTCTTACCGCACGTGCTCGATCAGGCCGGCGGCGGGGTGGTCAGGCAGCCCATCTCCCGTCCGAGGTAGCGCAGGCCCTGGCGGTCGGGCTCCCGGAAGTCCGCCGGCCGTGACGTCTGCTCGGCCGACTCGGGGTACATGATCGCCCCCTTGTCGCGGGTGTGGCCCAGGCCCATCACGTGCGCCAGTTCGTGGAGGATGATGCGGCCCCACGTGACCCCCTTGGGCCCGATGGCGCCCACGCCGCTGCCGAGGGGCGGCCCGAACCCGCCCTCCAGCGGCGTGTTGGCCTCACGGTCGGTCACGGCGTCGACGTTGAGGCTCAACTGGCCCGAGACCAGGACGTCGCCCTGGCGGAGCCCGATGCCCCGGCCCACGGCCTGGATCGTGGGGTCGATGCCCTGATTGCCGAAGCGGGTCCACGCCACGAGGATGGGCGCCCACCGCTGGCCGTAGCGGTCGGGCAGGAAGTGGCTCCGACCGCGCCCCGTCTCGTCGGTCAGGCCGTCGTCCACGAACGTGATCCCCGTGGCCTGCGACAGGCGGTTGAACGCCTCCCGCACGTCGGCCGCACCCGTGGGCGGCGCCAGGGCCGTGTTCTGCACGTAGTGGACGGGCTCGCACGGGTTGAACCGTACCGGCGTGCACTGGTCGCTCTTCACGAAGAAGAAGGAATAGGAGTTCGGCAGCTTGGGGATGTCGTCGGGCCGCAGACCGCTGACGCCCCTGGTGTCGACGTGGTTCTTGGCCGGGCAGGCGTCGTTCGCCGCGCCGTTGCCCGCGGCCACGTCGTTCGACGACGAATCCGACCCTCCGGCGAACACGGTCGCAGCCAGCACCAGGGCGAGCACGGCCACGCCCGCCACCACGCCCGTCGTGACCAGCCGCTTGGTGGCCACCGCCGCCTGCTGGACGAGGCGCCCGCCGATCTCGACCGGCGAACCCCGTTCGGGCCGGGCCGCCACCGTGAACGCCAGCGTGCGCGCGTCCCCGGTGAACCGACGGCGGCGCGGCGTCACGTCGACGGTCGCCGAGGCCGAACCGTCACCCGCGGCGACGACCTCGGCCGGGTCGATCCGGACATCCAGCCCGTCGGCCGTCGACGGCTCGAGCGTCACCTTGACGGGGGCGTTGCCCCGGTTGCCGACGGTGACGGTGTGCCTGCTCGGGCCCCGTGCCGTCACGTCGGTCGGGTCCAGGGTGATCGAGAGCGCACTGAAGGGGGCGACGTTGACGACCCCCGAGGCCAGCGGCTCGGTCCCCCCTTGCACCCGGAGGTCGAAGGCCAGCGGGCCGGCGGCCGGCAACGAGGTGCGGGGCAGGCGGAACCCGACGCGCACCGCAGCCTCGGCTCCCGGCTCCAACGAGACGGTGTCGGGGACGACGTAGGAGTAGGGCCGGCCCTCGCCGCCGACGGCCAGCCGCACGACCTCCGCCGCCGGCCCGTCGTTGCGCACCGTCACCTCGACGGTGCCCGACTCTCCCGGTTCGACCGTGAGTGCATGCACGCCGAGAGATGCTGAAAGGCCCACCGGCGGAGAGGGTAGCGAGCGACGGCCCTCCGGGGGCGTCGAGATTCGGTCCCGGCACTAGCATTCGGCCATGCCAACCCTGGCTGAGGTGGAACGGGAGGCGCTGGCCTGCACCCGGTGCCCGCTCCACCGAGGCCGCACCAACGTGGTGTTCGGAGTGGGCAATCCCGAGGCCGACCTGATGTTCGTGGGCGAGGGCCCCGGCCAGCAGGAGGATCTGGAGGGCAAGCCGTTCGTCGGGCGGTCGGGACGGTTCCTCGACCGCCTCGTGTTCGAGGAGATGGGGTTGGCAAGGGCGGACTGCTACATCGCCAACGTGGTCAAGTGCCGGCCCCCGAACAACCGTGACCCGCTGCCCGACGAGATCGAGGCGTGCGGCCCGTACCTCAGGTCCCAGCTCGCCCTGATCGACCCCAAGGTGGTCGTGTCCCTGGGCAACTTCGCCACCAAGCTCCTGCTGCAGACGACCGAAGGCATCACCAGGCTGCGCGGGAAGGCATATCCGCTCGGCGGCCGTACGCTGGTGCCGACCTACCATCCGGCGGCCGTGCTCCGCGGCGGCGGGGAGGCGGAAGCCCAGATGCGGGCCGACCTGGTCCGGGCCAAGCAGCTGCTGAAACGAGACATGGGTTCGCCGAAGGAAGCCACCGCACAAGGCCTGCTGGCATGAGCGAGCACCGAAGCGCAGCGAGGAGCGCAGCTCCAGACCAGCATTCATCGGCGCGCCATCGGCGCCGGTCGGCGGGCCCGACGGCGAGGATGGTGCGCAGATGATCGAGGCTCGGACAAAGTCCGTCGACGACACGCGGGCGCTGGCGGCCGAGATGGCGCCGTTCGCCCGGCCCGGCGACCTCATCCTGCTAGAGGGTGGTTTGGGGACAGGCAAGACGGCCTTCGTCCAGGGGTTCGCCAAGGGACTGGGCGTGACCGAGCGGGTCACCAGTCCCACGTTCGTGCTGGTGCGGTCGTACACGGGCCGGATCCCCATGGTCCACCTCGACGTCTACCGGCTCGACCGCATGCAGGAGCTGGTCGACCTGGGGATCGCTGAGCTGCTCGACGAGGCCGGCGTCACCCTGATCGAGTGGGGCGACGTGGTCACCCCCGCCCTACCCGCCGACTTCCTGGAGATCCGGCTGGAGCCAGGCGACACCGACGACGAGCGCCGGCTGCGGTTCCGGACCGCGGGGCCGAGCTGGCCGCCGCGGCTGCGGGCCATCGGCGACACCGTTGCCCGCTGGAGCCCGGGGGCGTAGGGCCGACCATGCTCATCCTCGGAATCGAGACGGCGTCGGTCCAGGTCGGGTGTGCCATCGGCGGCCACGAGGGCGTCATCGCCTCGTTCCACGCCGCCCGCAAGCGCCGCCACGTCGAGGCCCTCGTCCCTGCCATCGAGTTCACCTGCCAGCAGGCGGGCGTCTCCCTCCACGACCTGGGCGCGGTGGCGGTCGACATCGGCCCGGGACTCTTCAGCGGACTGCGCGTCGGCGTCACCACGGCCAAGACGCTGGCCCAGGCCCTCCGCTTGCCCATGGTCGGCGTGTCGAGCCTCGACCTGCTGGCCTTCCCCGTCCGCCACAGCAGCAGGCTGATCGTGCCCGCCATCGACGCCCGCCGGGGCGAGCTGTTCTACGCCTTCTACCGGCACGTGCCCGGCGGCGTGCAGTGCCTGTCCGGCTACCACCTGGGCAAGCCCGGAGACGTGGCCTCGGAGCTGCAGGCCCGGGGGGAGGACGCCCTGCTGGTCGGCGACGGCGCCCAACGGTACGTGGACGAGTTCAGCGACCTCCGCCCGGCCGAGATCGCGGGACCGCCCAACGTCTACCCGTCGGCCGCCGCCCTGGTGGCGCTGGCCCACGCCCGGGCGCTGCGGGAGGAGTTCGTCTCGCCGTCGCGGCTGGAGCCCCTCTACCTGCGCAAGACCGACGCCGAGATCAACTGGGAGTCGGCGGTGGGGTGGGGGCGTGGGCCCAGGAGCGGGCTGGGGGAGGAGTTCGGCCGCCAGGCCAGTTGAGCCACATGGTCCGAGCTCGTGACGACCGCCGGCCGGCGGCCCTCCCGCCGGAGCTGCTGGTGCACATCGTGCCCATGCGCCGCCGGCACCTGCGCGCCGTCACCCGCATCGAGGCCGAGACCCATCCCCGGCCGTGGTCGCTGAGCCTGTTCATGAGCGAGATGGCCCTGCGCACGAGCCGGGCGTACTTCGTGGGTCGGGTGGACGGGCTGGTCGTGGGCTACGTGGGCCTCATGATGAGCGCCGACGAGGGCCACATCACGACGCTGGCCGTCGACCCGAACTGGCAGCGGCGCAAGATCGGCACCCGCCTGCTGCTGGCCGCGGCCCGGGAGGCCGTCCAGCGGGATGCGCATGCCCTCACCCTCGAGGTCAGGATGAGCAACACCGGTGCCCAGGAGCTGTACCGCCGGTTCGGGTTCGCCCCTGCCGGGGTGCGCAAGAACTACTACGTCGAGACCAACGAGGACGCCCTGATCATGTGGGCCCGGGATGTGCAGCTGCCCGAGTACACGGCCCGGCTCGACGCCATCGGCGCCACGATCCCGGGCGACACGGTGTTCGACGAGGGACGGGTGCGCCGTGACTGACGGCAACGGGGCGAGCACCGGGGCGACCGGGAACGGCAGCGGGGCCCCCGGGAACGGCCACACCCCGTCCGAACCCTTCCTCATCCTCGGCATCGAGACGTCGTGCGACGAGACGGCGGCGGCCATCGTGGCCAACGGGTCGGCGGTGGTGTCCTCGGTTGTGTCGAGCCAGATCGACCTGCACGCCCGGTTCGGCGGGGTGGTGCCCGAGATCGCCAGCCGGGCCCACGTCGAGCTGCTAACCCCGGTCGTGGCCGAGGTGCTGGTCGAGTCCGGCGTGAGCGGCGAGGGCATCGATGCGGTGGCGGCCACGGTGGGGCCCGGCCTCGTCGGCTCGCTGCTGGTGGGGATCAGCGCGGCCAAGGCCCTGGCCCTGGTGTGGGACGTGCCATTCATCGGCGTCGACCACATGGAGGCGCACCTGTACGCCGCCTTCCTGGAGGCGCCCGACCTCGAACTGCCGGCCGTCGTGATGCTGGTGTCGGGCGGCCACACGATGCTGGTCCTCATGGAGGGGCACGGCCGCTACCAGCTGCTGGGTACGACGGTGGATGACGCCGTGGGCGAGGCGTACGACAAGGTGGCTCGGTTCCTGGGCCTCGGCTACCCGGGCGGGCCGGCCATCGACCGGATCGCGCGCGAGGGCGACCCCGAGGCGGTCAAGTTCCCCCGGCCCATGCTCAACGACGGGCTCGACTTCTCCTTCAGCGGGCTGAAGACGTCGGTCGTGACCTACGTCCGGGGCCATCCCGAGACCTCGGTGGCCGACATCTCGGCGTCCTTCCAGGCTGCCGTCGCCGACGTGTTGGTGACCAAGGCCATGCGGGCGGCCGAGGAGACGGGGGTGAAGACGGTGTGCCTGGGCGGAGGCGTGGCCGCCAACTCGCTGCTGCGCACCCGCATCGCCGAGGCGTGCGCGGCAAGGGGGCTGCGGGCCTTCGTCCCCAGCCGGGAGATGTGCACCGACAATGCGGCGATGGTGGCGGCGGCCGCCTGGTGGCGCTACCAGTCGGACGGACCCACGCCGCTCGACGCCGGCGCCGCGCCCAACCTCCGCCTGGTCTGACGGGCCCGCCGGGGCCTATGGCAGGGTCGTCGTGCCGTGGGCCCGCACGATGAAGAAGTTGAGCACAGGCGCCTCCTCCTCGGAGCAGGAGCCGTCGGGGAGCCGCTTGGCCACGAAGATGGCCCGGCCGCGGTAGGTGCCCGTCCCCGAGACACCGGCGTAGGCGCCGCTGCCACCGGACAGCGAGTACGTGCCCGTGAACCGGTCGGTGCCGATGCATGTGCGGGGGTCGAAGTCGAAGTCGTCACTGTCGGACGGGTGGTCCACGGCGAACCCGCCCCCGTCGAACTCGAATACGGCCGTCTCGGTCGCCTCGCTCTCGAAGTCGAGGCCCACGCCCGAGGTGGGGCCGGTGGCCACCACGGTGGCGGGGTCGTCGCCCTCGCCGTGGATGAGGAAGCTCTGGTTCCCCGTCTGGGCCCCGGCCGGCGCGGCTAGGCCGACGAGGGCCAGCCCCAGAACCGCAAGCCCGATCTTCCGCTTCATCCCAGCCTCCACGTGTTCCCTACGGGGGCTCAGGCCAGTAGTGCCGGTTGCCGCACCCGGCCGGGGGCGGCTATCGTTAGCACTCGATACCCGAGAGTGCTAACACGCCTGCCGGCGGACGCCGCAGGCACCCAGATGGAGGCCGACCGCATGAACCTCAAGCCCCTTGACGACCGCATCCTCGTCCGTCCCCGCGAGGCGGAGGAGACGACGGTGAGCGGGATCGTGATCCCTGATACCGCCAAGGAGAAGCCCCAGCAGGGCGAGGTGCTGGCCGTAGGCCCGGGCCGCCGTTCCGAGCAGACGGGCGAGATCATCCCGATGGACGTCAAAGTCGGCGACACCGTCGTCTACAGCAAGTACGGGGGCACCGAGATCGTCATCGACAGCGAGGACCTGCTGATCCTGAACGGGCGCGACGTTCTGGCCATCAACAACTAGTCATGCCGAAGATCCTTCGGTTCGACGAGGATGCCCGGCGCAGCCTGGAAGAGGGCGTCGACCAGCTGGCGAACACCGTGAAGGTGACGCTCGGTCCCTTGGGCCGCAACGTGGTGCTCGAGAAGAAGTTCGGCGTCCCGTCGGTCACCAATGACGGCGTGACGATCGCCCGCGAGGTCACGCCCCTCGAGAACCCGTTCTACAACATGGGCGCCATGCTTGTGCGTGAGGTCGCGATCAAGACCAACGACGTGGCCGGCGACGGCACGACCACGGCCACCGTGCTGGCCCAGATCCTGCTGCGCGACGGGATGCGCAACGTGACCGCGGGCGCCAGCCCCCTGGCCCTGAAGCGGGGCATCGACCGGGCCGTCGCCGCGGTTGTGGCCGACGTCAAGCGCCAGGCCAAGGATGTCGACGGCCGCGACGACATCGCCCATGTGGCGACGATCTCCGCCGGCGACGCCCCGATCGGCGAGCTGATCGCCGACGCCATCGAGCGAGTCGGCAAGGACGGCGTGGTGACCGTCGAGGAGGAGAAGCACACCGTCGGCATGTCCCTCGAGTTCGTCGAGGGCCTGCAGTGGGACAAGGGCTTCCTCTCGCCCCAGTTCATCACCGACCAGGATCGCCAGGAGGCCATCCTCGACGAGCCCTACATCCTCCTGTACCAGAAGAAGATCAGCTCGGTCAGCGAGCTTCTCCCGGTGCTGGAGAAGGTCATGCAGGCGGGCAAGCCCCTGCTGGTCGTGGCCGAAGACGTGGAGGGTGAGGCCCTCGCCACCCTGGTCGTCAACAAGGTCCGGGGCACGTTCCAGGCCGTGGCCGTCAAGGCGCCGTGGTTCGGCGACCGCCGCCGCCAGCTGCTGGAAGACGTCGCCATCCTCACCGGCGGCAAGGTCATCGCCGAAGACCTCGGGCTCAAGCTCGATGGGGTCACGCTCGAGATGCTGGGCCGGGCCCGCCAGGCGAAGGTCACCAAGGACGACACCACCATCATCGAGGGCTACGGCGACAAGGAAGAGGTCAAGAAGCGGATGCACGCCATCCGCCGGATCATCGACGACGCCACGTCCGACTGGGAGCGCGAGAAGTCCGGCGAGCGGCTCGCCAAGCTGGCCGGCGGCGTGGCCGTCATCCGCATCGGCGCCGCCACCGAGGTCGAGCTGAAGGAGAAGAAGGCTCGCATCGAGGACGCGGTGTCGGCCACCAGGGCCGCCATCGAGGAGGGCATTGTCGCCGGCGGCGGCACCGCCCTGGTCCGGGCCCGCAAGGCGCTCGACGCCGTCGAGGCCGAGGGAGACGAGGCCACGGGTGTGTCGATCGTCCGGAGGGCGCTCGAGGAGCCCCTGCGGTGGATCGCCAACAACGCCGGCCTGAACGGCGCCGTCCTGGTCTCCCACGTCGAGGAGGCGAAGGGCTCGGTCGGGCTCAACGCCGTCACCGGCCAGCTGGAAGACCTGGTCAAGGCGGGCATCATCGACCCCGCCAAGGTCGTGCGCTCGGCCCTGGAGAACGCCTCGTCGGTGGCCGGCATGCTGCTCACCACCGAGGCCCTGGTCAGCGACAAGCCCGAGGTCTACAAGCCCGAGATCCCGCGCCGGGGCCCGACCACGCTGGCCGGGCAGTACTCCGACACCCGCGGCCGCGTTCCCGGGCTAGGGAGCCGTCAGGCCATCGGCTGAGCCGATGTGAACGGTGCGTGCCCAGTCGGGCGGCGCCCACGGTGCCTGGGGATGGCCGTCCGGCTGGAGCAGCCCGACCACGACGCGGACGGGCGGGGCGCGGCCGGGCCACGGCGTGTAACCGTCGGTGAGCACGACCACGACGTCGGCGGGCGGCCGGAGTGCGAGGGCGGCCTCGATGCCGGCGCCCATGTCGGTGCCGCCGCCGCCGGCCAGGGCCACCTGCCGGGCCGCAGTGACGCGTGACAGGGCGTGCACGTGGGTGTCGACGGCCAGCACGCGGAGCTGTCGCCGCAGGCCCTGAGCGGTGAGGAGGCCCTCCACTTCGGCACGGGCCCGGGCCAGCAGGCGGTCGTGCATCGAGCCGGACGTGTCGCACACCACGACGACCTCGGGCTGGGGCCGGTGCAGCGCAGGCAGGATCACGTCATCGACCGCCTCCTCGCGCCGGGACGGCCTCCGGTACGTGTAGTCGACGGCGCCCGCCACGCTGGCGACGGCGCGGCGGACCTCGGCCCGCAGCACCTTGCGCCAGTCGACCTGAGGCCGCAGGGTCTGTTCCGCCCAGCGCAGCCAGCCGCCCGGCACCGTGCCCGGGAAGCGTCCCGCGTGCCGGCACATCTGGTGGGCCACCGTCTTGCACAGGAGCCCGCACTCGCGCTCGGACAGCCCGTTGCTCCCATCCCACGGGCGCCGGCAGCCGTCGGCCCCACTGCCGCAGTCCAGCCACCCGCGGCGGTACGCCTGCTGGTCCTGGAGTTGCTCCCCGTACCACTCGGCCAGCTGGCCGGTGCGGAGCGGCACGTCGTCGGGGTGGTCGGGAGCGGGCTCCGGCAACAGGCCGGTCGACGCCAGGTCGTCGTTGACCTCGAAGTCGGCGCCGAGCAACCAGTGGGGACGAGGGGGGTCGCCCGCCCGCTTGGCGTGGCCCCGGAGCAGGTGGGAGACGAGGTGGGTGACGACCCGTCCCAGCTCCTGGGCGTCGAGGCGGGCGGCGACGTCGGGGTCGACGTAGAGGCGCCAGCGGGGGTCGGCGGCGATGGTGCCAATGCCGGGCCGGGCCGCCACCTGGACGGCGAACAGGGCCGTCGCCAGGTACGGCTGGCGGCTGGTGGCCCAGAGCCGGGCGGCTGCCAGCTGGTCGCGGTCGAGGGCGGTCACCGGTCGGGGTGGGGGTCGCCGTCGCCGTCGAGGAGGCCGGCGGCGCGGAGCAACGGTGCGAAGGTGCGGACTTCGGGCGGCACCGGCGCACCCGCCGGGCGGAACTCGGCCAGGTCGCGGGCCGACACGGCGGCGATGTCGGCGGCGGTGCCGGCCGCCTTCCCCACGACCTCCCATCCCCGGAGCCAGCGGTCGACGGTGGGCCTGGCGATGACGGCGGCGGTGACGGCGGACAGGGCGGCCAGGGCCCGGTCGGGCCGGTCGGGCAGGGTGAACGAGGACGGGTCGGCCAGCACGGCCTCGGGGTCGGGCAGGTCGGCCTCGACCAGCCAGACCAGGAACTCGCTGCCGGCCCCTTCGCCCACCGCCCCCTCGACCAGGGCGGCCTCGACGTCGCCGGACGGTCGTGGCGGGCCGGCGTTGCGGCACGCGGCCATGAGGCGGGCCGCCATGTCCCACGAACGGGGGCTGGGCCAGCCCCGGCCCGACTGGGCGGCGTTGTCGGGCACCGCGCACGTGAGCGTGGGACGGGCCGTGAGGAAGGCGGCCACGACCGCCCGCTGGGCGGGGATGGCGTCGTGCCAGCCCGGCGCCAGGGGTGGGGGAGCGGGCGTGGTGAACCCCCGCACGAACCCGTCCCGCACGGCCCGGCTGTCGACGGGCCAGTCCAGGTGGCAGAACCGGTTGGCGAGGGGCGCCGAGAGGTCCCACCCGTCGGCCGCCTGCTCGGGCGGGTTGGCGGCGGCCACGACGGCCACGTCGGCGGGCAGGGCCAGGTCGCCGACGGTGCGTTCCAGCACGACCCGGAGGAGGGCGGCCTGCACGGCGGGGGGTGCCGTGGAGATCTCGTCGAGAAAGAGAAGGCCGCGCCCGGCGACGGCGAGCCGTTCCGCCCACCGGGGTGGCGCGAAGACGACCCGGCCCCGGGCCGGTTCGCCCCGATCGATCACCGGGAGGCCGGCGAAGTCGGACGGTTCCCGGATGGCGGCGATCACCGTCTCGCACGGCCAGCCCATGGCCTCGCCCAGGGCCCGGACGGTCGCCGTCTTGCCCGTGCCCGGCGGTCCCCACAGAAGGACCGGGACCCTGGCTGCCACCGCCACGCCCAGGGCCGACACCGCCGTTGTGAGCTCTCCCACGGAATCCAGTGTGGCCCACGCGCCGGGGTGGCAACCTGGAGTTCCTGAACGGCGAGACCTATCTACGGCTTCTGATCGAGCGCGTCGTGGACGAGGCGGGCCGCAACCCGCCCCACGACCTGCGCCAGATCGGCGGCTGGATCTCTGAGTTCATGGGCGCCAGCGAGGCTCTCGTGGCCACGGGGGCGGTCGACACGGACAGGGCCGAGGCCATCCGGGCCGATCTGACGCTCGCCCTCGCCCTGCGGGTGCCGGCCACACCCGGCGGGCTCGAACCGCAGCACCTGAGCCGGTGGCACCGGTACGGGCCGGCGGGCCCGGCGGGCCCGGCGG
>JBOGID010000275.1:0-19897 GCA_050742295.1 Acidimicrobiales bacterium | reverse complement strand
GTCGTGATGGGCCCGGGACACGGCGGTCCGGCGGCGGTGGCAAATGCCTGGCTCGAGGGCACCTGGAGCGAGATCTACTCGGACGTGACGCGCGACGCCGCCGGCATGCAGCGGCTGTTCAAGCAGTTCTCGTTCCCGGGCGGGATCCCGAGCCACGTGGCCCCGGAGGTTCCGGGCTCGATCCACGAAGGGGGCGAGCTGGGCTACGTGCTGGCCCACGCCTACGGTGCCGCCTTCGACAACCCCGACCTCGTGGTGGCCTGCGTGGTGGGCGACGGGGAGGCGGAGACGGGGCCGCTCGCCACGAGCTGGCACTCCAACAAGTTCCTCGACCCGGCCCACGACGGCGCCGTGCTGCCCATCCTCCACCTGAACGGCTGGAAGATCGCCAACCCGACGGTGCTCGACCGTATCGGCGACGAGGAGCTGACCAAGCTGCTCGAGGGGTACGGCCACAAGCCTTACTTCGTGGAGGGCAGCGAGCCCCGCTCAATGCACCAGGCCATGGCGGCCACGATGGACGCCGTCCTGGCCGACATCGCACGCATCCAGGACGACGCCCGCTCGGGCGCCTCGCCCACCGGCGAACGGCCCCGCTGGCCGATGATCGTCCTGCGGACGCCCAAGGGGTGGACGGGGCCCCGCGACGTCGACGGCGTGCCCGTGGAGGGCACGTGGCGGTCCCACCAGGTGCCGCTGGCCGAGGTGCGCAAGAACAAGGACCACCTCCGCCTCCTCGAGCAGTGGCTGCGTTCGTACAAGCCCGAGGAGCTGTTCGACGAGGGGGGCCGGCCCCGACCCCACCTCCTCGCCCAGGCGCCCCGTGGCGACCGGCGGATGGGCGCCAACCCCCACACCAACGGCGGGCTGCTGCTCCGCGACCTCGAGCTTCCCGACTTCGCCGCCTACGGCGTGGAGGTGACCAAGCCGGGCACGACCGCGTCGGAGCCGACCCGCGTCCTCGGCACCATGCTGCGCGACGTGTTCCGCCTCAACGCGCAGACGCGCAACTTCCGGCTGGTAGGCCCCGACGAGACGGAGTCCAACCGGCTCGGCGCCGTCTACGAGGTGACGCACAAGGCGTGGGAGGCCGAGACCCGGCCCGTCGACGTCAACCTCGGCCCCGGCGGGCGGGTCATGGAGATCCTGTCCGAGCACACGTGCCAGGGCTGGCTGGAGGGCTACCTGCTCACCGGGCGGCACGGGCTGTTCTCGTGCTATGAGGCGTTCATCCACATCATCGACTCGATGTTCAACCAGCACGCCAAGTGGCTCAAGGTGACCCGTGAGCTGGAGTGGCACCGGCCCGTCGCCTCGCTCAACTACCTGCTGACGTCCCACGTCTGGCGCCAGGACCACAACGGCTTCTCCCACCAGGACCCGGGCTTCATCGACCACGTGGTGAACAAGAAGGCCGACGTCATCCGGGTCTACCTGCCGCCCGACACCAACACGCTTCTGTCGGTGGCCGACCACTGCCTGCGCAGCCGCAACTACGTGAACGTGATCGTGGCCGGCAAGCAGCCGTGCCTCAACTGGCTCGACGTGCGGGACGCCACCCTGCACTGCGCACGCGGCCTGGGCATCTGGGACTGGGCCAGCACCGACGACGACGGCAACCCCGACGTGGTGCTGGCCTGCGCCGGCGACATCCCCACACTGGAGACGCTGGCCGCCGCCTCCCTGCTGCGCCAGCACCTGCCCGACCTGCGGGTGCGGGTCATCAACGTGGTCGACCTCATGCGGCTGCAGTCCGAGTCCGAGCACCCCCACGGCCTGTCCGACCGCGACTTCGACTCCCTGTTCACGGCCGACAAGCCCGTGATCTTCGCCTACCACGGGTACTCGTCGCTGATCCACCAGCTGACCTACCGGCGGACCAACCACCGCAACATCCACGTCCGGGGCTACAAGGAGGAGGGCACGACGACCACGCCCTTCGACATGGTCGTGCTCAACGACATGGACCGCTTCCACCTGGTCATGGACGTGATCGCGCGGGTGCCGGGCCTGGGCCAGCGGGCGGCCCGGGTGCAGCAGCACATGCTCGACAAGCGGACCGAGCACAAGGCCTGGGCCCGCGAGTACGGCGAGGACCTGCCCGAGGTGCGCGATTGGGTCTGGCCCGGGTAGTTGCGGGTACTGGTCGTCAACACGGGGTCGAGCAGCCTCAAGCTGAGCCTGCTCGCCCCCGACGACTCGGTGCTGTGGTCGGGCGGCGACCTGGCCGACCTGTCCGACCTTCCCGAGGACATCGACGCGGTCGGCCACCGGGTGGTGCACGGCGGGGCCTCACTGCAGCACGCCACGGTCATCGACGACGAGGTCATCAAGCAGATCGAGGCCCTGACGCCCCTGGCGCCGCTCCACCAGCCCCGAGCGGTCGAGGCCATCCGGAAGGTGTCCGAGCTGCTGCCCGACGTGCCCGCCGTGGCCTGCTTCGACACCGCCTTCCACTCGACATTGTCACCGGCGGCTTCGACCTACGCCCTCCCCCGCGACTGGCTCCGCCGGTGGGACCTCCGCCGGTTCGGCTTCCACGGCCTGTCCCACCAGTACGCGAGCCGGCGGGCGGCCGAAGTGGCCGGCCGTCCGCCGTCTGGGTTACGGCTGGTGACGTGCCACCTCGGGGCGGGCGCGTCCGTGTGCGCGGTGCGGGACGGCCGGTCGGTCGACACCTCCATGGGGTTCACCCCGTTGGAGGGGTTGGTCATGGCGACCCGGAGCGGGACGGTGGACCCGGGCCTGATCCTATGGCTCATCAACGAGGCGGGCCTGCCGGCGCGCGAGGTGGCCGATGCCCTGGAACGGTTGTCGGGGCTGGCCGGGCTCAGCGGCGGGTCGGGCGACTTCCGGGAGCTGATGGGCACCATGACCTCGGGCGAGAACGCGGCCAAGCTGGCCTTCGAGGTCTACATCCACCGCCTGCGACGGGAGATCGCGGCGATGGCGGCGGCGTTGGGCGGGCTCGACGTCCTCGTCTTCACCGGCGGCGTGGGCGAGCACGTCCCTATCGTGCGGGCCACCGCGGCGCGCCAGCTGGGGTTCCTCGGGGTGGCCATCGACGGCACCCGCAACAACGCCACGACATCGGACGGCGACGTGTCGGCCGACGGTGCGGCGGCCCGCACGGTCGTCGTCACCGCACGGGAGGACATCGAGATCGCCCGCCAGGTCCGCCGGGTGCTGCGCTGAGGGCGCGCGCCGTCAGCGGTTTGTCTTCTGTCCGCCACACAGCCCCGGGCTGTCACACGGTGAGTGGCCGAGGACGGCCAGCTTGGGGTTGCCCTTGGTGCACCTTGACCGAATCGCCGAACGTCGGGCCGCCGCGGCCCACCGCCCTGCACGCTACCTCGCCGCCACGGTGCGGGCGCCGGACCGCATGAGGGTTCGCCGGTGCTTGCGAGACGGCTAGGCCGGCCTTACCCGCAAGCCACGGCTGAAGGCCGCGCCGGGGATTCCACCCGGTGGGCGGCGTCGCGACGATCCCCTGGTGACCCTTCACGGAGGAGGCATGGCCATGACGACGATGGATTCCCACCGACCGGCAACGGCGCGCACGGCGGTGCTCGTCGTCTTGGCGGCGTGCGTGATGCTCGCGTCCACGGGGGTCGCGTCGGCCGGAACCGGCATCGACTACGAGACGCACTCGCCGCCGACGTTCAAGCTCGACGTGCGCCCGCCCGACGGCTACGACGTCCAGATCTACCTCCGCAACCCGATGGCGTACGAGAGCAGGCTCGACCGGGTGACGGTGTGGTGGGGCGACGGGACGGCCGTCACCAAGGAGCTGAACCCGTTGGTGCAGTACACGCGGATCGGCGTCCAGCACCGCTACGCGGGCAAGCCCGACACGACCCTGTACGGCATCACCGTCCGCCTCTACGACAGCGACAACATCTACCGGACCGCCACCGACACCGTCCGCATCTACTCCCTGTTCGACGTGATCATCCACCCGACGTGGTTCTACTCGGTGGACGACTGCGACTTCTGGGGCGGCCAGGGAGACTTCGAGGTGCAGTACTGGTTCGAGAACCAGCACGACGGGCACGGCGGCGGCTCGGTGTCCGCCGACCTCAGGGCGTGGGAGGGCGTTCTGCTGTTCAACCAGTCCAAGACGTTCCACAACGTCGGCCAGTGGGACTACCCCGTCCTCGGCTGGGCGTGGATCGAGCACGACCCCGGCCTCGACTCGCCGCCCGCGAGCCTCCGCGTCGACCTGTGGCCGCAGCTGGGACGGTTCACCCGCTCCTACGGCGACAGCGAGGGGGGTTGCGACGTCCTCCTCCGCTTCGACATCACGACGCGCCTCGTCGAGTAAGCATGCGGCCATGCACTGGCTGCTGTTCTACGACTACGTGGAAGACGTCCTCGAACGCCGGGCTCCGTACCGGGACGCCCACCTCGGACTGGCCCGGGAGGCTCACGCCCGGGGCGACCTCCTCCTGGCCGGCGCCCTCGCCGAACCTACCGACGGAGCGGTGTTCGTCTTCACCGCCGAGGAGGCCGGCACCGTCGAGGAGTTCGTCCGCGACGACCCCTACGTGCAGAACGGGCTCGTCACGTCGTGGCGGGTCCGCCCCTGGAACGTCATGGTGGGCGCCCCGTCGGCCTGACCGGGTACGGTCGCCGTCCGTGCGAGTCCTGTTTTGCGGGGTGCGGGGGTCGACGCCGGCGCCGGGGCCGGAGTTCGTCCGCTACGGCGGGCACACGTCGTGCGTGGCGGTGTCCCGCGACGGGCACGACCCCACGCTCGTGCTGGACGCCGGCACAGGGCTGCAGCGGCTGGCCCGGGAGCTGGGCGGCCGGCCGTTCCGGGGGACGATCCTGCTCGGCCACCTCCATTGGGACCACACACACGGCATCCCGTTCTTCCGGGCGGGGGACCATCCCGACGCCAAGGTGACGCTGCTCATCCCCGACCAGGGCGACGCCGAGGCGGTGCTGGAACGGGCCATCTCGCCGCCCCACTTCCCCATCCGGCCGTCGGAGCTCCGGGGCACGTGGCGGTTCGGCGGGCTGGAGGAGGGCGAGCACGAGGTCGAGGGGTTCACCGTCCTGGCCCGGGAGATCCCCCACAAGGGGGGGCGCACGTTCGGCTACCGGGTGTCCGACGGCGGCCACTCGGTGGCCTACCTGTCCGACCATGCGCCGACGGCGCTGTCCGCCGGCCCCGACGGGTTCGGCGACTTCCACGAGTCGGCGTTGGCCCTGGTCGAGGGAGTCGACGTCCTCATCCACGACGCCCAGTACACGGCGGCCGAGTTCCCGGCCCGGGCCACGTGGGGCCACTCGGCCATCGACTACGCCGTCAGGCTGGCCGAGTCGGCAGGGGCGAAGTCGCTGGTGCTGTTCCACCACGACCCGTCCCGCACCGACGACCAGCTCGATGACGTGGTGGCGTCGCTCGCCGACGCCCCCGTGCCGGTGCTGGCCGCCTCCGAGGGCATGGCCCTCCACCTGTCCGCTTAGCTTAGACGGGGCCCTGGTGCCAGACCTCCTTGAGGGCAGCGCGGGCGGCCCACCAGCCGCACATGCCGTGCACGCCGGCGCCCGGCGGCGTCGAGGCCGAGCACAGGAACGCCGGCTGGCCACGCAGCGCGATCCGGTAGGGCTGGAGCGACAGCACGGGCCGGGCCACCAGCTGGAGCCCGCCGTGGGACCCGCCGGCGATGTCCCCACCCACGCAGTTGGCGTCGTGGGCCTCGATGGCCGAAGGTCCCATGACGTGGCGGGCCAGGACCCGGTCCCGGAAGCCGGGGGCGAACCGTTCGATCTGGGCCTCGATGGCCTCGGTCATGTCGACGTCGGACCCCTTGGGCACGTGGCAGTAGGCCCAGAACGTCTGGCGGCCGGCCGGCGCCCGCGTCTCGTCGAACAGGCCGGGCTGGGTGCAGATGACGTAGGGCCGTTCGGGGTGGCGACCGGCGGCCACGTCGGCCTCGGCCCTTGCCACGTCCTCCATCGTCCCGCACACGTGCACGCTGGCCGCCCGCCCGCACTCCTCGGCCTTCCACGGCGCGGGCCCGTCGAGGGCGTAGTCGATCTTGAACGAGCCGGGCCCGTACCGGTACCTCGACAGCCGCCGGCGGTACCCGCCCGCCAGGCGGTCACCGGCGATGGCCACCAGCTGGCGGGGGGTGACGTCGAACAGGACGGCCCGGGCGGGCGGCACGTCGGCCAGCGTGCGCACCGGGTGGCCGAGCCGCACCTCGCCGCCCAGCGTGCCCAGGTAGGACACCAGGGCATCGGAGATCTTCTGCGAACCGCCGCGCGCCGCGGGCCAGCCCGCGGCGTGGGCGCTGGCCGCGAACAGCACGCCGAACGAGGCAGTCAGGGGCATGCGCAGGTCGAGGATGGCGTGGGCGGCCAGCCCCGCGAAGACGGCGCGGGCCTCCTGGCCCCGGAACACGGTGCGGGCCAGGGCGGTGGCCGGCCACGCCGCCCGCAGCCCGAACCCGGCCATGGTCACCGGGTGGGGCGGGAACCGGATGACGGGGCCGAGCACCGACGGCAACAGCCGGTCCCAGCCCTGCACGAGCGGGCCGACCAGGGCGCGCCACGCCCGGCCGTCGCCACGGCGGCCGAGCCGGGCCACCATTGCGTCGAGCGAACGTTCGACGATGGCGGCCGATCCGTCGGGCAGCGGGTGGGCGACGGGGGCGTCGGGGTGGACCCACGACAGGCCATGGTCCTCCAACGGGAGGGCGGTGAAGAACGGGGACGAGGCGCCCAGCGGGTGGATGGCCGAGCACACGTCGTGCACATAGCCGGGGAGGGTCAGCTCCTCGGAACGGGTCCCGCCGCCGGCCCGGTCCGCCGCCTCCACGACCACGACCGACTTCCCGGCGCGCGCCAGCGTGACGGCCGCGGCCAGCCCGTTCGGCCCCGAGCCGACGACGACGGCATCGGCGACGGCATCGGCCACGGCATCGGCGACGGCATCGGCGACGGCATCGACCGTGGAGTCAGCCACCGGCCGGGCGCTCACCCTCTTCCCGCCGGTGGCCCTCGCTGATCTCGGCCAGGGCCGCGGGGTCGATCTGGTCGCCGTGGGCGACCGCGACCTTGGCCGCAGTCCGGGCCCGGAGGGTGGACGTCCGCACCCCGCCCTCGATGATGGCCCGCTCCCCGAGGATGGCGCCCGGCCCGACCTCGGCCACCTCCTGGCCGTCCACGTCCACGACCAGGACGCCGTCGAGGAGGACGTAGAGGTCCCGCCCCGTCTCGCCCTGGCGCACCAAGACCTCGCCCTGCTTGATGCGGCGGATGGTGGGCTTGGCGCCACCCTGCATGATCGTGGCCGACAGCTCCCGTTCCAGGGCCGTCTCGGCCGCGGTGACGACGGCCGGCGAGTCCTCGTCGCCCCACGGCGTGTGGTGCCCGAAGGCCGTGCGGTACCACTCGTCGAAGTCGATGATCCCCGACTTGGCCGCCAGCTTGCCGTCGTGGCCGTACACCCAGTGACGGGGGAACTCGCTGTGGCCCAGCACCTCGAACTCCGCTCCCCCGTTGGCCCGGATGGTCAACGCCAGCGTGGTCCAGGCCAGCGGGGCCGCCACCTGGATGAACGGGGGGTGGTTCACCCGGCGGGGCGCCGGCATCCCTGCCCGCCCCCCGGCCGTCTGCACGAAGCGGACGTAGTCGGGCCCAACCTCGGGCTCGGCCTGGATATCGGGGAAGGGCACGGCCGGGAAGGTCATGGCCTTGCCGCCCAGGCGCATGGTGGTCGAGCCGATGTGGCCGCCGCCGGAACAGCCGTGGTTCATGATCTTGCCGTCCTCGACGTCGATCCAGGCCCGCAGCTCGTTGGCGAACCGGAACCGGTCGCCGAGGCGCAGGGTTTCCAGGTCCTCGATGGCGTCGGGGGGCGGCACGTCGTAGTGGGCGATGCCGGCCTCGAACGGCAGCTTGGTCGCACCCTCGATGGCCTCGGAAGGGATCCAGGAGATCGACGTGACGGACGACTCGATGCGCATGGCTGGCCTCCTCGGTTGGATCGCAGCACTGCTCGAACTGCTCGAACTGTACGGCGGCGGGTAGCTTCTACCCACCGTGGTACCAGGCGCCGTGGAGGTGGGGGAGGCCGCACTACCGGCCGTGGTGCCTCCCACCTTGCCCTGAGGGCCTCCCGCGAGGCCAAATGGTGCGGTGCCCGATGGTCGCATCACCGTGTTCCTGGCCGACGACAACCTCATCGTGCGGGCGGGGGTGCGGGCCCTGCTCGGCCTCCAGCCTGACATGGAGATCGTGGGGATGGCCGCCGACTTCGACGAACTGGTCGAGGGGGCCGAAGCCGCCAACCCCCAGGTCGTGGTGACCGACATCCGCATGCCGCCCACGTTCCAGCAGGAGGGCATCGACGCCGCCAAGCAGGTGCGCAAGCGCCACCCCGGGACGGGCGTGGTCGTGCTGTCGCAGTACGACGACCCCGAGTACGCCATCTCGCTGCTGGGCGAGGGCTCGGCCGGTTACGCCTACCTGCTGAAGGACCGGATCGCCGAGGGCGACCAGCTGGCCCGGGCAGTGCGCGAGGTGGCGACCGGCGGTTCCATGCTCGACCCCGCCATCGTCGAGGCCCTGGTCCACCCGGTGCGGAACACCGACCTGACCGAGGCCGAGGAAGAGCTGCTGCGGCTGGTGGCCGAGGGACGGCCCATCAAGGCCATCGCCTGCGCCCGCGACGAGACGCCGGCGGCAGCCGCCGAGGAGGTCGAGCGCCTGTTCCTGAAGCTGGCCCAGCAGGTGTCCACCGGCACCGAGGGGGCGCTACGCCGGCTGCGGATGCTCCACGAGGCCATCGTCGAACGGGAGGAGCAGGGCGAGACCCTCAGCCGGCTCCTGCCCGGCGGGCTGGCCGAGAAGCTGCGCACCGAGGGCCGCAAGATCGGCGAGACCGAGCGTCTGCGGGTCACCGTGCTCATGTCGGACATCCGGGGCTACTCGGGTATCGCCGAGCAGGCCGACCCCAGCGCCCTGGCCGCCCAGCTCAACGAGCACCGGGCCGAGATGAACCGGGCCATCCTGGACGCGGGCGGCACGGTCATGCAGTTCGTCGGCGACGCGGTGATGGCCGTGTTCGGAGCGCCCCTGCCGCGCGAAGACCACGTCGAGCGGGCGGTCACGGCTGCCGTCGCCATGCACCAACGCCAGGCCGAGGTGAACCGCCGGTGGGAATCGCTCAGCCTGGCGCCGTTCACCCTCGGCATCGGGCTGTCGACCGGTGAAGTCGCCGCCGCCCTGCTCGGGTCCGAGGAACGGCTCGAGTACACGCTGGTGGGCGACACCGTGAACCTGGCCCAGCGGCTCCAGCAGTGGGCCGAGCCGGGCCAGACGGTGCTGAGTGAGCCGACCTGCACGGCCCTGGGCGGCTCGGTCGCCCTCGAGCCCCTCGAGCCCGGACTGGTCAAGGGAAGGCAGACGCCCGTGCGGGCGTTCCTGCTGGCGTGATCGTCGAGATCCGGAGTACGAACCTCCCGGGCCGGCGGTTTGGCGATTACGAGTACGTCCACGTCGGGGTTCAGCGCAAGGCGGAGGTGGTGGACCTCGTCCCCGGCGATGCCGACTCCGTCTCGTGGGCGTTCGACGTGACGGTCCGGGACGGTCCGGGACGGTCCGGACTTTGCCGGGCCGTACGTCCACGGCAAGAAGGGCGACCGGTTCCTCTACCTGTCGTGGGGGACGGTCACCGAGGACGGGAGGTTCGAGATGTTCCGGCGGGCCAAGCTCATGCTGGCCGCGGTGGACCCGTCGGTGATCGCCGACGGTAGAGCGGCCGGGTCGGCGGCCGGCTGCTCTGCCGGCTCGGTCGCACCGGGACAGGACTGGCACCGAAGACGACCTCGAGGTCCACATGGTCGTTCGCGCCCGCACCAGTCGGCGCACTGTCGACCTCGACCACCACACGATGCGCCAGCTCGACCGCTGGCGTCGTCGGCTCTGCCATGAGGGGGCTGCCGCACGGACCCGACGCCTGGATGTTCTGCAACATGCGCGGTCGGTTCCTCAACCCCGAGTCCGTGAGCCAGCTGTTCGATCGCATCGCGCGCCGTTCCGGGTTGCCGCGAATTCGGTTACACGACCTGCGTAACACGCACGCGTCGCTGCTCGTCGCTGCCGGTGTGCCTACCAAGGTCGTCAGCAAGAGGCTCGGTCACGCCCATCCGGCGTTCACCATGCACACGTATCAGCATCTCTTGCCTGGCACGAGCGCCTCTGCAGGGGATCAGTTCGCCGCCCTCGTCGCGTCCGGAACCCGGTCGACGTCTACCGGCCGCGTCTACGAGAAAACCGCAGGTCAACGACTCGCGCCTTCGCCACTCGGTAGACGAACCCGGTGACGCGCCCACCGACAAGTTGAAGGCCAGGTGCTGTGACCTGGGCCTTCGCATGGTGTGAACCCACGACCTTCGGGTAATGAGGACCGCCGCGTAGATCGGTGCCGCCGTCGAGGGGCTCCTCGCAGTGCCGCTCGACTGTTCCTGCCGCTGCGCCGTCCGGGAAGTGCCGCTCGATGACGCTTCCGAACCCGTCCACGTCCCGGCGCTCGGGATTCCTCGCTGAGGGCGTTGGCGAAGCCGACCACGCCACCGTCGGCGAGCGCGAGGGCAATGTGGCTCGAGCTGGGCAGCAGTGCGAGATGCTCGTCAATGGTGGGCGGGGACGCCCAGGCCTCGAGGAAGCCGCTGGCGAGGGCGGCGGCATCTATCCCGTGGACCGAGCTGGTGAAATGAAGGTGAGCGCCGGTGTCATAACTACATCGTGGCTCGCACAGGATCGTCAGGCGGCAGTGGCCTCGTATCCAGCCGTCCTCCTCGCCTGCCATCCAGCGACATGTCGACGGAACTGGTCGCGGTTCTGGCGCGACAGACCGGCTGGCCGGACCGCTACCCGCACGCCGGCGGTGCGGAATACGGGACTAGCGCACGATCCGCAACGCGTGCTGGACAGCGCCGCTCGCCCACGAATGGTCCTTATGCCCGCCGGCCCGGCACTCGGGGCCCCCTCCTTTGGAGGGCGCCCGCGCGAATAGGGCCAACGCGTATCGGCCGCTCGGTACGCCGGGAGGGGCCGCGCTCTCCGGCGCCGGCGTACTTCTCGACGGAACCGTGCGTGTGTAGCTCGACTTGGTTCTGCGCCAGAACGATCACGCCGATAGCAGGCATTCGTCAGATCGGAATTACAGGACACTACGAGGCTGCTGATTTTCGCTGTCGGCGCCTTGCATCGAGGCGCCCGACGGCCGCTCACCAGCCTGTTTACGGTGCCGGGTTGCTCTGATCACGCCGTCGGGCGCGAAATGAGGGCTCAATCAGCAGCCTCCTGGCCGGCCATTCGTGCCTTCGGTCGCCGCCTGGGGAAACTGGGTCAGCAGCCGGTCTGCTGGAGCCGTGACAGGAAGGCGCCCGAGCCCAGGACGGCTGCACCCGCCGCCTTGACGTCGTCGGCCAGGGCCCGGTCGGACGTCACGACTACGTCCCCCCGCTGGGTCAGTTCCCGGATGCGGTCGTCGGCGGCGTTGCGACCGGCCCGGGTGGCGTAGCGGACCTCCACGCCGTGGCCGTCGTCGCCCTCGGCCAGATCGGGTTGGGGGACATCGAGCACCAGCACCACGTCCTCGCCGCTGCTGCGGGCGTAGCAGTGGAGCCGTTCCAGCAGGCGGCGGACGGCCGCCGGGGGGTCGCGCCACCACCCGTCGGCTGCCGCGCCGACCACGTTGTTCCCGTCGACGATGACCCGGTTCAGGGGTTCAGGCCAGACGGCCGTTGACGGTGATGGCCACGTTGTTGCGGAGGGCGCCCGACACCGGGCAGGACTGCTCGGCTGCGTCGAGCCCTTCCCGGAACGCGGCCTCGTCCACTCCGGGCATGGTGGCGACCACGTCAAGGATCATGGCGGTGACGCCCTCGCCGGGCACGAACGTGCAGGTGGCGGACACCTCCAGGGTCTCGGGCTCGTTGCCACGGGACGACAGCTCGTTGGACAGAGCCATGCAGAAGCAGGCGGCGTGGGCGGCCGCGATCAGCTCCTCGGGACTGGTCTTGCCGCCCGAGTCCTCGGTGCGGGCCGCCCACGTCACCGGCGCGTCGGTGAACAGGCCGCTGCTGGTGGCGGACACCGTGCCGGTGCCCGCGAACAGATCTCCGTGCCAGACGGCGCTGGCCGTGCGGTCCGCCAAGGTGACCTCCTCTGGGTTCAGGTGATGGCGCTGAGCGCCGCCACCTGTCTAGACGACTGCCGTCCCTCGCTGTCGGCGCTTCGCGCCGAGGCGCCCGACGGCCGCCCCTCGACCGCGCTCTTTGTGCCACCGGCCGGCGATCAATCAACACGCCGTCGGGCGCGAATGAGGGCTCGGGCCCCGGGTCGTCAGCCCCCGTTCGGGGCCTGGCCGGTCCAGAACTCCCGCAGCACTCCGGGACCGAACTCGTCCTTGTTGACGTAGCCGGCGTAGCCCGAGGTGTTGGCGTCGGACGGGAGGTCGTCCTTCTGGTAGGTGGACAGGAGCAGGACGATGACGTCGGGGTGGGTGGTGGTGATCCGCCGGGTGGCCTCGATGCCGTTGATGCCGCCCATGTTGATGTCCATGAGGACCAGGGCCGGGTGCAGGCTCTCGACCAGCTCCACGGCCGCCTCCCCCGACTCGGCCTCGCCGACCACCTGGAACCCGGGCGTGAGCCGCACCACCGCCTTCGCGGCGTTACGGAAAGGCGCCTGATCGTCGACGATCAGTACGGGGACGGGGGCTTCGACCATTTCTGCTCACGTTGATCTTCACATGTCAAGGACCCTGTGGCTACCGTGCTCACCGCCTTCCTCCGGGGGGGGCTAGCCCCCCTGATCGGACAAGAACAACAGGACAGCCTTCACGCGTCGGTGCAGGTCACGCTCCTCGGTGAGGCTCAGCTTCGAGAAGATCGAGCTGATGTGCTTCTCGACGGCCCGTTCGGAGAGGATGAGGGCGGCGGCGATGGCGGCGTTGTTCTTGCCCTGAGCCATCTCCGACAGGATCTCCAGCTCCCGGGGCGTGAGGTGGGCGATGGGGGACGACGCCGCCCGTGAGCGGGCCGCCACCAGGGCGTCGATGACCTTGGGGTCGATGTAGGACCCGCCGCGGGCCACCTCCCGGATGGCGTGGAGCAGCTGGTCGACGTCGGACACCCGCTCCTTGAGGAGGTAGCCCCGGCCCCGTGACCCCCGCTCGAGGAAGGCCAGGGCGTAGGCGGGGTCGACGAACTGGCTGAGGAGCACGACGCCGGCCTTGGGGTTGAGCTCGTGCAGCCGCTCGGCCGCTTGGAGGCCCTCGTTGGTGTTCGTGGGGGGCATGCGGATGTCGGTGAGGACCACGTCGATACCGGTCGGGTCCTTCTCGATGGCAGTAATGAGGCTCGGGAGGTCCTCGCACACGCCGACCAGATCCAACTCGTCCTGGGACTCGATCAGCCGGCGGACGCCCTCGCGCACGAGGTAGTGGTCCTCAGCCAGCACGACCCGGATCGTCATCGGTCCGAAGCCTACGGGGCTGGCATCATGGTGCTGTGGGAACGACAGAGGCGGCCTCGGAGCGGCGTCCCACCAAGCAGGCCGAGTCCTGGGCCATCACCACCGTGCTGGCGGCGTGCCGGAGCGGCCACCTGGAGCTGGACGAGGCCGAGTCCCGCCTCCAGGCCATCTTCGCGGCCGCCACCCTCGGCCAGCTCTATGCGGCCATCGAGGGGCTACCGCACCCGCCGGCACCGTTGATGCTGGCCGAGCCCGTGAAGCGGAGGCGGCACCGTTCATGAACGTGCTCGCCGGCATCGTCGTCGTAATCCTGGCCACTTTGGCGCTGGCGGCCTGCTTCCTCGTCATCGTCACCGAGTACGAGCGGGCGGTGATCTTCCGGCTGGGCCGGGTGCGTCCCAATGCATCGGGCCCGGGCCTGATCTTCCGCATCCCGCTCGTCGACCGGGTCGTGAAGGTGAACCTGCGGGTCGAGGTCGTCGACATCCCGCCCCAGGGCGTCATCAGCAAGGACAACGTCACCGTCCAGGTCGATGCTGTCGTGTACTTCCAGGTCATCGACCCGGTGCGCTCGATCGTCGGCGTGGACAGCTACCGGTTCGCCAGCCAGCGGGTGGCGATGACCAGCCTGCGTTCGATCATCGGCCGGTTCGAGCTGGACGACCTGCTCGCCCACCGGGAGGACGTCAACAGCCAGCTGCGGGCCCAGATCGCGGCGTCCACCGAGACCTGGGGCGTCGAGGTCCGCCAGGTCGAGGTGAAGGACATCAACCTGCCGCCCGAGCTGCTGCGGGCCATGGCCCGCCAGGCCGAGGCCGAGCGGGAACGGCGGGCCAAGGTCATCGCCGCCACCGGCGAGCTGGAGGCCAGCCTGGAGTTGGCCGAGGCGGCCAACAAGCTCACTTCGGCACCCGGCGCCCTCCAGCTGCGAACCCTGCAGACGCTGGCCGAGGTCGCCACCGAGAAGAACTCGACGCTCATCTTCCCCATCCCCGTCGAGCTGCTCGAGGGCCACTTCCGCAACCGCAAGGTGTGAACCGGACCGACCGGCTGTACGCCCTGGTCGAGGAGTTGCGGGCCGCCGCTCCCGGTTACCGCAGCGCCTCGTGGCTGGCCCGCCGGTTCGAGGTGAGCGTGCGGACCATCGAGCGGGACCTGTCGGCCCTGCAGCAGGCGGGTGTGCCGATCTACGCCTCGTCGGGCCGCACGGGCGGGTACGCCATCGACGCGACCCGGACCCTGCCGCCGCTGAACTTCTCGGCGGCCGAGGCCACCGCCATCGCGGTGGCGCTGGCCCGGCCGGGGGCAACACCGCTGGCCCAGTCCGCACGCACGGCGTTGCAGAAGCTGCTGGCGGCCATGGCCGTGGCCGAAGCCGACGGCGCTCGGGCCCTGGCCGGACGGGTGCACGTGATGACGGCCCCGTCGGCGGGGATGCCGGTTTCCGCCGACCTGGAACGGGCGCTGGTCGACGGCCAGGTCGTGGAGGCGGACTACGAGGACCGCACGGGCGCCGTGAGCCGGCGCCGCATCGAACCGCTCGGCTTCGTGGGCGTGAAGGACAGCTGGTACCTCGTCGGCTGGTGCCGGCTGCGGGAGGACCGGCGGGTCTTCCGCGTCGACCGGTTCCAGACGGTGCGGGTGCTGGACGAACGTGCGCCCGACCGCGGTGAGTTCGGCGGCCCGCCGGACCTGGAAGGCCTCGTCGCCCGTCCCACCCAGCTCGAATAGCCGTATGTCATCGCGCAAATGGGGCTATGACCCCCACTTGCGCGATATCGAACTTCTGGGGCAAACGCCGACAGGACGCTGTCGCCGGGTGGGTTCAGGGTCGCACCCATGAGCGAAACCAACACCATCACCCCCATCAACCTGTCCGGAGCGGTCACGTGGTTCGAGGTCGGCACGCCCGACCCCGCGGGCGCCCGGCGCTTCTACGGAGACCTGTTCGGTTGGACGTTCGAGCTGCAAGGGCCGTACTCGGTCGTCACGACGGGTGACGGCCACAACCTGCAGGGCGGCATCAACGACACGGGGGCGTCCGACCCGGGCACGCCCGCGACGTACGCCATCCCCTACGTGCAGGTGGCCGACGTGGCCGAGACGTGCGCGGCGGCGGAGCGGCTGGGCGGCAAGGTCGTCGTGCCCCGCACCGAGGCGCCGGGCGGGCTTGTGTTCGCCCACGTGCTCGACCCCACCGGCGGCCACATCGGCGTGTGGGCGCCGCCTTCAGCCGAGTAGCTCGGCCACGATGTGCAGGGCCAGGCCGACGCCTGCGCCCACGATGGTGCCGTTGATGCGGACCATCTGCAGGTCGGGGCCGAGCAGCAGTTCGAGGCGGGACGCGGTCTCGGCCGCGTCCCACCTCGACACCGTCGTCGCCACCACCGCGGCCAGGTCGAAGTTGCGCATGGCGTAGGACGCGGCGGTCTCGATGCCGGCCTCCAGCTTTCCGGCCAGCGCCCTGTCCTCCCCGAGCCGGCGGCCGCCGGCGGCGATCCCCTCGGCCAGCCGGTGGCGCAGCTCCGAGTCGGGGTCGGCGGCCTGGGCCCGGAGCTGGGCCTTGACGTCGGTCCAGAGCCCGGCCACCCAGTCCCGCAGCTGGGGATGGGCCAGCAGCTCGGCCTTGAGGGCCTCGCCCTTCTCCAGGCAGGCGGGGGACGACTCGAGGTCGATGGCGAACTTCTCCAGGCGCGCCTCGAACTGCCGCCGCAGCTCGTGCTCGGGCTTTCCCACCATCTCCCGCAGGACCGAACGGGCCCCGTCGAGGAGCCGTTCGAAGATGCGGTGCTCCATGGCGCCCGGCAGCCACCACGGGGACTTGTCGCCGAACCGTCGCCGCAGCGCCTCCCGGTTCTCACCCAGGTAGCGGTCGAGTCCACCCAGGGCGGCATCCACCGCCTGGTAGTGGCGGCCGTCCTTGGTCAGGAACCGCAGGGCCTTGCCCGCCACCGGCGCCAGCTGCACCCGCTCGACCCGTTCCTGAACGAACCGCTCCATCGCCGCGTGCACGCCCTCGTCCTTCAACCCGTCGGCGAAGCCCACCGCCGCCGTGGCCAGCTCGGCCGCAACCCGGGCCGCGTTGTCGGGCTGGGACAGCCAGTCGGCGACGCGGCGGACGATGCCCGCCTCCCGGACCCGCTCGAGGATCACGTCGGGGGTGAGGAACCGTTCGGAGATGAACTCGCCCAGGGTGGCGGCGAACTGGTCCTTGCGCTCCACGACGATGGCCGTGTGGGGGATCGGCACGCCCAGCGGGTGGCGGAACAGGGCGGTCACCGCGAACCAGTCGGCCAGGCCGCCCGCCATCGAGGCCAGGGCGGTGGCCTCCACGTAGCCCACCCAGGTCGAGTCGCCGCCCCAGATGGTGATGACGAGGAAGAGGACGGTGACAGCGGCCAGCAGGCCCGACGCCCGCCGCTTGGCGACGACCAGCTGGCGGCGCCGCAACTCCTCCGAGCGCGTGAACTCGACCCGCGCCGCCATGGGAGTTAGCCGTCAGCCGCTCAACCGGTGGCGGCGTCGGGAGGCTCCGCACGCCGTTCGGCGTAACGGGCCACCACCCGGCCCAGGCGCTCGAAGTGGCGCATCACCCGATCGCGCGCTTGCTCGGCCTCGCCGTCGAGGCCTTCCAGCTCCTCGATCCGCCAGTACTTGCGCACGACGGGAACGAGCACCTGGTCGAGGAAGATCTCGACGTCGTAGATACCGGCGTTGGCGATGACCCGGGAGTGGGCCTTGAAGTCCTGGATCCCGGTGCCCGGCATCTCGAAGCCGATGACCTGGTTGGCGATGGCCTTCACCATCGTCGACGGATCGACCTTGAGGGCGGCGCTGACGATGTCCCGGTAGAACAGGTAGTGGAGGTTCTCGTCGGCCGCCACCCGGGCCAACATGTCGTAGCCGCCGTGGGCCTCGCCCAGGTGCTTGCCGGTGTTGCGGTGGGCGATGCGGGTGGCGATCTCCTGGAGGGCGACGTACGCCATGCCCTCGGCCGCGGTCGGCGGCTCGGGCACCTCGCCCGTGCTCACCTGGTGCATGCGGGCCCGCTCCAGCGCTACGGGGTCGATGGCCCGGGTCACGATCACCCAGTCCCGGATGACCATGGCGTGGCGCATCTCCTCGGCCGTCCACCGCCTCGTCCACTCCACCCACGGGTGCTCCCGCCCGAACATCTTGTCGATGTGGAGCGTGTAGTAGGGCAGGTTGTCCTCGGTCAGCAGGTTGAGCAGCAGGGCGCTGCGCACGGCGGGCGGCAGCGACTCGGGCGTCTCCTCCCACATCTCGCCGGGGACGAAGTCACGCCCCTGGCTCCAGGGAACATACTCGTGGGGCATCCACTCCTTGGCCGTGCCGAGGTGGCGGTTGAGAAGGCGCTCCGCCTCGGGCGAGAGCTCATGGAGGAGGGTTGCGTCATCCAAGAGGCCCAACCTTAGCCGTTGCCCGACTCATGAGTAGGCAAACTGGCGCGGCTTCCGAACAGTTCGAAGGATGAACTACTTTGGTGCCGTGCGCGATGACCGCAAGGCAGTCCGGAACCTGGCGCGCGTGGCCCGGCTGCTCGAGCGGGCCACGGGCGGGCTGTCGCTGACCCAGTACCGGGTCCTGGCCACGGTCGACGACGGCGGCGAGCGAGCGACCCACCTGGCGAACGCCCTGGCCATGGCCAAGCCCACCGTCACGGGCGCCGTCGACGGGCTGGTGGAGCGGGGCATGCTGACGCGCCAGGCGGTGCCCGGCGACCGGCGGTCGCTGCGCATCGCCCTGACCGCGGCGGGCGTTGTCGCGCTCCGGGAAGCCGAGTCGGCCATGGCCGACCGCTTGGCCGACGTCGCCGGGCCCGACCTCGTCGGCCGCCTCGCCGAACTGGGCCCCGCCCTCGACGCCCTCCGCGCCACGTGGGCACCGCGGTGACCAGGGCCACCGGGGCCACCCCTCGTCGTTCCGAGGCGGTCGGGTGGCTGCGGCGGCTGGTGCCGTACGTGCGGGTGCGGCGGCGGGACGTCGTGCTGACCTTCGCCGCCGCCCTGGCCGGGCTGACGGTGACCGCTCTGACGCCCGTCGTGCAGAAGGTCGTCATCGACGACGTGATCCTCTCCGACCGCCGGCCCCTGGCCCCGTGGCTGGCGATCCTGGTCGTGGCCGGGCTGTTCCGGTTCGGGTGCGCCCACGTGCGCCGGTTCGTGGGCGGGCGGGTTGCCCTCGGCGTGCAGTACGACCTCCGCAACGACATCTACAGCCGGCTCCAGCGGCTCGACTTCGCCCGCCACGACGAGTTCCAGACCGGCCAGCTCGTGTCCCGGGCCATCTCCGACGTGACCCTGGTGCAGGGCCTGTTCATGTTCCTGCCCCTGTTCAGCGGCAACGTCGTGCTGCTCCTTGCGTCGCTGACGGTGATGCTGTTCCTGTCGCCCTTGCTGACGCTGGTGGCGGTGACGGTCGTGCCCGTCGTCACCCTCGTCGCCCTGCGCCTGCGCACGACCGTGTTCCCCGCCGCCTGGCACGCCCAGCAGAAGGCGGCCGAGGTGGCGGGCGTGGTCGAGGAGGCCGTGGCCGGCGTGCGGGTCGTGAAGGGGTTCGGCCAGGAGCAGCAGGAGCTCGACCGGCTTGTCGACCGGGCCCGCCGGCTGTTCGGCTCCCGGCTGCGGGCCGTGCGGATCACCGCGTGGTTCAGCTCCGGCCTGCAGTCCGTGCCCGCGTTGGGGCAGGTGGCGGTGCTGGCGTTAGGCGGCTGGATGGCGCTCAACGGGCGCATCTCGATCGGCACGTTCCTGGCCTTCTCCTCCTACCTGCTCCAGCTGGTGGCGCCGGTGCGGATGCTGTCCACGATGACGGTCGTGGCCCAGCAGGCGAGAGCCGGGGCCGAGCGCATCTTCGAGGTCCTCGACTCGACGCCCCTGGTTGAGGAGAAGGCTGACGCGCCCCCGCTGCCCGCGGTCACCGGCGAGGTGCGGTTCGACGGCGTGCGGTTCGGCTACCTGCGGTCGGAGCCCGTCCTGGACGGCTTCACGCTGACCGTCGCGCCGGGCGAGACGGTCGCCCTGGTCGGGCCGTCCGGGTCGGGCAAGTCGACCGTCGCCCTGCTGCTGCCCCGGTTCTACGACGTGCAGGACGGCTCGGTGTCCATCGACGGGACCGACATCCGCGACGTCACCCTCGACTCACTTCGCCGCCAGATCGGCGTGGTCTTCGAGGAGACGTTCCTCTTCTCGGACACGGTGCGGTCCAACATCGCCTACGGCCGCCCGGACGCGACCGACGCTGAGGTCGAGGCCGCGGCCCGGGCCGCCGAGGCCCACCAGTTCATCGAAGCCCTGCCCGACGGCCACCACAGCCGCCTGGGCGAGGGCGGCTACACCCTCTCGGGCGGCCAGCGCCAGCGGATCGCCCTGGC
>JBOGID010000274.1:0-29373 GCA_050742295.1 Acidimicrobiales bacterium | reverse complement strand
GGCCCGAACGCCGTGGACGGCCCGGCCGCATAGGCCCCAAGGATCAGTTGACCCGACCGGGTCAGTGGCGGTTGCGGCTGCCTCAGCCGGGGCGGTAGGACGGCAGGCCGTCCCCGTCGGCGGAGAGGGGCGGGGCGCCCACGGCCGCGGCCACGGCGTTCCACCGCTGGCGGTCCCAGCCGCCCACGGCGTGCTGCACGACGCCGTCCTGGTCCACCAGGAAGACGGTGGGCACGGCCGTGACCCCGTACGCCGACGACACCCGGTAGGGGGGCGGCTCGGTAACGGTGGGGACGCGCTGGCCGAACCGTTCGGCGTACTTGGTGAGGGCCGGCGCCGGGTCCTCCCCGATGGCCGTCACCCGGGCGCCGGCATCGGCCAGGGCCTGGACCTTGGGAGCGACCAGCTGGCACACCGGGCACGTCACCTTGAAGAAGGTGACGACGGTGGGGCCCTCGGTCCAGGGGTTGGTCACCTGCTCGCCGGTGGCGATGTCGTCGAGGATAAAGGTGGGAGAGCGGTCGCCAGGAGCCAGCAGCACGAGCGGCATGGTAAGCGGCGATTGGACGGCGCCGGCGATTCCCTTGGTAGGTTCCGCAGGAGCGGGGCATGAACAGAGCTATGCGTCGAGAGCGCCTCCGAGGCTGGATCACCGTGGCTGCGGCCGTACTCGCGGCTGCTCTGTTGCCGGGGTGCGGGGGTGGGGCCGGCGCCGAGCTGGGGGCCCGACCGCTCGGCCTCGAAGCGGTGGCCCTCGACGAGCCGGTGACGACGACGACGTCTGCGCCGCTGTCGCCCACCAGCGTGGCGGTGGCGACGACGGCCGTGGGCACGACCCTGCCGCCGCCTCCCGGGCTGGGCGTGGGGGCCAGGGGCCCGGAAGTCCTCGCAATCGAGAAGGAACTGGCGGCGCTCCACTACTACGTGGGTCAGGTCGACGAGGCCTACGACGGCAACACCCGTGACGCCGTCCTCGCCTTCCAGAAGGTCAAGTCCCTGGAGCGCACGGGCCGGGCCACCGACGACGTGGTGGCCGCCATCAACGCCGCCAAGGACGACGAGGCGCCCCTGATCGGCGGCGGCGGGTTCAAGCGGGTCGAGGTTGACCGCGACCGCCAGGTCCTGTTCCTCTACGAGAACAACAAGGTCGCCCTCATCCTCAACGCCTCGACCGGCAACAACGCCCGGTTCTGCTCCGAAGGCTGGTGCCGGCGGGCGGTGACGCCCACGGGCGCCTTCACCGTCTACTCCCAGCGCACCGGGTGGGAGACGGGCCCGCTCGGGTCGCTCTACAACTCCCAGTACTTCAACGGCGGCATCGCCATCCACGGGTCCCGGTCGGTGCCCGCCTACCCGGCCTCGCACGGGTGCGTCCGCATCTCCATGAGCGCGGCCGAGATCCTCCCCGAACGGCTCTCCATCGGGACGCCCGTCTACGTGGTCGCGGGCGAGGAGCCCCTGCCCACCCCGGTGGGCCTCAACGCCACGCCCGTCAGCACGCCGACGACGATCGTGCCCGACACCGTGCCGGCCCCGACGACGACGACCACCCGGCCGTTCCTCAGCGAGCTGCTGTCGCCGGTGACCACGACCACGACCCGCCCGTAGGGCCTCCTACGGCAGAGCGGTGGGCGAGGGGGGCTCGCCGGCGGCAGCCGCCGAAGCGGGGTCCTCCTCGTAGCCGGCGTAGCCCGTGCGCTCCAGCTCCTCGGCCAGCTCGGGCCCGCCGGTGGCGACGATACGGCCCTTGCGCAGCACCGAGACGCGGTCGGCGTGCAGTTCGTGGAGCAGGCGGCTGTAGTGGGTGATGACGAGGACGCCCACGTTCAGCTCCTCGGTCATCTCCTGCACCCGCCGGCTGACCTCGCGGAGGGCATCGACGTCGAGGCCCGAGTCGATCTCGTCGAGGACGGCGATCCTGGGCTGGAGGACGCCCAGCTGGACGACCTCGTTGCGCTTCTTCTCGCCGCCCGAGAACTCGACGTTGAGCGGCCGCGCCAGCAGGGCGGTGCTCATCCCCACGCGCCCGGCCTCCGCCGCGACGCGATCACGGACGGTGGCCGCGTCCTGGCCCCGGGACCGCAGGGCCTCGGCCAGGGCGTCCACCAAGGGAACGCCCGGCACCTCGGTCGGGTACTGCATGGCCAGGAACAGGCCGGCCTGGGCCCGCTGCCACGGCGCCATCCCCGCCAACTCGGTGCCGTCGAGGGTCATGCTGCCGCCGCTCACGTGGTAGCCGGGCCGGCCCATGATCACGTGGGCCAGGGTGGACTTACCCGACCCGTTGGGCCCCATTACGGCGTGCACCTCGCCGCTCGACACCGACAGGTCGACGCCGTGGAGGATCTCCTGGCCCTCCACGCCGGCGTGCAGCCCGGCCACGATCAGGGTTGACGGCTCCGGGCTCACGCGACCTCCACGAACACGTCGTCACCTTCGACGACGACCTTGTAGACGGGCACCGGCGTCGTCGCCGGGAGGGTCTGGGGCTTGCCCGTCTCCAGCGAGAACGTGCTGCCGTGCTTGGGGCACTCGATCTCGCGCTCGTCCTCCCAGATGTCCCCCTCCGAGAGCGAGTAGTTGGCGTGGCTGCAGCGGTCACCCAGGGCGTAGAACCGGTCCCCGATGCGCACGACGACGATGCGGTGGTCGGCGTCCTCGAACTTGCGGGCCGTGCCCGGCTTGATCTCGTCCACCTTGGCGACGAAGTGGCGGTGGGGGTGGTGGCTCATTCCGTTCGCCTGGTGACCTTCTCCGCCACGGCCGCCTTGACCGCGGCGACCAGCGTGGGGAGGGGCAGCCGGTCGAGGACCTCGCCGAAGAACCCCAGCACGATCAGCCGCTCGGCCGCCTCGGGCGGCACGCCCCGGCTCTCCAGGTAGTACAGCTGCTCCTCGTCGATGGGGCCGACGGCGGTGGCGTGGCTGCAGCGGACGTCGTTGTTCTCGATCTCCAGGTTGGGGACCGACTTGGCGCCCGCCCCGTCGCTCAGCACCAGGTTGCGGTTGGTCTGGAAGGCGTTGGTGCCGGGGGCGTCCTTCCGCACCCGGATGAGGCCGGAGTAGACGGCCTGGGCCCGGTCCTGGACGGCGCCCTTGAAGAGCAGGTCGCTGGTCGAGGCGGGGCCGGCGTGGTCTTGCAGGGTGCGGAAGTCGTGCATGGTGTCGCCATCGGCGAAGTAGACGGCAGTGAGATTGCTGGTGGCGCCCTTGTCGGTGATCACCGAGTCGGTGCGGACCCGGGCGTAGTCGCCGCCCAGGGCGATGACGGCGGACTGCAGAGTGGCATCGCGGCCGACCCGGCTGGCCTGGTAGCCGACCTGCCACACCCTGTCGCCGAGGTCCTGCACGTTGAGATACCGCATCCGGGCGGCGGCGGCGACGTCGAGCTCCACCACGGGGTCGGTGAAGGCGGTGACGCCAGGTGCCGAGCCCTGGTGCTCCACGACCGTGACCTCGCTGTCGGCACCCGCCTGCACGACGGTGCGGGGGAAGGCGGCCACGCCGTCGCCGTCGAGCCAGTGGACGATGAGGATGGGCCGCTCGACCGCCATGCCGGCCGGGACCCGGACCGTCGCCGCACCGGGCAGGAAGGCGGCGTTGAGCTGGGTGAAGGCGTCGGTGGAGGCCAGGGCGACGGCGCCGAGGGCGTCGTCACCGTCCGCCGAGCCGGGGAGGTCGCCGACGTAGAGGCCGCGCTCGGCCAGGGCGGAGTCGAGCTGGGCGTGGGTGACCTGGCCGTTGCGCACGACGAGCAGGGCGGCGAAGGGGCTGGCCGCGTCGACGACCGGCTGCAGGGCCGCGGGCACGCCCGGGGCGTCGGCCGCGGGTGCGGGGCGGAACCGGTCGAGGTCGAGCTCGGAGATGCGGCTGTAGCGCCAGATCTCCTCCGCCTCGGTGGGCAGGACCATGTCGGCGAGCCGCTCGGCCGCGGCAGCGCGCCGGGCCCGGAGCCACTCGGGACCGGGCAGGGCAGCAGCAGCGTCAGCGGTGAACGTGCTCAGCGGGCGTCCTCTCGGAGGAATGGGGCCGCACGCGCGGCCCCACCAGCAACCATTTTACCCGTGGTCGAGCGATCCTCCCGCAGCCGCCCGTGCGGCCGCACGCCGCCTACCGCGATCGGCGGGTGGGGGCGATCTCTTCGGTGGGGTCGGCGCTGCCGTTGGGCGGGCGCTTGCGGGTGTCGATGTCGCGGTCGTGCTCGACCTCGCCGTCGGACTCGCCGGCCATCGGGCGGGGGAGGGGCTTGCGGCGTACGACCCGTCCGGCGGCCTGGTCGACCAGGGCCCCGACCTCGGCGCCGTCGATGGTTTCCTTCTCGAGCAGGTTGCGGGCCACCAGGTCGAGGCCGCCCCGGTGCTCGCTCAGCACCTCCCGAGCCCGGTCCTCCTGCTCGCGCAGGATCCGCTCGACCTCCTCGTCGATGACCCGGGCCGTCTCGTCGGAGTAGTCGCGCGAGTGCATAAGGTCCTCGCCCAGGAACACCATTCCCTGCGAGCCCCAGGCCATGGGACCGACGCGGTCGCTCATGCCCCACTCCCGCACCATCTTGCGGGCCAGTTCGGTGCAGCCGACCAGGTCGTTGTTGGCACCGGTCGAGATCACGCCGTACACGAGTTCCTCGGCGATACGGCCACCCAGCCGCACGACCAGCGAGTCCTCGATGTAGTTCCGCTGGTAGATGTGGCGCTCCTCGATGGGCAGCTGCTGGGTCACACCCAGGGCCATGCCGCTCGGCAGGATCGTCACCTTGTGCACCGGGTCGGCGAACTCGAGGGCGTAGGCCAGCACGGCGTGGCCCCCCTCGTGGTAGGCGATGATCTCCTTCTCCTTGTCGGAGAGGACCATGGACTCCCGGCGCTGGCCCATGAGCACCCGGTCTCGGGCGTCCTCGAAGTCCTCCATGTGGACCTCCTGGGCGCCCCGCCGCACGGCGAACAGGGCCGCCTCGTTGACCAGGTTCGCCAGGTCGGCACCGCTCATGCCGGGCGTGCCTCGAGCGGCCACCGTGAGGTCAACGTCCTTGGCGATCTTCTTGTCCTTGCAGTGGACCTTGAGGATGGCCAGCCGCTCGTCGAGGTCGGGCAGGGGGACGACGATCTGGCGGTCGAACCGTCCGGGCCGGAGCAACGCCGGGTCGAGGATGTCGGGGCGGTTGGTGGCCGCCATCATCACGATGCCCTCGGTCGTCTCGAACCCGTCCATCTCCGAGAGCATCTGGTTGAGGGTCTGCTCCCGCTCGTCGTGGCCACCACCCAGGCCGGCGCCCCGCTTGCGGCCGATGGAGTCGATCTCGTCCACGAAGATGATGCAGGGGGCCTGCTTGCGGGCGGTCTGGAACAGGTCGCGCACGCGGGCCGCCCCGACGCCCACGAACATCTCCATGAAGTCGGAGCCCGTGATCGACATGAACGGCACGCCCGCCTCGCCCGCGACGGCCCGGGCGATGAGCGTCTTGCCCGTGCCCGGCGGGCCGACCAGCAGCACGCCCTTGGGGATGCGAGCCCCGATCTCGCGGAACTTCCCGGGCTGCTTCAGGAACTCGACGACCTCCTTGATCTCCTGCTTCACGCCGCTGTAGCCGGCCACGTCGTTGAACGTCGTCTTCGGCTTTTCGGTCGTGTACACCTTGGCCCGGGACCGGCCGATGGACATGATCCCGGCCATCTGACCCTGGGCCCGCTTGCCCATCCACACCCAGAACCCGATGAGGATGGCGATGGGCAGCACCCACACGATGATCGAGCCGAGCAGGTTGGAGCTGGGCGAACGGAACTTGACCTCGACGCCCTTCTCCCGCATGAGGGCGAGGTCCTCGTCGGGGACCTGCGCCGGGCCGGTCGTGGTGAACTTGCGGTTGTCACCCTCCTTGAGCTCGCCGTTGAAGCGTGACGACTCGTTGGAGATCTCGACTTCCTTGACCTGACCGGCGACGACCTTCTCCCGGAACTGGCTGTAGGTCAGCTCCTGGGTCGAGGAACTGCTGAGCCACGGGGCCAGGACGACGACCAGGACGGCGACGGTGATGAGACCCCAGACGATGGGGCGCGGCCATCCGGAACTTCCACTGCCAGGCAGCGGCGGCGCGCCGGGGCGGGCTTTCCGCGAACCCCGGGGGGGCGGGGGCGGGGGGCTCATGTCGTCATGCTAAACGCCGCACGGCTCTTTTCAGTTCGTATCCCCCTGAAATCAGGTGTGCTTGGGTACGGTTGAACCCGTGGAACGCCCCCGCCTCTGCAGCCGTCCGGGGTGCGCGGAGCCGGCGGGCGCCGCTCTCGCCTTCCAGTACGCCACCCGATCGGTCTGGCTGGAGGACCTCGGCGAGCCCAATCCCCACACCATCGACCTCTGCACCATGCACGCCGACCGCCTCAGCCCGCCCCGTGGGTGGACGGGTGAGGACCGGCGGCGTTCGGCGGGCCCCACCGCCCGCGCCGCCTCGTAGCCTCCGGGGCTTGGCCACCGAAAGGACCGAGCCCCGCTGGGGGCTGGGCGACGCCGCCATGGGCTTCCTGGTCGGCCTGGTGTTGTCCACCCTGCTGGCGAGCATCTGGCTGGCGGGCCAGGGCCCCGACGCCGACGACCTCAGCCTCGGGGGCCAGGCCCTCTCCGCCATCGGGCTCTGGGTCGGGCTGGCGGGGGCGGCGATCCTGGCCACCAAGAGGAAGGGCAGCGGCAGCCTGGCCGAGGACTTCGGCCTGCGCGGCAAGCCCGTCGACCTGCTCGTGGGACTGGCGGCGGGCGTGTTCGCCCAGGTCATCCTCATCCCCGGCATCGCCCTGCTCCTGAGCCCCCTCCTGGGCGACCCCGAGGTGACGACGCCCGTCGAGGACCTGCTGGACTCGGCTAGCGGCGCCGGGAAGGTGGGGCTGTTCCTGTTCGTGGCGGTGGGCGCCCCCATCGTCGAGGAACTGTTCTTCCGGGGCCTGCTCCTGCGGTCGTTGCTGCGGCGCACCTCACCCGTCTGGGCGGTGGTGATCTCGGGGGTGCTGTTCGGCCTGGCCCACCCCCAGGACCTCCCCGCCGAGGCCCTCATCCTGGTCATCGTCAGCCTGTGCGCGTTGGGGATCCTGCTCGGCGCCCTGGTCGTGCGCTTCGGCCGGCTGGGGCCCGCCATCGTGGCCCACGCCGCCTTCAACGCCTGGACGCTGATCGTCCTGCTCAGCCGGTAAAGAAAAGGCTCAAGCCGGCGCTGGGGCGTGCCGATACCTCCTGCAGCCTGAGGGGGCTCTGAGGAAGGGAGATCCCAATGAAGTGCGCTCACTGCCGCGCCGACGTGCTGGTCGAGATCCGGTTGACGATCGCCGGGACGCAGTTCACCATGCACTCCTGCCCGTCCTGCGAAGCCCGCTGGTGGGACTCCGACGGCCACAAGGTCGAGGTCGCGGAAATCCTGTCCCACGTCGCCGCGGGCTGATTTCGCAGACTCGTAAGAAACCCTGATCTCCAGGGGTCGCGCAGGGGTGACACTATTAGGGGCATGCGCCAGCTCCTTCGCCGGCGGCCGGGAGTGTCGCTCCAACAACTTCGTAACCTCGGCCCTGAACAGCTGATCACGTTCGGGATCGTGACGGCGGCCGTCATCTTCGTCTTCAGCCAGCTCCACCCCGAGCTGATCTTCGCTAACACCACCCCGGCGGGCGGCGACATGGGGGCGCACGTGTGGGGGCCCGCCTACATGCGGGACCATCTGCTCCCCAACCTTCGCATCACGGGCTGGGCGCCCGACTGGTACGCCGGCTTCCCCGCCTTCTGGTTCTACTTCCCGCTGCCGTCGTTCCTGATCGTCGTCCTCGACGTGCTGCTGCCCTACGGCGTGGCGTTCAAACTGGTCACGATCCTGGGTCTGGTCGGCCTTCCCGTCTGCGCCTGGGCCTTCGGGAAGCTGATGGGCATGCGGTTCCCCGGCCCCCCGATCATGGCCGCCGCCACGATCCCGTTCCTCTTCGACCGGTACTTCACGATCTACGGCGGCAACATCGCGTCGACGCTGGCGGGCGAGTTCTCGTTCGCCATCAGCCTGTCCCTGTCGCTGCTGTTCCTCGGGTTCGTGGCCCGGGGGCTCGACACGGGCAAGCACCGGGGCGTGGCCGCCGTCCTTTTGGCCCTGACGGGCCTGAGCCACCTCCTGCCCACGATCTTCGCCGTCGTCGGCGCGCTCGTCCTCCTCCTGCTGCGGCCGGGCAAGAGCCGGGTGAAGTTCCTCGGCACCATCCTCGGCGTGGGCGCCGCCCTGGCCGCCTTTTGGTCGCTGCCCTTCCTGGTCCGCCTGCCGTACGTCAACAACATGGGCTGGGAGAAGCTGACCGAGTACAGCGAGAACCTGTTCCGCTGGGACAACCCCAACAGCCTGCGGCTCATCGTGATGCTGGCCCTGGCCGGGGTCGTCGTCTCGGTGCTGTTCCGCCGGCGCACCGGCCTGTTCCTGTTCGGCATGGCCACCATCGCCGCCGCCGTGTTCGTCATGGCCCCCCAGGGCCGCCTGTGGAACGCCCGCGTCCTGCCCTTCTGGTACCTCTCGCTGTACCTGCTGGCAGGCGTGGCCATCTCCGAGGCCGGCATCGCCCTCTCCCAGCTGTTCGCCCAGGACCCGCAGTACCCGTCCAAGCGGATGCTGCGGGCCGCGCCGATCCTGGCCGCCGTGGCGGTGTGGATGGGCGTCGGGTTGCCCCTCGGCGCCGTGCCCAACTGGCTGCCCAAGCCCGAGACGACCGACTCCAGCTTCATCCCCTCGTGGGCCAAGTGGAACTACTCGGGCTACGAGCGCAAGGAGGCCTACCCCGAGTACAAGGCCGTCATCGACATGATGAAGGGCGTGGGCGAGACCCAGGGCTGCGGCCGGGCCCACTGGGAGTACGAGTCGGGCCTCGACAAGTTCGGCACGCCCATGGCCCTCATGCTCCTGCCGTACTGGACCGACGGGTGCATCGGGTCCATGGAGGGGCTCTACTTCGAGTCCTCGCCCACCACGCCCTTCCACTTCCTCAACGCCGGCGAGGTGTCCAAGGCCCCGTCAAACCCCCAGCGTGACCTGCCCTACCGGGCCCTCGACCTCACCGCCGGCGTCGAGCACATGAAGCTGCTCGGTACCCGCTACTACATCGCCTTCTCGCCCGAGGCCATCGCCCAGGCGTCGGTCCACCCCGACCTCCGCCTCATCGCCCAGACGGGCCGGTGGCAGACCTACGAGATCAGCGGCTCCGAACTGGTCGTGCCCCTGGCCTTCGAGCCGGCGGTGGTGAAGGGGGCTCAGACCCGGGCCGAACGACCGTGGCTCGACGTGGCTGTGAACTGGTACATGGACCCGAACGCCCACGACGTGTTCCTCGCCGCCGACGGCCCCAAGGAGTGGCCGCGGGTCGAGATGCGCGACGTGCCAACGGCCGTGCCGACGGTCGGGTCGGGGGTCGCCGTCGACAACCCGCCCCGCAAGCCCGTGCCCGGCACCGGCGTAAAGAACATCAAAACGAGCGACAACTCGATCTCCTTCGACGTCGACCGGGCCGGCTCGCCGGTGCTGGTCAAGGCGTCGTACTTCCCGAACTGGAAGGCGTCCGGCGCCCGGGGGCCGTGGCGGGTCAGCCCCAACCTGATGGTGGTCGTCCCCACGTCGACCCACGTGAACCTCCACTTCGGCTGGACCGGCCCCGACATCCTGGGATGGCTGCTGACCTTCGGGGGTATCGCTGCCGTCGTGTACTTCCACCGGCGTGGACCGGTCGACCTCGACGCTGAAGCGCTTGACGATGCGGACGAGCCCCCCGACCGGCAGCGGCAGGAGGAGCTCGAGCCGGCGGCACGCCGAGTCGACCGGCAGAAGGCAGTCAGCGCCCGTGACCGGGGAGGCACGTAGCTGATTGCGGAACCACCCGCCACACCGCGCCTGATTTGGACCTGATCTCGCAAGGCACCGACCCCGACCTTCCCTCGGCGCGCCCTTCCCCCCTGCTGGAGTCCGACCCGCCCATCGCCCGCGCCCCGATCAGCGCCGGCTGGCGGGCGGCCGTCGTCATCGCCCTGGTCATCGGCGTGGCCGCCCGGTTCGCCACGTGGTCCCACCTGTGGTTCGACGAGGCCCTGACGGTGAATATCGCCCGGCTCCCGCTGGGCGAGATCCACGAGGCCCTGCGCCACGACGGGGCGCCGCCCCTCTACTACGTGGTCCTCCACGCCTGGATGGTCGTGTTCGGCGACAGCAACCTGGCCGTGCGGATGCTGCCCGGGCTGTTCGGGCTGGCCGCCCTCCCGCTGACGTTCCTGGCCGCCCGCCGCATCGGTGGTCGCCGCGTCGCCTGGGCGGCCACCCTGCTCATGGCCAGTGGCCCGTTCGCCATCCGGTATGCCACCGAGAGCCGCATGTACTCGATGGTCATGGTGCTGGTGCTGCTGGCCCTGCTCGCCGTCCTCGCCCTGCTGGAGGGGGGCGGCCGCCGCCACCAGGTTGCCCTGGCCCTGCTCACGACCGCGATCTTGCTGTCGCACTACTGGAGCCTGTACCTCCTGGCCGTGAGCGTCGCCGCCCTGGCCTGGCTGGCCCGCTCGGGCCGTGACCCGAACGCCGTGGCCGGTCTGCGTGACCCGAACGCCGTGGCCGGTCACGCCGTGGCCGGCGCCCGGCGCAGCCTGGTGGCGATCTTCGCCGGGTGCGTGCTGTTCCTGCCGTGGGCGCCCACGTTCCTGTACCAGCTGGCCCACACGGGCACGCCGTGGGGACGGCCAGGGAACCTGCGGTCGATGTTCGACACCGTCACCCACTTCGCGGGCGGCTACTGGGACCCCGGCATCGCGCTGGGGCTCATGTACTTCGGCCTCATCGGGCTCGCCCTGTTCGGCTGGGCCGTGGAGGGCCGGGGCCGGCGCGTCCTCCTCGACTTCCATCCCCGCTCGCCGGGCAAGTGGCTGACCACCGTCGCCTTCGGGACCCTCGCCGTCGCCATCGTGGCTGGCCAAGTGGGACGGTCGGCCTTCGCCGTCCGCTACGCCGCCGTGCTCTACCCGCTGTTCGTCATCCTCGTCGCCCTCGGCACCAACGCCATCGCCGACCAGCGGGTGTTCCACGGCGTCCTGGCGGTGGCGGTGGTGCTGGGCTTCTGGGCCAACATCCCCAACGTGGTCGGCGACCGCACCAGTGCCGGGCGGGTGGCGTCGGCCATCAACGCGGGCGCCCGGGCGGGCGACGTCATCGCCTACTGCCCCGACCAGCTCGGGCCTTCGGTCAGCCGCGAAATCCGCACCGAGGGACTGATTCAGCTGACATTTCCCAGCGCAACCGGCCCGGAACTGGTGGACTGGGTCGACTACGAGAGGTTCAGCCGTGCCGGACGCACCCAGCCGTTCGCCCAGATGCTCTCGGAGCGGGCCGGACCGGCCAACGACGTGTGGCTCGTGTGGGCTCCTGGGTATCGAACGTTCGGTACCAAGTGTTCAAACCTGGTGGAACGACTCGATGACATCCGCCCCGACAACACCCGGGTGATCACGGTGTCGACGAAGTACTTCGAACGACCCGGCCTGGTCCGGTTCCGGCCGGCGGCAGCGTCCTGAGGGAGCGAATGAGCGAAACCGAGAGTGCGGCAGAGCCGAACGTGGTGATCATCGGCGCCGGCCCCGCGGGCCTGACGGCCGCCTACCAGCTGGGCAAGAAGGGCCACCCCTCCACCGTGCTGGAGGCCGACTCCGTCGTCGGAGGCATCTCCCGCACGGTGCAGCGCGACGGCTGGCGGTTCGACATCGGCGGCCACCGGTTCTTCACCAAGGTCAAGGAGGTGGAGGACCTCTGGCACGAGATCCTCCCCGACTCGGAGTTCCTGCTGCGGCCCCGTCAGAGCCGGATCTACTACAACGGCTCGTTCTTCGACTACCCGCTCAAGCCCATGAACGCCCTGCGTGGCCTCGGCCTGGCCGAGGCCGTCAAGTGCGTGGCGTCCTACGGCTGGGCCCGGGTGCGCAAGCCCAAGGACCCCAACTCCTTCGAGGGCTGGGTCTCGTCACGGTTCGGCAACCGCCTCTACCGGATCTTCTTCAAGACGTACACGGAGAAGGTCTGGGGCGTGCCCGCCACCGAGATCAAGGCCGACTGGGCCGCCCAGCGCATCAAGAACCTGTCGCTGACCAAGGCCGTCCTCAACGCGGTGATGCCCAAGAAGAACCAGAAGGACATCACCAGCCTCATCGAGGAGTTCCAGTACCCCAAGCACGGCCCCGGGATGATGTGGGAGCGGTGCCGGGAGCTGGTCGAGGCCCAGGGCTCCAAGGTGGTCATGGAGTCGGCCGTGACGGGCGTGCACCACGACGGCGGGCGGGCGGTGGCGGTGACGGCGTCGCACGACGGCTCGGCCACCCGCTACGACGCGTCGCATGTGATCTCGTCCATGCCCATCTCGACACTGCTCAAGATCATGGACCCACCCGTGCCTGCCGAGGTCCAGGCCGCGGCCGACGGCCTGAGCTACCGGGACTTCCTGACCGTCGCCCTGGTGGTGCCCGAGTCGGACGGGTTCCCCGACAACTGGATCTACGTCCACTCGCCCGAGGTCCGGCTGGGCCGCATCCAGAACTTCGGCTCGTGGTCGCCGTACATGGTCAAGGAGGGCAAGACCTGCCTCGGCCTGGAGTACTTCGTGTTCGAGGGCGACGACCTCTGGACTTCGAAGGACGAGGACCTGGTCGAGCTGGGCAAGAAGGAGCTGGCGGCGTTGGGGCTGGTGGAGCCGGGACGGGTGGAGGCCGGCTACGTGGTGCGGATGCCCAAGGCGTACCCGATGTACAACGACACCTACAAGGCCAACGTAGCGAAGCTGCGGGAGTGGATCGACGCCAACGCGCCCAACGTGTTCCCCGTGGGCCGCAACGGCATGCACAAGTACAACAACCAGGACCACTCCATGTATACGGCCATGCTGTCGGTCGAGAACATCCTCGGCAAGCAGCCGCCGCACGACATCTGGACCGTCAACGTCGAGGCCAAGTACCACGAGGAGAAGAAGGACGGCGAGGCTCGCTAACTAATCGCTAGCTAGGCTAGTTGCCTCGCCAGAGGGCGACCCGTAGCTTCGCCAGGGCGAGCAGGGTCTTGGGGATCCGCTTGGCGATGGACGTGCGGGAGGGGCGCTTCTCCTCGACCGTGACGGGGATGGCGGCCACGCTGAGGCCGGCCCGTTCGGCCCGCAGGATCAGCTCGGTGTCGAACGTCTCGGAGCCGTACCGGCACGCTGCAGCCAGGTCGGTGAGGGGCGCACGGCGGACGACCTTGATCCCGTGCGTGTCCGGCACCTTGAGGCCGAACCCGTAGCGGAGGATCCCCGAGAACACGGCCGTCACCATGCGGCGGGGGAAGGCCCGGGTGTCGTGTGCCCCCTCGCCCCGCTTGGCTCCCACGATGATGTCGGGCCCGCCCGGCTCGGCCGCCATGGCCAGGGCCCGGTCGAGGAAGTCGAAGTCGTAGTAGTCGACGTCGAAGATGGCGACGAGCTCGCAGTTAGCCTCCATGAAGCCGGTGCGCAGGGCCGCCCCGTAGTCGGCCTGCGGGCTGGAGAGGGCCCGCACCTCGGGGAGCTCGGCTTCGAGCTTGGCGGCGAGGGCAGCGGTCTCGTCGGTGGACCCGTTCTCGACGATGACGACCTCGAAGTCGCGCCCGGCGGCCCGCTGCGCGTTCACCACCTCGCGGACGGCGGCGTCGAGGAACGCCTCCTCGTTGTGGGCGGGCATGACCACCGAAAGCACGGCGGCGAGCGTAGGCCGTCCCGCCCCCCAACTACTGTGGGCGCCTCGATGCCTCTCGATGCCATTTTCAAGGCCTACGACGTGCGCGGGGTTGTGCCCGACCAGCTCGACGCCGACACGGCGCGGGCCATCGGCTGGGCCTTCGCGACGTTCGCGGGCGCGCCCACGGTGCTGTTGGCCCGCGACATGCGGCCGTCGGGCGAGGCCCTGTCCTCGGCGTTCGCCGAGGGCGTGACGTCGACGGGCACCGACGTGGTCGACCTCGGCCTCGCCTCCACCGACCTGCTCTACTACGCGGCGGGCAAGCTCGACGCCCCCGGCGCCATGTTTACCGCCTCTCACAACCCTGCCAGGTACAACGGCATAAAGATGTGCTTGTCGGGGGCCCGCCCCGTCGGGCAGGACACGGGGCTGGCCCAGATCAAGGAGATGGCCGAGGCCGGAGTGGGTGAGACCGCCGCCACCAGCGGGTCGGTCACCGAGCAGAGCCTGATCGACGACTACGCCGACCACGTGCGGTCGTTCGTCGACGTGAGCGGCCTGCGGCCCCTCAAGGTCGTGGCCGACACGGCCAACGGCATGGGCGGGCTGGTGGTGCCCCGGGTGTTCGAGAGGCTGCCGTTCGAGCTGGAGATGCTGTTCCCCGAGCTGGACGGCAACTTCCCCAACCACCCGCCCGACCCGATCCAGCCCGAGAACCTCAAGGCCCTCCAGGCCCGCGTCCTGGAGACGGGCGCCGACGTGGGGCTCGCGTTCGACGGCGACGCCGACCGAGTCTTCCTGGTCGACGACCAGGCCGAGGCCATCTCCGGTTCGACGACCACCGCCATGGTGGCCAAGGCCGTCCTGGAGAAGAACCCCGGGGCCACGATCATCTACAACCTGATCTGTTCCAAGGCCGTCCCCGAGATCATCGAGGAGAACGGCGGCGTGCCCGTGCGCACCCGCGTCGGCCACTCGTTCATCAAGACGGTCATGGCCGAGCGCGACGCCCTGTTCGGCGGTGAGCACTCGGGCCACTACTACTTCCGGGACAACTACCGGGCCGACTCGGGGCTGATCGCCGCCGTCCTGGTGCTGGAGCTGCTCTCGGTGGCGCCCGAGCCCCTGTCGGAGCTGCGCAAGCCGTTCGAGCGCTACGCCGGCTCGGGCGAGGTCAACGTCGAGGTCGACGACCCCAGGGCGGTCATCGAGAAGGTCGCGGCTGCGTACCCCGACGCCGGCCAGGACCGCACCGACGGCCTCACCCTCGACTTCGGCGAGTGGTGGGTGAACCTGCGGCCGTCCAACACCGAGCCGCTGCTGCGCGTGAACCTTGAGGCGCCCGACGAGGCGTCCTGCAGGGAACACCTGTCCCAGGTGCTCGAGTTCGTGAAGGGGAACTGACCATGGCCCTTGACCCGCTCCTCCTCGAGATCCTGGCGTGCCCGCAGGACAAGGGGCCGCTGTACTACTTCGAGGACGAGCAGTCGCTCTACAACCCCCGGCTGAAGCGCCGCTACGCCATCCGGGACGACATCCCCATCATGCTCATCGACGAGGCGGAGACGGTGGCCGAGGAGGAGCACGCGCGGCTGATGGCCAAGGTTGCGGCCGACGGGCTCAAGCCGACGTTCAAGCCCGAGTCATGACCGTGGCGCAGCGGGCGGACGTCCTCGACACCGAAGGCATGCTCGACGCGGCGGCGCGCCTCCCCGAGCAGATGATGGAGGCGGCCGAGCGGGCGAGGGGGCTCGACAGCCTGCCCGAGCGCGAGGAGATCGAGAACGTCGTCTTCATCGGCATGGGCGGGTCGGCCATCGCAGGCGACATCCTCGTGAACTCGGCCGGTCCGTACCTGCCGGTGCCGGTGCTGGTCTTCCGCTCGTACCACGTCCCCGCATTCGTGGGTGAAGGCTCGTTGGTGTTTGCGGTCTCGTTCTCCGGCAACACCGAGGAGACGATCGAGGCGGTGTCGGAGGCGGCTCTACAGGGGGCCCGGATCGTCGCCATCACACGCGGCGGCGAGCTGGCCCACCGGGCCGCGTCCTGGGACGCGACCGTCATCGGCATCCCAGACGGCATCCCCCAGCCCCGGGCCGGTGTCGGCGCCCTGGCCGTGCCGCCGCTGGTGGTGCTGGAGGAGATGGGCCTGTTCCCCGGTGCGTCGCACTGGATCGAGCTGGCCGCCGAGCAGGCCACGGTGCGGCGGGACCGGCTGGCGAGGCCAGGAAACCACGCCGAAGACCTGGCCCGGCGCATCGGTCGCACGCTGCCTCTGGTGTACGGCGGTGGCGGTTTAGGCGCGGTGGCGGCCCACCGGTGGAAGACCCAGATCAACGAGAACGCCAAGGTGCCGGCGTTCTGGAACACCCACCCCGAGCTGTGCCACAACGAGGTCGTGGGCTGGGGCCAGCACGGCGACCTGACCCGCCAGGCGTTCACGTGCGTGAACCTCCGGCACGACTTCGAGCACCCCCAGGTCATGGAGCGGTTCCGGATCGTGTCCGAGATCATGCAGGAGGTCGTGTCCGACATCCACGAGGTCCAGGCCGAGGGCGAAGGCGAGCTGGCGCAGATGCTCGACCTGATGCTGTTCGGCGACTTCGTGTCCATCCATCTCGCCCTGCAGGAGGGGATCGACCCCGGCCCTGTACCCGTTCTCGACGAAATCAAGGCCGCGCTCAGGGGCACACGGCCAGAGGGAGAAGCGCAATGAGCTACGACATCGCAGATCCTGGGTTGCTCGAGCTGGGGCGCCAACGGATCGCGTGGGCCGACACGCACATGCCCGTGCTGGCGTCGATCCGGGAACGGTTCGCCAAGGAACGGCCCTTGGAGGGCGTGACGGTGGCGGCGTGCCTGCACATCACGACCGAGACGGCCAACCTGCTGCGCACGCTGGCCGCGGGCGGCGCTCGGGTGGTGGCCTGCGCCTCCAACCCGCTGTCGACGCAGGACGACGTGGCCGCGGCTCTGGCCTTGGACGAGGGGATGGAGGTGTTCGCCATCAAGGGTGAGGACACCGAGACCTATTTCCGCCACATCGACGCGGTGCTGGACCGCCACCCGCAGGTGACCATGGACGACGGCTGCGACCTGGTGTCGCGGCTGCACCAGCAGCGGGCTTCGCAGGTCCCTGAAGTGCTGGCCGGCACCGAGGAGACCACGACCGGGGTCATCCGCCTGCGGGCCATGGAGAAGGACGGGGCCCTGCGCTTCCCGATCGTGGCCGTGAACGACGCCGACACCAAGCACATGTTCGACAACCGGTACGGCACCGGCCAGTCGACGCTGGACGGCGTCATCCGGGCCACCAACGTGCTGCTGGCCGGCAAGGTCGTCGTCGTGGCCGGGTACGGCTACTGCGGCAAGGGCGTGGCGTCCCGTGCGAAGGGGATGGGCGCCCAGGTCGTGGTGACCGAGGTCGACCCGCTGCGGGCCCTGGAGGCGGCCATGGACGGGTTCCGGGTCGAGCCCATGATCGACGCCGCCCGTGAGGGCGACATCTTCATCACCGTGACCGGCGTCCGGGACGTGCTGGCCAGCCAGCACTTCGCGGTGATGAAGGACGGCGCCATCCTGGCCAACTCGGGCCACTTCGACATCGAGATCGATCTAGGCGCTTTGGCGGAAATGGCGGGCGGCCGGCGGCGCGAGGTACGGCCCTTCGTGGAGGAGTTCGTGATCGGCGAGGGGCGGCGAGTGTTGGTGATCGCCGAAGGCCGCCTGGTGAACCTGGGCGCCGCCGAAGGCCACCCCGCGGCCGTCATGGACATGTCCTTCGCCAACCAGGCCCTGTGCGCCGAGTGGGTGCTCGGCCAGCGCGGCAAGCTCGAGCCGCGGGTGTACGACGTCCCCCCCGACATCGACCGCGAGATCGCAAAGGTCAAGCTCGACACCATGGGGGTCCAGATCGACACGTTGACGCCTGCCCAGGCCGAATACCTCAGCAGCTGGACCGTCGGCACCTGAGCTGCTTTGTGTGCAGCTGGCTGCGGTTTTCGCAGTCAGGTGCACTGAAAGTGTGTGTCATACCGTCTCAGTAACGTAGACGGTATGAGAGTTCTCGACGAGGCCATCCTGGAGCTCGCCGCCAAGCAGTACGGCGCGTTTAGCCGCTGGCAGGCGATCAACGCCGGTGCTACCCCCGACGCGTGCCATCGCCGGTTGCAGGCCGGGCGCTGGTGCCCCGGGGGCTACGCGGGCGTCTATCTCCTCGCCGGTCACGCTCAGACGTGGCATCAGCGCCTTGTGGCGGCCACGCTTGCCGGCCCGCCGGGCACAGTCGCCTCGCACCGGGCCGCAGCAGTGCTTCACACCATCCGTGAGGGGATGCCGATTGAGTTGACCGTGCCGCCCGGCGGCACAAACCGAGTCGGGACGGTGATGATCCACCGGAGCCGTCTCGACCGGCCCGACCGGCTCACCATCGCGGGCATTCCCGTCACCGCCGTCGACCGCACGCTGGTGGATTTGGCGGCCGTCGTGGGCGACGAGGCGTTGGAGCAGGCGTTGGAGGCGGCGTTGCGGCGGGGGTTGACGACCGACGTGCGGGTGCGGCGGCGGCTGGAGGAGTTGGCCGCGCCGGGGCGGGCGGGTGTGGCCAGGTTGCGGCGGCTGCTCGACCGGCGGGCGGAGGGCAGGGCGGCGGGGAGCGAGTTGGAGGTGCGGCTCCTCCAACTGCTGCGGGCCGGGGGCCTCCCGGAGCCGGTGCGGCAGTTCGAGATCGTGATCGGCGGGCAGCGGTACTTCATCGACATCGCCTACCCACTCCGGCGGCTGGCGATCGAACTCGACGGCCGCGAGGCGCACGGCGACGAGCAGTTCCAGACCGACCGGACACGGCAGAACGCGCTCGTCCTCGCCGGGTGGGCGGTGCTGCGGTTCACGTGGGCCGACGTGATGCACCGTCCGGCCGATGTCATGGCCCTGATCAGCGAGGCGGCGTGACCATGTTGCTGCCGGCGACGTGTCCCGTGTGTGGCAGCCACGGGGCGGCACCCTGCGACCGGTGCCGGGGCCAGCTGAGGCCGTCGCGGAGCCTCCCGTGCCCGGCCGGGGTCGAGCGGTGCGTCTCGCTGCTCGACTACGCCGGCGCGGGGCGGGAGCTGGTCGCCCGCCTGAAGTACCGCAACGCCCGCTCGTCGCTTGCCTGGCTGGCCGCGGGCATGGCCGGGCTCGTCCGCGGCGACGAGGTCGACGTCGTGACCTGGATCCCGACCACCGCACAGCGGAGGCGCCAGCGCGGCTTCGACCACGCCGAGCTCCTGGCCAAGGCCGTCGCCCGTCGGCTCGGCAAGCCGTGCCGAAGGCTGCTCGTCCGCATGCCCGGGCCGGCCCAGACCGGCCGTCCCGAAGCCGACCGCCATCGCGGGCCCGACCTGCGGGCCGCCGCCGGCCACCGCGTCCCACAACGCATCCTGCTCGTCGACGATGTCATCACGACCGGCGCGACCGTCAGCGCAGCGGCGCGGGCCCTCCACGGAGTTGGCGCGACCCAGATCGTCGCAGTCTCAGCGGCCCGAACGTTCCTTCGGCGCGTAGAATTCGGTATGGCCGTGTGCGGGTCTGTGGTTGCAAGTCGATGCCAGCCGCAGGCGAAACGACCCACGTAAGGCAACCATTGGTTGCCGATCATGGTGCGGCTTAGAGGTAAGTCCTGCCCGACCGGGCCCGATTGGCGGGCACCGGGAGGAGAGGGAGGGAATCGCCTCCTACCAGGCAGTGTCGGGCCGTGAGGCCGCCACGGCCGGGGGCGCCAGCTTCCCTGCAGGCGAGTGTGGGGACAAAGACCAGGTCAGCCGCACGCGGCCATTACTCATCCCGGCAGGACCGGCAGGAACTGGAGGTCGCCATGGAGTTCACCATTACCGGGCGTCACATGGAAGTCCCTGACCGGTTACGCACGGCGGCCCAGGAGAAGGTCACCCGGGTCGTCCGCCACATGGACGGGTGGGACGAGGCGGAGGTCCACTTCCTGGAGGAGCGAAACCCCCGCATCTCCGAGAAGGAGGTCTGCGAGGTCACCCTGCGGGGCCACGGCCAGATCCTGCGGGCCAAGGCGGCTTCGAACGACCCCTACACGGCCATCGACCGGGTGGTCGACAAGCTCGCCCACCAGGTGGAGAAGGTCAAGAGCCGCCAGAGCCGCAAGGCCCACCACAAACGCCAGCCGATAAGCTCCAACGGACCGTTGGTCGACGACGAGGGCGAGGATGAAGCGGGTTCGGGGCGGATCGTCAAAGTCAAGCGATTTGACCTGAAGCCGATGACGCCCGAGGAGGCCGCCCTCCAGATGGAGATGCTGGGCCACACGTTCTACTTCTTCAGCAATGCCGACTCCGACTCGCCCGCCGTCGTGTACCGCCGCAACGACGGCGACGTCGGCCTGATCGACGCGACCTAGCGGCCCGCGACCCCCATGGCTGAGCCGATCCGGGTCCTGATCGCGGACGACCACGAGCGGTTCCGGCGCGGCCTGCGGATGGTCCTCGAGGCCGAGGAGGGCATGGAGGTCGTGGCCGAGGCGGCCGACGGGGGCGAGGCGGTCAAGCGGGTCGAGGAGTTGGCGCCCGACGTCATCCTGATGGACGTGCGGATGCCCAACACCAATGGCATCGAGGCGACACGGACGATCCGGGAGGCATTCCCCGCCACCCGGATCATCATGCTGACGGTCAGCGACGACGAAGACGACCTGTTCGACGCGGTCAAGGCGGGCGCCAACGGCTACCTGCTCAAGGAGGTCTCCATCGAGGAGGTGGCCGACGCGGTGCGGGCTGTGGTCCAGGGCCAGAGCCTCATCTCACCGTCGATGGCGGCCAAGTTGATCTCGGAGTTCGGCACGCTGGCCCGCAAGGCCGAGGAGTCAGACCCGGTTTCGAGGCAGGGCCCGAGCCTGTCCGACCGCGAGCTGGAAGTGCTCAAACGGGTCGCAACGGGCATGGAGAACGAAGCCATCGCCGTCGAGCTGGGCATCTCGCCCACGGCCGTCCGCAACCACGTGGCCAACATCCTGGTCAAGCTCCAGCTGCGGTCAAGGATCGAGGCCGCCATCCTGGCCGTGGAGAGCCGCCTACTCGACGGCTAAGGCGAAGGCGAAGGCTAGGTGATCTCGATGCGGCCCCCGGGCGCGGTCCGCTCGGCCACCACGATGTCGTCGCGCTCGAACCGCACCGTGAACTCGCCCTGCAGGAGCCGGTCCACGAGCTTGCGGTCGTAGTCGCTGAACAGGCGGCGGTCGACGACCAGCCACTGCACCCCACCGGGGTCGTGCAGGTTCTCGCCGGCGACGCCCCAGTCGACGCGTTTCCACGGTTCGGGGAAGTTGTAGATCCGCTCGCGGTGGCTGAGGTGGGGGAGCAGGAGGTACATGGAGGCCACCGACTCGCCGTCGGGGACGGCCTCTACCGCCGCCTGCTGCACGGCCACCCGGGGGTCGGCGGCCAGCGGCCAGTAGCCCCGCCGGAACTGGGTGCTGATGGGCGACACGCCCCACGCCACCGTCGAGGCCAGGGCCGACGCCGCCACCAGCCCGACCAGGAACCGGCGGGCGCTGGGCGTGCGCCCCAGGCGGGCGATGCCCTCGACGGTCGCCAGCATGATCCCCGCCACCACCAGGGCGGAGTAGTGGTACATGTAGTCGCGGGCGTAGGGGAACGTGGTCAGGGCGTTGACGGCGATCATGGGCAGCGCCACCAGCAGCGTCGACAGGGAGGCCACCGGCAGGAACGCCACGGGGGCGAACATCATCCGGTAGTAGCTCATGCGGTCCTCGCGGGTGAACAGGTCGAGCGTCTTGCCGGGCCGCAGGACCGAGTTCTTCACCACCTCGCCGAAGCTGTTCCCGAGGTCGCCGAAGAACGTGTCGTAGAACGGGGCGTTGCCGGGCAGCAGGGCGGGGATCAGCAGCCTTGTCGTGACCAGGAAGGTCAGCGCTGACACGGCGAGGATGACCAGCCCCCGGCGCTCCCGGTCGCGGAACAGCACGAGGAGCCCGATGGCCGCCAGCGCCAGCGCCACGTCCTCCTTGCACAGCAAGCCGATGACGGCCGCGAACCAGAACCACCCCCACCGCTTGGCCCGAGCCGCCCAGTAGGCGAACAGCAGCGGGGCGATGGCTAGGGCGTCGGGGTGGAAGAACTCCCAAGTCAGGAACTGGTAGGTCGGGTTCAGCAGCAGGACGGCGGCCAAGGCCAGGGCCAGCCACCGGTCGGCCAGGCGGTCCCGGGCCAGGAGGTAGATGGCCACCGCCCCCGAGGCCTGGGCCGCCACCTGCACGAACAAGAGGAAGATGGGCCCCGCCCCGAACCAGTAGGCCGGGGCGATGAGCAGCAGGATCAGGTTCATGTGGTGGCCGAGGAGGTTCAGCCCCCGCACCGTGTCGAACTGCTTGAACCGGGACAGGAGCCAAACGCCCTGGTCATAGGTGCCGAGGTCGAAGGCGAACGTCGAGAACCGGTCGTGGCGCATCTTGCCCAGCAGGAAGAACGTCAGGAACCACGCGACGCACATCCCGCCCAGGATCCAGTGGACGGGGTCCTGCCGGTGCGCCCACGCCACGAGCCGCGTGACGTCAACCTCGTCGGCGGAGCGCTGAGCAGGAACAGCCGGCATCGCCGGCTCGGTGTCGACCACCTCGGACGTCAGCCTTCGGATGTGGACGGGCGCGGGCGGCGGCGTCGGAACAGCCACAGCGACCCGCCCAGCGCGGTCGCCAGTGACACCACCAGTCCGATGCGGTCCCACGCGTCGGGGCGGAAGCGCAGCTCGAGCCGGTGGTCGCCGGCTGGCATGACGACCTCGAGCAAGCTCCCAACGCCCCTCGACAGTGGGACCGACTGCCCGTCGAGGCGCGCATGCCACTTGGGAGACCAGGCGATAGCGACCTGGGCCAGGCCCGGTGCGCTGGCGCTGAAGGAGATGTCGACCGCCTCGGCCTCGCCCTTGGTCAGCCGGGCCGTGACGGGCACGTTGGCCGTGAGAAGGGCGGCCGGCCCGGGCTGGCCTTCGGCGGGCAGCACCTCGTAGATGACGACTGGGGCCTGGCTCCAGAGCCGACGGAACCGAGCCGAGCCGTCCATTTGCGCCGATGCCTCGTCGGACAGGGTCACGAGGTGGCTGACTCCCAGCTTGGACAGGGAAGCGCCGACCGCGTCGGCGGGGCGGTCCCGGATGTGCTCGGCCTCGAACGCCGGCTCGCCCGCGGTCGAGGACTCGACGTTGAAGTTGTTCAGCGTGTTGCGCCCCGACGCCCACGCGAGCCAGCGGTCGGGGTTGATGAGGCCCGTGCGTTCGATCTCGCGGGGGAAGTCGCGCTCGGTGAGGAAACGGGCTCCGTCGGGGACAAGCCTGCGCACCTGGCGGGCGGCCTCCTCCATGGCCGGCACCGGGTCGCCGCTCTGGCGGGGCATGTCCTTGATGGGCCCGATGGGCAGCACGACCACAGCGGCGGCGACGAGGACAGCCACGACCGAACCGGCGGCGCGCGCGCCGACAACCCGGTCGACAAGAGCGGCGAGCGGGAGCATGGCCAGGATCCCGACGTAGCCGACACCCCGGTTGGGCAGCTGGTTACTGACGACGCTCGAGGGCCAGAGGTTCAGCGAGGCGTGGCTCACGATGAGGTAGATGACGGGCGCCGACACCATGGCCAGGGCATACCGCTGGCCCTGGTAGACCCGGTACAGCCCGTAGACCAGCCCGGCCAGGACCAGCCACACCACCCCGGGCCGGAACATGATGTCGCCATTGCGGATCTGGCTGACCCGGTCACCGAATGTTGGTGTGCCCCAGCCCGTGAACCCACCCCGCAGGTCGCGGTGGGCGACGAAGGGCAGGAGGGTGCACGCTGCGAGGGCGGCGGACAGCAGGCCGGCCATGATGAGGGGCCGCCAGTCGATCCGGGCCTTCGGAGTCGCCGGCATCTCGGGGACATCGGGCCCCTCGACGGCGCCCTCGCCCTCCGCCGTCCCCTCAGCCGGTGCAGCCCCCAGGCGCCGCAGCTCGGCCTGGACCTCCCGGCGCACGAGCACCTCGAACCTCTTCTTGCGCAGCTCCTCCGACGGTGTCGGCACGACGTGAACCAGCAGCAAGATGCCCAGCAGCGGCGCCAGCAGGATCACCGAGATGCCATGGGACACCAGCAGGGCGGCGCCGGCCGCCCCGCTGAGGACGATCCAGCGGATTCGCGGCTGCTCCAACAGGCGTAGGACGCCGCCAAGGGTCAGGAAGAAGAAGATGGCGCCGAACTGGTGGATGACCAGCCCGACGTTGAACAATCCCTGGATGCCGACGCCGAACGGGTTGTTGACGGCGAGGGTCAGGATGCCGGCGATCCCGGCCGCCCGCCGGCTCAGCCCGAACGAGCGGGCGAAGAAGGCCACCGCCAGCGGAAGCACCACGAGCGACCCGATGAACACGACCTTGAAGGCGCCCGGCACCGACAGGAGCCCCAGCGACAGGACCCGCACCAGCCCCACGGCCCAGGTGAACCCCGGGCCGGTGAAGAGGAACTCCTGGTAGCCGACGATGAAGCCGGGGTGCCACCCGTCGATGCGGCCGTGGGGCAGGAGCTCCCGGAGGGCGAACTGGGCACGCGCCAGGTGGGCCAGCGTGTCCTCGCCCGAGGGCGGTCGGTCGCCCCAGGCGCCGGCCGTCATCCACAGTCCCAGGAGAAGGGCCACGATCAGGGCGCCCGTGAGGCCCGTCCATCCCTCCTTCTCCGGACCCGGGCGGAGCCGGCCCCAGAGGCGGCTCTTCTCGCTGAAACGGCGGACGCGGTCGGTCAGCCAGCTGAAGTCGACTTCGTCGACGCCCGCCGGCGTTCCGGGCTTGGCGGCCTGGTCGTTACGCGCCACGGGCGTATTCTGCCCGGTCGCTACTACCCGGGCTGAGATGCGAAGGCCCCCCGGTAGACTCGGGGCAGAACGCGCCGGGGTCGGACAGCGACAACACCGGGAAAGGACCCAATGAAACAGCGCCGGATGGGGCAGGGGCCCCATCCAGGGCGAGGAGGTGGGGTGCAGGGGACCCACCGGGAAGGAAAACATTGTCGATCCTCACGAAGGTGCTACGTGCGGGCGAGGGCAAGAAGCAGAAAGCCCTCCAGACGCTCGTGCCCGACATCAACGCCTGGGAGCCGGAGATCTCGGCCCTCTCTGACGACGCGCTCCGCCACAAGACCGTCGAGTTCCGGGAGCGCCTCGACGGCCTGGAGGGCGAGGATGTCGACGAGGCCCTCAACGACATGCTGATGGAGGCGTTCGCCGTCACCCGGGAGGCGGCCAGGCGGGTCATCGGCCAGCGCCACTTCGACGTGCAGCTCATGGGGGGCGCGGCCCTGCATTTCGGCTGGATCGCGGAGATGAAGACCGGTGAGGGCAAGACCCTCGTCTCCACCCTGCCCGCCTACCTCAACGGCCTCAGCGGCCGGGGCATGCACATCATCACCGTCAACGACTACCTGGCCAAGCGCGACTCCGAGTGGATGGGGAAGATCCACGAGTGGTTGGGCCTCTCCGTCGGCCTGGTGCTGACCGGCGAGTTCGAGCAGCCCGACGTCAAGCGCCGGCACTACGCCTGCGACATCACCTACGGCACCAACAACGAGTTCGGGTTCGACTACCTCCGGGACAACATGGCCATGTCCAAGGAGCAGATGGTGCAGCGGGGCCACACCTACGCCATCGTCGACGAGGTCGACTCCATCCTCATCGACGAGGCCCGCACACCCCTCATCATCTCCGGCCAGGTGTCCGACGCGGCGGCCCTCTACTACAAGTTCGCGGGGATCGCCCGCACCCTGGTCCGGGACCAGGACTACGAGGTCGACGAGGAGAAGCGGGCCGTCGTCCCCCTCGAGGCCGGCATCGAGAAGGTCGAGAAGGCCCTCGGCGTAGAGAACATCTACGACGAGCTCTCCGCCAACTACGTCCACCACCTCCAGTCCTCGCTACGGGCCAAGGAGCTGTACAAGCGGGACGTCGACTACGTCGTCCGCCACGGCGAGGTCAAGATCGTCGACGAGTTCACGGGCCGGATCCTCGAGGGCCGCCGCTGGTCGGAGGGCCTGCACCAGGCCGTCGAGGCCAAGGAGCGGGTCAAGATCAAGCACGAGAACCAGACCCTCGCCACCATCACCCTCCAGAACTACTTCCGCATGTACGACAAGTTGGCGGGCATGACGGGCACGGCCACCACCGAGGCCAACGAGTTCGCCCACACCTACGACCTGCCCGTCGTGCCCATCCCCACCAACCAGGACATGATCCGCCTCGACGAGCCCGACCTCGTGTACAAGACCGAGGAGGCCAAGTTCCAGGCCGTGGTCGACGACCTCTACGAGCGCCACGAGCAGGGCCAGCCCGTGCTCGTCGGCACGGTGTCGGTGGAGAAGTCCGAGCGGCTGTCCCGGATGCTCGACAAGCGGGGCGTCCGCCACGAGGTCCTCAACGCCAAGCACCACGAGCGGGAGGCCGTGATCGTGGCCCAGGCCGGCCAGCTGGGCAAGGTCACCGTCGCCACCAACATGGCCGGGCGGGGCGTCGACATCATCCTCGGAGGGTTCGCCGAGGGGCTGGCCAAGCTCGACGCCGCCGCCGAGGGCCTCATCGTCGAGTCCGACGAGGGCAAGGCCCGCGTCGAGGAGCTGACCAACCAGTACGCCGACGAGTGCGCGGCCGAGGGCGAGAAGGTCATTGAGCTGGGCGGGCTCTACGTGCTGGGTACCGAGCGCCACGAGAGCCGGCGCATCGACAACCAGCTGCGGGGCCGTTCAGGGCGCCAGGGCGACCCCGGCGAGAGCCGCTTCTACCTGTCGCTGGAGGACGACCTCATGCGGCTGTTCGCCACCGGCCTCATGAACTGGGTGATGGGCAAGACGCTGCCCGACGATGTCCCCATCGAGGCCAAGATGGTCACCAAGGCCATCGAGAAGGCCCAGGGCACGGTGGAGGCGCGCAACGCCGAACGGCGCAAGGACGTCCTCAAGTACGACGAGGTCATGAACCAGCAACGCAAGGTCGTGTACCGGCGCCGCCAGGGCATTCTCGAGGGCGTCGACCTCCGCGAAGAGGCCATGGAGACGCTGGAGGAGACGCTGCGCAAGGTCGTCAACACGTTCTGCCCGACCAACTTCCACGAGGACTGGGACCTGCCCGGCCTCATTCACGAGGCCCTCAACTACTTCCCCACCAAGTTCACGGCCGAGGAGCTGGAGGCGGCGGCCAACCCCGACGAGGTGCACGAGAGCCTGCTGGCCGAGGCCGTGCGCTTCTACGAGCAGCGCGAGGAGCAGTTCGGCAGCGACAACATGCGCCAGATCGAGCGCCAGGTGATGCTCTCGATCATCGACACCCGCTGGCGCGAGCACCTCTACGAGATGGACTACCTGCAGGAGGGCATCAACCTGCGGGCCATGGGCCAGAAGGACCCCCTCGTCGAGTGGCAGCGCGAGGGCTACGACATGTTCACCCAGATGACCGAGGCCATCTCCGACGACTTCGTCCGCTACATCATGCACCTGGAGGTGGTCGTCCAGCCGTCGGCCCGGCCCGCGGTCCACAACGTGCAGTATTCGGCCGCCGAGGGCCCGGTGCAGGGCAGCGGCGCCATCCGGCCCGCCGTGGCCCAGGCCCAGGCCCAGGCCGAGGCCGGGGCCGACGGCGCGGGCGGCGGGGGCGCGGTGGCCGTCGATGACCAGCCGGCCGTGCCGCAGCAGGTGGTGAAGTCGGCCGAGCAGAAGCTGGGGCGCAACCAGCCCTGCTACTGCGGGAGCGGCAAGAAGTTCAAGCTCTGCCACGGGAAATAGGTGAAGGACTTCTCGGACGAGCTGGCGTCGCTCCGTCGGCGCGTCGGTGAGGCGGAGCGGGATTTCGACGTTTCCGCCAAGCGGGAACGGCTCGGAAAGCTCGAGGAGCAGGCCTCCGACCCCGAGCTCTGGAACGACGCCGACAAGGCCCGGGCCGTGACCACCGAGATGGCCCGGGTGCGGGACGACATCGAGGTCATCGACCGGCTGGTAGGGCGGCTTTCCGACGTCGACGTGTTGTACGAGCTGGGCCGGGAGGAGGCGGACGAGTCGGTCGAGGCCGAGGTGGCCGAGGGCGTCGCTGCCCTGGACCGGGAGCTGGCGGCGCTGGAGCTACGGTCGTTGTTCTCGGGCGAGCACGACGAGCGCGACGCCCTGTGTGAAGTCCATTCCGGGGCCGGGGGCACCGACTCCCAGGACTGGGCCGAGATGCTGCTGCGCATGTACCTGCGGTGGGCCGAGCAGCGGGGGTTCACCCTCGAGCTGGACGAGGTCACGGCCGGGGGCGAGGCGGGGATCACGTCGGCCACGTTCATCGTCAAAGGCCGGTTCGCCTACGGGCTACTGGCGTCGGAGAAGGGCGTGCACCGGCTGGTGCGCATCTCGCCCTTCGACTCCCAGGCCCGGCGGCACACGGCCTTCGCCTCTTTTGACGCCGTGCCGTTCCTGGAGGACGTGAGCGGCGAGGTCGAGATCGAGGACAAGGACCTGCGCGTCGACACGTACCGGTCGTCGGGGGCAGGCGGCCAGCACGTCAACGTCACCGACTCGGCCGTGCGCCTCACCCACCTGCCCACCGGCATCGTCGTGGCCGTGCAGAACGAGCGGAGCCAGCACCAGAACAAGGCCAAGGCCCTGCAGATCCTGGGGGCCAAGCTGGCGGAACGGGCCCGGGAGGAGCGCCGCAAGGAGATGGAGGCGCTCTCGGGCGAGCAGCGGGACGTGGCGTGGGGTTCACAGATCCGTACCTACGTCCTGCAGCCGTACCAGATGGCCAAGGACCTGCGCACCGACCACGAGATCGGCAACGTGCAGGGGGTCCTCGACGGCGGCATCGACCCCTTCATCGAGGCCTACCTCCACTGGCGGCGGCGCAAGGGCGGCAGCTGACGGGCGTCGGTCCAAGTTGAAGGGGGCCTGTGCATCTGGCTGGTTCCCTTGCTCGTCCAGGTCAGACTGCTAACCTTCCCCGTCGGCCCGGCTCGAGGTCGGCGCCAAGCAAGCCCGACGAGAACCGCCCCCTCGGAGAGCCCATTTGATCCGCCTCGAGAACGTCCAGAAGACGTACAAGGGAAACGTCGTCGCCCTGCGCGACGTATCGATCGATATCCAGAAGCAGGAGTTCGTGTTCCTGGTGGGACCGACGGGCTCCGGCAAGTCCACGCTGATCCGCCTCCTGATCAAGGAGGACACTCCCGACGCCGGCCGAATCTGGGTCGCCGGGAAGGACATCGGGCGGCTGTCCTCGTGGAAGGTCCCGCTGCTGCGCCGCAACATCGGCTGCGTGTTCCAGGACTTCAAGCTGCTGCCCAACAAGACGGCCTACGAGAACGTGGCCTTCGCCCTGGAGGTCATCGGGCGGCCGCGCCACGTGATCCAGGCCCAGGTGCCCCAGGTGCTCGACCTCGTCGGGCTGTCGAAGAAGGCCAACCACCTGCCCAGCGAGTTGTCCGGCGGTGAGCAGCAGCGGGTGTCGATCGCCCGGGCGTTCGTCAACCGGCCCCTGATCCTGCTGGCCGACGAGCCCACCGGGAACCTCGACCCGTCCACGTCGGTGGGCATCATGCGCCTGCTCGACCGCATCAACCGCACGGGCACGACCGTCGTCATGGCCACCCACGACTCGTCGATCGTCGACAC
>JBOGID010000273.1:0-23967 GCA_050742295.1 Acidimicrobiales bacterium | reverse complement strand
AACCCGGCCCACGGGCCAACTCGGCTCGAGAGCAGCTAACTTTGGCTGATTCGGCAGGTGCTGAGCAGCCTTTCCCCAGGTCAGCACAGCGCTCAGCCCAACCTGACTCGTAATGAGCAGGTCGTCGGTTCGAGTCCGACCTCGGGCTCCTTCAAAGAAACAGATCAGCCGCTACCCAGGCTCGCGCGCCCGGTCATCCCGCGGACGCCGCGCCCGTCCCCACGAGCCCGTGCTGCACGGCGCGCATCGTGGCGGCTGCCCGATTCGTCACTCCCAGCTTGGTGTAGATGCGCTCCACGTGGTTGCCTATGGTCTTCGGGCTGATACGCAGCTCCCGAGCGATGGCCTTGTTCGCCAAGCCCTGGGCCAGCAATGCCACCACGTCGCTTTCCCGGGCGGTGAGTCCCGCTGGCCCGTCGGCGCGGGTCCGGCTCCCGGCCCTGGCCCGCCGCCGCCAGCACTGCGTCGCTGGCAACGGGGTCGAGCCGGCCCTGGTCCGCCTCCTACCGCAACTCCCGGGCGGCGTCGGTCGCGGTGAAGGCGGGCCGGTGCGGCCGGCGCTGGGTCATGGCGTGATAGGCGTGGCGGCGGCAAGCACACGGGCGGGCACGGGCAGCGTCGTGCCCCCGATCCCCGCGGTGGTGGCCCGAGCCGTCCATCCGCTCATGGTGCATGGCGGCAAGGTGACCCACCGTCGGGAGGGGCGCCGGTCGGCCCGAAACCGTCTGGCTGAACAACGGGCCCGGCGCCTTCACCGCCCACCCGACGACGCCCTCCTTCGGGGCAGACAGCAGCACCGGCGTGGCGCTGGGCAACCTCGACGGGGATACGGACCTCGATGCCGTCGTCGTCAATGGTTTTGGCGGTGCCGAGACCGTCTGGCTGAACAACGGGTCGGCCTCGTTCGGCGCCCACCCCACCACACACTCTTTCGGTGCCGGCGCCAGCCACGACGTGGCGCTGGGCGACCTGGACGGCGACAACCACCTCGACGCCGTGATCGCCAACGAGTTCCCCGAGGCCGAGACCGTGAGGATGAACGCCAACGCTCCCGACAGCGTCGCACCGTCGTGCAGCTACACGATCGTCAACGCCAATCCCAAGCGGAGCGACTTCACGGTCAGCGACGCGGGCAACGGCCTGAAGACCATCCAGATCACCACAACGGTCAACATCGTCACCCCGGTGTCCATCCCCCCGTTCACCGTCGGCACAACCTCGCCGGTCTCCTTCTCCGTCGTCAGAGCCAACCAGGCTCAGCCCGCCCGGGTGGCCGTGGTCATCACCGACGTCAACGGCAACCAGTCGAGCTGCATCTGAGCGCAGGCTACGGCTGGAAGCGGTAGCCGACGCCGCGGACGGTGTGGACCCAGCGCGGTCTGTCGGGGTGCTTCTCGATGCGGCTGCGGATGCGGCGGATGTGTTCGGTCACGGTGGCGACGGCCTGGGCGTCGGCCGACGATCCCCAGACCTCCTCCAGCAACCGCTCGCGAGTGAAGGCTTCGCCGGGCGCAGAGGCGAGGAACGCCAGCAGGTCGAACTCTCGTGAGGGCAGCTCCACCCGCCGCCCACGGACTCTGACCTCGCGGCTGGTGGGATCGATCTTCAAGCCGTTGAACTCCAAGCGGGCGGCGCCGCGGAACGCGCCGGTACGGCGGAGAACGGTGGCCAGGCGGGCCGCCAGTTCTGCAGTCGAGAACGGCTTGACCACGTAGTCGTCCGCACCCAGCCGGAGCCCGACCACCCGATCGGTCTCGTCGTCCTTGGCCGTAAGGATGATCACGGGGACGTCGCTGGTGCGCCGGAGCACGGCCAGGACGTCGAGGCCGCTCTGGCCCGGCATCATCACGTCGAGGAGCACGAGGTCGGGCGGAACGCGGGCCACCTTGTCGAGGGCCAACGGTCCGGTCGTGGCCTCGTCGACGTCGTAGCCCTCCATCGTGAGGAAGCCGCGGAGGAAGTCGCGGACCGACTTGTCGTCGTCGACAACCAGGATGCGGGGACGGCCATGCGCCACGCCCCAAGGTAACCACCGGGCAACGCCGATAAACGAAATGTCAACGGTTCACAACAAAATTGCTCAAGCCTTTGGGCTCCTCCGCCGTTACCAACAGCGCCGGCGACAAAGACCCCGGCAGGCCTCCTCAAAGGTGAGGATGACCATTTCAACAGGAGGAACTCGTACCAATGCGCAAGCTCATTCCCCTTGTCGGTGCCCTGCTCGGTGCAGTCGTGTCGATCGTTCCCATCGTTGGCCCGATCCTCGGCGCCATCCTGGCCTAGGCCGAGATCAACCATGAGTTCGTCGACAGCCAGCCAGCCGGCGCCGCTTCTCGCAGCGGCCAAGCCGGACCATGTTGTGCACGCACCAAGTCGTTTCCGTTCGATTGGCTCGAGTCTGGCGGAGCCGGTCGCATTGGGAGCTGCCTTGGTGGTGTGCGTCATGGCCCGGCTCCCTCACCGAGTCCTCGAGAACCGAGGGATCGGTGCATGGATGGTGGCCCTGGTTGTCGTGATCGCCGTGGTGAACGGTGCCCGCACCATCGCACGGGCACCGTTCACGCTCGCCCGCGCGTCGTCCGCCGGCGCGTGGGCAAGGCGCGAGATCAAGGTTCTCGCCGTCACGATCGCGGCGGGTTCGGCGTTGACGATCCCGCTCTACGCCCTTCTGCGTTCAACGCCGCACTGGTGGCTGCCGGGGTGGCTGCTGTTTGTCGTTGTGACCGTCGTCGGCCAGTTGGCCATGCCCCTGACCATGCGAGCCCAAGCGGGGCCGTTGGAACCGGCGGACCATGACCTTGCCCAGCGCGTCGTCGCGCTGGGGACGCGGGCCGGCGTCGATGTCGGCGGCGGTGTCCTCGTGGCGGCGGGCAAGGGCGACGGCAAGCAGGGCAAGGAGGGCAAGCACTGCAACGCCTACGTCGTCGGCCTCGGCGCCACGCGCCGCGTGGTGCTCGGCGGCGCCGTGGCCGCGTGGCCTGCCGAGGTGTGCGATCAGGTCGTCGCCCACGAGCTGGCCCACTGGCGTCTCGGGCACGGGGCGCGCCGGCTCCCGCTCACGTTCGTCGTCCAGTTCGCCACGTTCGCGCTGGCGGCCCTCGTCCTGTCGTGGAGCCCGCTCCTCGGCTGGGGCGGCGTGGCCTCCGCCGGGGACCCCCGGTCCTACCCCCTTCTCCTCATCCTCACGGCCGCCCTCACCCTCCCGGCTCGCCTGCTCCTCGCAGGGGTCGACCGGTCGCAGGAACGGGCCGCCGACGAGTTCGCCCTCACCCTCCTCCAGCAGCCGCGGCAGTTCGCGGAGATGCTCGACCGCGCCGCCGACGAGGGGAACGCTCCCCGCCAGCTGCCGTGGTACCGGCGCGCCATCGCCAGCCACCCGCCCATCGACGAACGGCTCCTCGCATGCACGCAATTCGCGTCGACGGCCTGACCAAGCGCTACGGCGCGACCCTGGCGCTGGACGGCGTCAGCTTCGAAGCGGCGCCCGGCCGCATCACCGGGTTCCTCGGACGCAACGGTGCCGGCAAGACGACGACCCTGCGCATCCTCGTGGGCCTTGTCGCGCCCACCACCGGCAGGGCCACCATCGGCGGGCTGCCGTACCACGCCATCGCCGAGCCCGGCCGCCACATCGGGGCGCTCCTCGACGGGGCCGGCTTTCACCCCGGCCTTTCGGCGCGGGCCCAGCTCCAGGTGCTGGCCCGGGCCCTCCGGGTCAGTCGCAGCCGGGTCGACGACGTGCTCGCCCTCACCGACCTGGCCCACGCCACCCAGCGCCGCACGTCGAATCTGTCCCTCGGTATGCGCCAGCGGCTGACGCTGGCGGCCGTCCTCCTTGCCGACCCGTCGGTGCTCATCCTCGACGAGCCCGCCAACGGCCTCGATCCCCAGGGACTGCGTTGGATGCGTGACCTGCTGCGCAGCCTGGCTGCCGAAGGGCGAACGATCCTCGTCTCCAGCCACCAGCTCAACGAGGTCGCCCTCATCGCCGACGACCTCGTCGTCGTGCACTCGGGGCGCGTGGTGACCGCCGGCCCCGTCGCCGAGCTGACCAGGCCCCGCGTCGTGGCCGCTACTCCCGGTGCGGTGGCGCTGACGGAGGCGCTGGAGCGAGCCGGGCTGGCGGCGTCGCCCGACGGCGACACGGTGCTGGTGCCGGATGCCACCACGGCCCAGGTCGGCGAGGTGGCCGCCGCCGCCGGTGTGCCGCTGCACGAGTTGCGCCTGGAGTCGTCCTCGGTGGAGGACCTGTTCTTCGCCTCGATCGAGGGTGGGCGGCGCGCGGCATGATCGCGGTTCTCGACGTCGGCAGGCGCGTCACCACGCAGGTGATGATCGAGCTGGAACGGGCGTGGCGGACGCGCACGATGTGGGCCCTCGCCGCGGCGATGCTCGTCGTCGCCGGGCTCGTCGCCTTCGGCGCCAGCCACCAGGCTCACGCCGCCACCGGCGTGCTGACCGGCGACTTCGAGATGCGGTTGGTGCTCGATGGTGTGCCGGCGCTGCGCATCTTCGTCATCCTCATGGGCATCCTCTCGGTCACGTCGGAGTACCACCACGGCGACGTGGTGTGGCGGTACCTGGCCGAACCGTCCCGTACCGTCCTGGTGGCGGCCAAGGCGACGACCAACGCCATGGTGGGCGCCATCCTCGGGGTCGTCGCCCTGCAGCTGAGCATCCTCGTCACCGTCTTCCAGATGGAGACGCCCGTCCCAAATCTGGGGCTGACCACTGCCGCCGCCGCCCAGGGAATCGTCGGTTCGATCCTCTCGCTCGCTCTGGCCGGCGTGCTCGGCGTCGGTATCGGGGCGGCGGTCCGCAACCAGACGGCGGCCGTGGTCGGGGCCCTCGTGGCCGTGCTCCTGGTCGAGCCGCTGGTCACCGCACTCGCGCCGGCGGTGGCCACCTACCTGCCCAACGCCGCGGCCGCCGCCGTGTCCGGCGGAGCCGGGGGGGCCGCCTGGGTCACCGGGCTGGTCACCACCGTCGTGTACGCCGCCGGTGCAGTAGTGGCCGGTGGGATCGTCTGCAGCCGGCGGGATGTCTAGCGCTGAACGCCGCGCCGCGCCGCAGCGGTGCGATCGAGGACGAACTATCCTACGGCAGTAGTAGAGTTGCACCGTGCCTCGTGGGAATCCCTCGCCCAAGCTTGCGATCACCGTTGACCCGGACGTCCATGAACAGGTCGTGCTTGCCGCAGCCGAGGAGGGCGTCAGCGTCTCGGCGTGGATGACGGCAGCAGCCCGGCGGGCCCTGGTGGTGCGGGACGGCCTGCGGGCGGTCGCCGAGTGGGAGGAGGAAAGCGGCCGCCTCACCGAGGCTGAGCTTGAAGCGGCGCACCGTCGGGTTGCCGGCGAAGTCGTCGCGTCGACTCAAGCCCGGTCTGCATGAACCCGGTCTGCATGAACGTTGTATACGACGCCGGGGTATTCGTTGCCGCCGAGCGCAACGACCGCGGGCTCTGGGCGGATCATCGGGCGAGACTGAAGATGGGCATTGTGCTCAGGACGACCGCGCCGGTCGTTGCCCAGGTCAGCCGTTCTCCTCGTCAGGTCCAGATCCGTCGCATGCTGCGCGGGTGCGAGATGGTGGGCTTTGCTCCCGATGAGGCGCACGACGTCGGATCGCTGATGGCAAAGGCGGAAGTGACAGACGTTGTCGACGCCCACGTCGTGAGTGTTGCGAGCCGGCATTCGGCCATCGTTCTGACCTCGGACGCCGACGACCTCCGGCACCTGGCAGCCCAGCTTCCGACGCCGGTACAGGTGCAGCCTCTGTAGTCGGTCGGGTGACGCCGGCGCTGCCGCGCATCCGGGTTATTTGCCCCCTTCCAGCCCTGCAGCTGCAGCCCACCGAACAGCGTCGGCAAAAGGATACGCCGCTCCTGCTCGCACGTCGGCAGAGACGGCGGGCGACCTCAGTCGGGCGAGCCGCCTTCGGCCACCACGACCCGGTGCAGGAGGCTGTGGGGCGACACCGCGACCTGCGCCGGCGGGGTGGCCGACGAGGCGTCGGCACGGTCGGCGATGACCACGTCGGCGATCCAGTCCGCCACGCTGGGCACATCGGGAACCGGCTCGTGGGAGTTGTGATCCGCCACGCAAGAAGTATCGACCTGACCGATTCGCCGCTTGAGGAGGACTTCGGCCTTGTTCGCGGCCGCGACGCTCGCAGTCCGCGTTCAGGCAGAGATGACCGTGCTCAGGATCTCGTCGAGCGCGGGCTGGCCGGGAGGCACGAGGCGGGGCACGCCCGCCAGGCGGCGGACCCGGTCGAAGGCGTCGTGGATCGATCCGCCGCGCAGCACGGGGCCGTGGGCGGAGGCGACGACCCGGGGCCGCAGGGCCTCCACGGTGTCGACGTGGCGGTCGTAGCGGGCGGGGTCCAGCCACTGGTGCCACGGCGAGATCCAGCTGTTGAACATCTGGAACGTGTCGTCGTAGAGGTCCGGCGTCGAAGGACTCGGTCGGCTCCCGCCAGATCATGCGGTCCAGTGGGAGGGGCGCCTCGAGGGCCAGGCGTTCGACCGAGAACAGGTTGGTGACGAGGGTGGCCGACGGGCAGGCCTCCAGGGCCTGGTGCAGCGCCCCTGTGTGGTCGCCGTCGTCGTGGGACAGGAAGATCCACCGGACGTCCTCGGGCTCGACGAGGTTGAAGACGTGCTCGAGCCACCGTTCCCGGTGGATGGGTGCACCGGTGTCCACGATGATCGGCTCCTCGCCGCGGATCAGCAGCGAGTTGACGGGGATGAACGCGCCCGGCCCCGCCGGCGCCAGGTTGAGATCAGGAACGTGTCCTCGGCGATGCGGACGGGGCTGGTGGTCGGGACGGGGGCCTCCATGGCGTGCACTCCTTCGTGAGCTCGGTTGGCCGATGTGGCACGAAGCGTGCGGGATGACCGGGGTCTCCCGGTACCCCCCGGCTGCGCGGAACCGGCGGCAGACGTTCCCCGCACTTGGGGGGATGCCGATCGGGACGCTCCCGACTACTTTTTCGTGCCGTGAACGGCCGCGCCGTCGATCCCCGCATCGTGGATGGCATCGAACGGGCGTGCGGGCGCGCCACGAGCGCCGACGAGCTGTTCGAGACGTTGAGCCACGAGGTCGCCAAGGCGGTGCCGTTCGACTCCTCCATGTGGTTCGGCGTCGACCCTGCGACCCTGCTGGCCGTCGCCCCCGCCCGCATCGAGGCCATGGACGACGGGTACTGCCAGGCGTTCTGGCAGGCCGAGTTCCACGAGCACGACGCCGGCCTGTTCCGCGACCTGGCCCGCCAGGTGCTACCTGCCGCGGCCCTGCGGGCGTCGACCGACGACAAGCCCCTTCGCGGCGCCCGCTACCGCACGTTCATCCAGCCCGAGGGCTACGACGACGAGCTGCGGGCCGCGTTCCGCACGGGCGAGAGCACGTGGGCGGTGGCGGGGCTCTACCGGGAGAAAGGCCGTCCGCCCTTCAACGCCCACGAGGTCGCCCTGCTGGGCGCCCTCTCGGCGGTGGTCGCTCTGGCCGTGCGGGCTCGGGCCGCCACCGGCCCGGGCGCCCCTGTGCTCTTCGGGGCACCCGGCCTCATGCTGTTCGACGCCGACGGCGTGCTGATGTCGGCCAACTCGGAGGCCACGCGCTGGCTGGGCGAGATCTTCGGGCCGACAGGTGACGGCGCGAGCTGGCTGGACGTGCTGGCCGACCCCCGCGAGAACATCGGGTCGGCCGTCCCGATCATGCCCCTCCTGGCCCGGGCCCGGGCTATCGCCGCGGGACGGGACGGGGGTGAGGCCCGGCTGCGGCTGCGTGACCGTTCGGGCCGGTGGCTGGTCCTGCACGCCTCGTGCCTCGACGGGCGGGGCGTGGAGGGTACCGTCGCCGTGGTGGTCGAACCGGCCAAGAGCACCGAGATCGCGCCGATTATCATCGAAGCCTACGGGTTGTCACCGCGGGAGCGGGACGTCGTGCGGGCCATCGCCCGAGGGGCGTCGACTCCGGACATCGCCGCCGAGCTGTTCCTGTCCGGGCACACGGTGCGCGACTACATCAAGTCGGTATTCGAGAAGGTGGGCGTCGGCAGCCGGGGCGAGCTGGTGGCCAAGCTGTTCGCCGAGCACTACTCCGATCCGATGCACGCAGCGATGGTCCACCTGCATTGATCTCCCGTTTCATGGCGCACCTACCGTCCCCTGGGGCCGGTTTCTGCGCCGGGAACGCCGGGCGTCGCCGCACGTTCAAGTCCTGGGCGCAGGACGCCGATCCATCCGGCATGGGCCGCCATCGCCGGGTCCGCATCCGCCGACGCCGTCTCCCGCGCGGTGAACGACCGCCCGCCTCGCGATGATCACCTGGGTCATCATCGAAGTCTCGCTGGCCTTCGTGGTGTTCTGTGCCGACTCGGTCGGGGACGACGAGCGGCCCGTCTCCGAACGCCTGGCCCGGGCTGTGCTGTGGATGGTCACGCTGACCAGGTGGTTTACCCACCGGAACCTGGACAAGCTGGGCCGGTTCGGGGCGGTGGTCTGGTTCCTGGTCACCACCGGCTGGCTGCTCACCCTCCTGTACGACCGGGTGCCATCGCCCGCGTTCCTCCTGCTCGCCGAGGTGACGATGGGTTTCATCGTCTACTGCGTGGACGCCCTGTCCGCCGACCTCAAGAACAAGCCCGGGCGCCGGCTCCTGCGCAGCGCGATCTGGGTGGGGCCGATCGCCCACTACCTGAGCGACGACGACAGCGTGGCCCTGTTCCACGCCAGCGTCACCGTGTGGGGTTTACTCACAACAGGCTGGCTTTTGGGCCTGATTGCCGACAGAATTGCGGCGCCGTTGGGAGGCTGGGCATGAGCGGGTGGCCCACGGTGTTCATAGGGGTGTTGGGGGAGGGGTCTTGTAATGAGCTTGTTCGACACGTTTCGTGAAAGGCCGCTCATCCCGGGCCAGGACCCGTGGGTCGTGGCCCACGATGGTTGGTTGCTGCTCGTCCAGTCCGCGGCGGGTGACCGCAAGATCGTCATCAAGCGCTTCCGCGACCTGGAGCGCATGGACCGGGCCGAGGAGAAGGTGATCTGGGCGCCGAGGGCGTCGGCACCCGGCAACCACGCCCGCCAGCTGTGGGCCCCCGAGCTCCACCACCTCGACGGCCGCTGGTACGTCTACTACTCCGCCAGCAACGGCCGGTCGGCCAACCACCGCGTGTACGCCCTCGTGGCCGACGACCCCCTCGGTCCCTACCGTGAGGTGGGGCGCGTCGCCGACCCCAGCCACGACGTCTGGGCCATCGACCTCACCGTGTTCACCCACGAGGGCCGGCTCTACTCGGTGTGGTCGGGCTGGGACGGGCCCGACGACGGTTTCCCGCAGAACCTGTACATCGCCCCGATGTCCGACCCGACCACGATCAGCGGGGAACGCCGGGGCATCTCACGCCCCCAGCACGACTGGGAGATCGGCGTCGCGCCCATCAACGAGGGGCCCGAGGTCATCCGCAACCCCTCCACCGGCCAGCTCTTCATCCTGTACGCAGCCGACGCCAGCTGGACGCAGGCCTATAAGACGGGCCTGCTGGAGTGGACGGGCGGCGACGTCCTCGACCCCACGTCGTGGCGGAAGTGGCCCCGCCCGTTCTTCACCGGCGGCGGCCACGCCAGCGTCGTCGACACCCCGGCCGGGCCCTACTTCATCTACCACCGGAAGCTGAGCGGCGACCCGGGCTGGGCCGACCGGGAGATCCGCTGGGCCCCGCTGGGCTGGGACGACGAGGGCCGGCCCGTGGTTCACCGGGCGCCCATGGCCGCGCACACCCGCGTCGAGCTCCAGCAGGGGATGGGCCAGGTCGCGTAGCATGGGCCGTAGGGGCAGGCGGGTCGGCGACCGGGACGAGCCGGCGTGACATGGGGCGGCGGACCGTCGATCTCGTCGACTACGACCCCGGGTGGCCAGCTGCCTTCGAACGGGAGCGTGCGGCGCTGGCCGGCGCCCTGGGCCCGACGGCCCTGGTCATCGAGCACATCGGGAGCACCGCCGTCCCCGGCCTCGTCGCCAAGCCGACAATCGACATCGCCGTCGGTGTCCACGCCATCGCCGACCTGCTCCCGCACCGGCCGGCGCTCGAAGGCCTCGGGTACGAGTGGCGAGCCGGCTTCCACGCCGACCACCTGTTCCTCCGCAAGATCGCGGGCGACGAGCGCACCCACCACCTCCACGTCATCGTCTGGCCGTCGGACGAGTTCGAAGAGTGGATCGCGTTCCGGGACCTGCTGCGCAACGAGGCCCAGGCCGCGGCCGAGTACGCCGCCGTCAAGCGGGAGCTGGCGGCCCGGCACTACAACGATCGGGGCGCCTACGTTGAGGCCAAGTCGGGCACCGTCCGCCGCCTGCTGGCGACCACGACCACCTCATCAGGCGACGTCGTGGCCGAACCACCGCCGGCTCCGTGACGCGCCCCACTCCTTCTTCTCGGCCGCCATCTCGGGCGACGGCGGGCTGAAGACGGCGGTCGGGCTCGGCCCCGACAGGAAGTTGACCCGCACGCCCCCCACCACCTCGTCGCCCATCTCCATGTAGCAGACGGCTGCCCCCGCGTAGGGCGGGACTTCGCCGCCGCCGCGGACCCGGGCAATGAGGACGTCGGCCAGCGTGGCCGCCTCACCCTCGGCGATGACGCCGGCCCGGGGCACGGGCGCGCTGGTGACGTCGCCCACTGCGAAGACGTCGGGGAACGGGGTGGCGAAGGTCTTGACGTCGACGGGGATCCAGCCGTTGACGGCCAGCCCCGACTCGACGACCACCGCCGGCGCCCGGTGCACAGGGACGGCGAGGAACAGGTCGTAGGCCAGCTCCCGCCCGTCCTCCAGGCGGGCGACCTTGGCCTCGGGGTCGAGGCGGATCACCTTGGAGCTGGGCCAGAACTCGATGCCCCGTTCGCCCAGGAGCGAGGCGATGGCACCCGAGACTTCGTCCGAGACGGGGATGGCCTTGGGGAGCGGGGTGATGATGTAGATCGAGGTGGCGTCCCGGACCCCCCGGCTGGCCAGGGCGTCGTTGAGCAGGAACGCCGTCTCGAAGGGCGCGGGCGGGCATTTGAAGAGCGGGCCCAGCACGCCGACGATGGCCGTGCCCGAGTCGAACCGGGCGACGGCCTGCGCGGCCCGCTCCGCCCCCTCCTCGGAGTAGAACTCGTGCCCGCCCTCGACGAGACCCGGGGTCGCGGCAATGTCGTAGTCGGCGCCCAGGGCGACGACCAGGATGTCGGCGTCGTACGCCCCCCCGTCGGTGACGACCCGCCGGCTTTCGGGGTCGATGGAGACGACCGTCTCCTGTCGGAACTCGACGGCGGGCTTGACCACGTCCCGGTAGGGGTGGCGGACCTCGTCGAGTGAGCGGCGGCCGAACAGCACGTCGAGCTTGGCGAAGCCGAACACGAACGAGTCGCTCTTGTCGATGAGCGTCACCCGGACGTCGCCGGCTACCTCCTCGGACAGGCGCGTCGAAAGTTCGAGGCCGCCGAAGCCGGCCCCGAGGATGACAACGTGAAGGGGCACGGGCCGGTCAGCTGGGCTGGGGCACGATGCGGAGGTAGGGCTTCGGCTCCTGCCACTCGCCGAAGATCTGCTTGGCCTCGTCGTTGGACACCGAGCCGGCGATGATCACGTCCTGGCCCTGCTGCCAGTTCACGGGCGTGGAGACGCGGTGCTTGGCCGTGAGCTGGAGCGAGTCGATGACCCGCAGCACCTCGTCGAAGTTGCGGCCCGTCGTCATGGGGTACATGAGGACGAGCTTGACCTTCTTGTCGGGCCCGATCACGAACACGTTGCGCACGGTCTGGTTGTCGGCCGGAGTCCTGGTCGTGGGGTCGCCCGACGTGGCGGCGGGCAGCATCCCGTACATCTTGGAGACGTTGAAGTCGCTGTCTGCGATCAGCGGGTAGTTGGGACGGGTGCCCTGGGTCTCCTCGATGTCGTCGGCCCATGCGCTGTGGCGCTCGATGGGGTCGACCGACAGGCCGAGGATCTTCACGCCCCGGCGGTCGAACTCGGGCTTGAGCTTGGCCATGTAGCCCAGCTCGGTCGTGCACACCGGCGTGAAGTTCTTCGGGTGTGAGAAGAGCACCGCCCACGAGTCGCCGATCCAGTCGTGGAAGTTGATCTTGCCTTCGGTCGTGTCGGCCTCGAAGTCCGGCGCCGTCTCGCCGAGCTGCAATCCCATGTTGTTCTCCTCTTTCTCGTGTGTCAAAAGCCGATCGGAACCCGGAGCACCTGGCCCGGGAAGATCAGGTCGGGGTCGCTGATCAGGTGCGGGTTGGCCCGCACGATGAGCGGGTAGTCGCTTCCGTCCCCGTAGTTCGCCTCGGCGATGGCCCACAGTGTGTCGCCCGGCCGGACCACGTGCTCCCGGTAGCCGACGTAGTTGGGCACGATCCGGGCCCCGAGGATGGCGGGGACGATGTCCTTGTGGATCTCGGACCCGTCGGCGGCGCTGCGCTCGAAGACCTCGACGAAGACCCGGTCGAGGGTGAACGCGGCGCCGGACACGTCCACCTGGAGCTGGAACTGCCCGTGCTCGCCCGTGCCCCCGCCGACGTTGAAGAACCCCGTCACCTCGTCGTGGCCTTCGTGAACCCGGTAGCTGAGGGTCGCTTCGAACCCGGTCCCCACGCCGCCGATCAGGATGGGGTTGCCGACGAGGTCGAACGCACGTGGCTGGTCGATGCGGTTCGTGATACGCCACCTCCGCGGATCAGGTGCGCCCGGATCATCCCACGGACCTGCCCCGGTGTGCACCCGCTCCGCTGCTGGCTCACCGGTAGCCGGCGGGGTCGGGCTGGCTCCCCGGGGCCTCGGCGTCGGCCATGTAGCGCCACACGTCGGGGCGGGTGCCGTCGATGTCGGTGAAGCCGTAGTGCTGCGCAGGCGGCCGGAGTCCACCGACTGCTGGTTCCACCGGGCCCGGTCAGGGTCGGCGGCGAGGGCGGCGACGGCGCGGCCCACGAAGCGGGGCGACTCCGAGACGGCGAAGCCGGGCGCGGCCGTGGGCCTGCCGCCTTCGCGGTCGGGCCGGAGGGCGTCGCGCCAGCTCTCTTCCGGCGCCTGGTAGATGTCGAGCATCATCTCCGAACGGAGCCAGCCGGGCGTCACCGCCACGGCGGTGGCCCCGGCGGGCGCCAGCTCGTGGCCCTGGGAGTACGCCAGCCGGTTCACGGACACCTTGGCCAGGTCGTAGTAGACGCACAGGCGGTAGTGGGCGTCGTTGTTCTCCTGCGTTCCGTCGGTCACCTCCACGACCAGCCCTCCCGGCCGGTCGATCAGCAAGGGGAGGAGGTGGTGCGAGGTGATGAGGTGGGTGTCGATGGCGAGCCGGAGCATGCGCAGGCCTTTGTCGAGGTCGTGCTTCCAGATGGGCGTGTCCCACTCGGTGAGCCTCTCGCCGCCCCAGATGTCGTTGACGAGCACGTCGATGTGGCCGTGGTCCGTGCGGATCCGCTCGGCCAGGCCCCGCACCTTGTCCGGGTCGAGGTGGTCGGCCACGACGGCGATGCCTGTGCCGCCCAGGCTGCTGACCAGCTCGGCCGTCTGGTCGATCGTCTCGGGACGGTCATACTCGTGGCGGGTCGTCCCCGTGCTCCGGCCCGTGCAGTAGACGCTCGCGCCTGCCTCGCCCAAGGCGGCGGCGATGCCCCGGCCTGCCCGCGGGTCGCCCCCGCGACCACCGCCACCTTGCCCCGCAGGGCGTCGGGATCCGCCGACCACGCCATGGCGTGACTCTGCCAGGTCCGGCGGGGGGTGGTCTAGGCCGGGTGGTTGGTGCGCCGGGCAACGGGGCGAGACGGACGGCCTGGGCCGCGAGGGCGGCGAGGGCGACAAGGACGAGAACCAACGTTGCCATCGGGAGGACGCCGCTGGTGGACCCGCTGGCGACCTGTTCGGCGGCCAGCGGGTGAGAGGCGAGGGCCTCATTCGGACGTCGTTCCAGGCAGTACCACGGGGTCCTTGGACAGTCCGCCGGTGGCGCGCCCGGTGCCGGTGGCGGTGACGCGCATGCCGGCGCGTCCGCTGCTGGCGCTGAGCTCGAGGGCTGTCGAGGCTCGACGCCGCTCCAATAGCTGTAGGCGGCGCAGGTGAGCGCGGGACGTCGTGGTACGCGGGCGCGCCCACGGCCCGGGCCGGTGGGCGAAGCCGCTTCGAATCGGCGTCAGCGGCCGCGAGTGCGGGCGGCCGCGGCGTCGCGGTCGCACGCCTCCTTACGGGCCGCGCTGGCCCGGGCGGCCGCCAGGTTGACGGCGGCGACACCGGTCGGCGGGTCGCCGCAGCGCAGGGTGGCGGCCAGGCCGGCCCGCAGCCGGGGGTCGGTCGCCGCGGCCAGGGCGGGGACGGCGTCGTCGGACAGCTGCCGGAAGTAGGCGACGTCGAGGTCGGCGCCCTCGGCCGCCCGGCCGAGGTTGCGGCGCACCACGAACGCCTCCGGGTTCATCACGTCAGCGACCACCACCAAGGCGACGGCAACGGCCGCGCCGCCCGCGAACACCCAGTTGCGGTCGCCACCGACGCCCAGGTTGCGGACGGCGATCATGAGGAGGAGCGCGCCCATCCACAGGGCGGCGCCGATAACCCAGACCCGCAGCATGGTCAGCCCGAAGGCTTGGTCGTAGAGGGCCATCCGCCTCAAGCTGACGACGACGAGGCCGGTGGCGAGGAGGGGGACGGAAGCGCCGAGGGCCCGCAGCGCGGGGCGCCGGAGCACCTCGGGCGCGGCCAGGGCTCGCACCACGGCCAGGAATACGACGAGGAACCCGGTCGCGGCGGCCAGCTGGAAGAACCCGCTGCGGGCGTATTCCGCGGGCGTAAGGCCGGCCTCCTCGACCAGACGCCGACCGGCGTCGGTCAGCGCCACCAGCTGGGCGATCACGAACAGGCCGAGGACCGCGGCGGCCAGGGCCAGCATGGTGACGACTTCGGCCGTCGCAAACCGTCCGGTGTGCTCACGGTCGGCCTGGTCGCTCGACGAGGCGACGACGGCGCACAGGACGACGGCGGTGAGCACCGGGACGAGCACGGCGTGGCCGGCGGCCGGGGCCAGGCCGCCGTCAGGGAGGAGGAGGCCGGCGAAAACAGCGTCGCCGGCGGCCAGCAGGGCGACGATGGCAACCAGGAAGGGGAGGGCCGTCAGGGCGGCGCGAGCGACAGCCACCGCCCGGCGGGCCGACGACGAGGAGAGGGGCGGGACGGCCGAGCGGATCACGGCCGGCCCGGCCAGACCACGGAAGGTGGCGCGCCCGGCCCGGCGGAGGAGCCGGCGCAGGGTCGTGTCGAGCACCGAGCCCGACCGGGCGTACGTCACCGCGAGCGTGAGGAGGGCCCCGATGGCGAGCGTGTTCGACGCCGCCAGCCACGCACTCATCCGTATGGCGAGGAAGGAGGCGGGGACGACGGCGGTGACGGCCAGGGCGCGCGACGCCAGGCTCGGCAGCCGGCCGTCGGCCACCAAGGCGCCCACCAGGACGAACACCCCGGCAACCACCACGGCGTTCGCCACGCCCCCGCGCAGGCCGACGTCGAACAGGACGCCGGCGGCCACCGCGAAGACGATCAGCCGTCGCGGCGCCGGGTCGAGCCCATCGAGGAACGACCCGCCGGCGTCCCGCGCAGGCGAGTCAAGGCTGGTGCCGCTCACCGCGCCGCCCCCGCCCCCGCTCCCGCGCCGGCCCCCGCCGGAAGCCGGATGACCATGGTGCACCCCCGGGGCTGGTTGGGCGTGGCCCGGATGTCGCCGCCGTGGAGGTCGACGATCCAGCGGGCGATGGAGAGGCCGAGGCCGGCGCCGCCCGACCAGCCCGTCCGTGCCGGGTCGGCCCGGTAGAAGCGTTCGAAGACCCGCTCGGCCTCCGCCTCAGGGATCCCCGGTCCTTCGTCGGTCACCGTGAGGAGGATCTCGCCCGCCGTCCCCGAGGCCGCCAGCCGCACGGGACGGTCGCGAGGCCCGTGCAGCAGGGCGTTCTCGGTGAGGTTGGCCAGGACCTGGTGAAGGCGGTCGGGATCGGCCTGGACACGGAGGTCGGGCGGGCCCACCTCGACCTCGATCCTCCGTTCGGGGGCGTGGAGGCGGGCCTCGGTGGCCACCGCGTCCAGGACGGACGCAGCGTCGAGGTCTTCCCGCCGCAGGAGCATCGAGCCCGACTCCAGTCGAGACAGGTCGAGCAGCTGGGACACGAGCCGGCCCAGCCGTTCGGTCTGGTCGAGCATCGACCCCAAGAGGTCGGGCGCCGGTTCCTCGACGCCGTCCACCAGGTTCTCCAGACGGGCCTGCAGGGCCGTGATCGGGGTGCGCAGCTCGTGGGAGACGTTGGCGACCAGGTCCTTGCGCATCCTGTCCACCTCGGCCAGCTCGGTGGCCATGGCGTTGAAGGCGCGGGCCAGCTCGCCGACCTCGTCGGCCGACGTGTCGGTGACGCGTTGTGCCCAGTCGCCGCGGGCCATCCGGCGGGAGGCGGCCGCCATCTCCCGCAGGGGCGAGGTCATGCCGTGGGCCAGGATCTGGACCAGGGCCAGGGCGATGGCGGCGGCGATGACGGGCCGCAGCCAGATGGGCACGCCCAACCGGAACCCGACAAGCGAGACCGTCGAGCTGACCCCCACGGCGACGACGATGGCGATCCCGAGCTTGAGCTTGATCGACCCGACCCGGTCGAGGGGACGCCGCATCACACCCCGAGCCCGTAGCCGATGCCGTGGACGGTGCGGACCACGTCGTCGCCCAGCTTGCGGCGCAGGGAGCGGATGTGGGAGTCGACGGTCCGGGCACCCGTCCCCAGCTGGTCGCGCGTGAAGACGGTTCCCGGCCGGGCCAGAAGCTGGGCCAGCAGGTCGAACTCGGTGGGCGTGAGGTGGACGTCGGTCCCGTCCCGGCGGACCCGGCGCGTGGCGGGGTCGAGCTCGAGGCCGGCGTGGCGGAGGACGACGCCCTCGTTGGCGTCCGCCACCCGGCGCAGGACGGCGCGGATGCGGGCCACCAGCTCGCGGGGGCTGAACGGCTTGGTCACGTAGTCATCGGCCCCCACCGACAGGCCGATGACCAGGTCGGTCTCCTCGTCGCGGGCGGTGAGCATCACCACCGGGACCCGGCGTTCGGCCTGGATGCGGCGGCAGACCTCAAGGCCGTCCAGCCCCGGCAGCATGAGGTCGAGGACGACGAGGTCGGGCTTGAGCTGGCGGCAGAGGTCGACGGCGTGGGCGCCGTCATCCACCGATCGGGCTTCGAACCCCTCGCTGCGCAGGCGGCTGACCACCGCGTCGGCGATTGCCCGTTCGTCCTCCACCACCAGCACGCTGGTCACCTGACCCAGGCTACGTACCGTTCGTGCAGCCGTCCCGGGGCAGATGTGGGGAAGTTGTGTAGGTCCGGGTTCAGTCCAGGAAGGGCAGCGAACTGCCGCTCGCGATGGCGGTGACGCCCGCGAAGAGGGCGACGAAGATGAGGAAAATGAGCAGGTACGCGATCCAGTCGGTGCGGTCTTTCTGGTGCACGGACACCACCTCCGCCCGATTTGTCGGCAGGTGGACCCCCGACCTGTAGGCCAAATGACCTACTTCGCCCCTCTCCTGAGGAATTATCGACCGGTTCTGGGGGTGCCTTGAGCGGCGATTCGGCCGGGCGGGCCTACTGGCCCTTGGCCTGGTCGGCGGAGAAGCCGAAGTTGCCGCCCGTCGACTCCCGGACCTCGGCCTCCAGGCTGGCCATCTCCTGGCGCAGCTCCTGGAGGACGGCTTCGATCTCGGGCCCGGGCGCGACGGCGATGGACGTCGCCACCGCCGAACGGTCGAACTCGGCGACGCCCCGGCGCTTCTCCTGCTCTCCGGCGAGGATCACGGCCACGGCGTGCCAGAAGCCGGACCGCCGGGGCTCCTCGCTCTGGGACCGCCGCACGGCGAGGAGAAGCATGACCTTGAGGTATTCGTCGTCAAGCTCGGTGACGGCGGCGCTCAGGTCGGTGTGCTCAGCCATGGTGCCCCTCCTCCGTGTCGGCCAGACCCGCCAACGCTACCGGCGGCGGGTTCTGGCCGTGAAACGACGGAACTACGTCATCGGTGAACTACGTCATCGGTGAACTACGTCATCGGTGGCGTGCTCTGCGCCTCACATTTGCAGCGATCGGTCGGCTGGTTGCAGCCGTCGCACGTCACGCTGCCCTCTTCGTTCAGGTGGACGCCCATGCCGCACACCTCGCAGACGCTGGCGCCGACGTCCATCTCCGTGCTGGTCATCTCAGTGGCCCATACCGAAGCCCTTGCCGATGGGCTGCTTGGGGTCCTGGGCGTCCTCGTAGGCCTCCTCGGCCGACTTGCCCGTGCCCTGCTTGCGGTTGCCCTCGGCGTCAGTTGTGGAGACGACGACGATTTCGTTGCCGGCCCCGTCGAAGATCGACGATTGCGCGACACCGGTCTCCTCAACGTGCGGGGCTCGGTAGCCCTCGTCGTCGCCAGCCCGGTGCTGCGGATGGTCGGACTGCCCGACCCGGTCGTCCTGCCAGTTTTGCTCGGACATGCTGCCTCCTTCCGGTTCACAAGACACCTACCCGACAGCCCCGTTCCCGGAACCAGCCCTACAATCCGCGCTGGCATCGAAGGGGAGGGGGTTCGGTGCGGTGGCGACGGGGACGAGGGGGAGAGTCGACGCACAACGCGTCGTGTGGACGGTCGTCGTGGCCGCTTTTCTCGCCCTCGCGGTGGCGGCTCCCGTCGAGCTCTTCCAGTTCCGGTCGGAGCTGAACGACGCTCGGGGAGAGGCCGGCGCCGGCGAGAGCCAGGCGAGGGTGAGCCAGGCGAGGGTGAGCATGGTGTCCCTGACGTTCCAGCCCGAGGTGCTGGCCGTCCGCAAGGGGACCGAGGTCATCTTCGAGAACAACGACGTGGCGCCCCACACCGTCACCGACGCGGCCGGGACGGCGTTCGACTCGGGGACGCTCAACTCCCGCAAGATCTTCAAGCTCGTGGTACAGGACACGATCGAGTACGTCTGCCTCATCCACCCGAGCATGAGAGGCAAGATCATCCTCAGCGGCTAGGAGGAGCACTTCGTTGGACATTGTCCGGTTCCTCAACGACATCACGGCCGACAACCTCCTGCTCTGGAAGGTGGTGCTGGCGACGGTCGTGTTCGCCCTCTCGGGCGTGCAAGTGGCGCTCGCGGCCCGGTTCTTCGGGCTTTCCACCTTCCCGCCCGTCGCGGGCGGCACGGCCGCCCGGCTGCACCGCTACAGCGGGAGGCTGGCCGTCGGGCTGGGCCTGCTGGTCGGCTTCGCCTGCGTCGTCGGGCCGGCGGGCCCCACGTCGCCGACCCGGGTGATGCTGCATACGCTGTTCGGCATCGCCGTGTTCGTGGTGCTGGCGGCCAAGTTCGCGGTGCTGCGGGTCCTGCGGAAGGGCGACAAGTTGCTCCCGCTCCTGGGTTCGCTCCTGTTCCTGGCCTTCGGCGCCATCTGGGCCACCAGCGTCGCCGACTACGTGGCCGCCTCGTGACCCAGCCGGAGCGAGCACCGAGCGCAGCGAGGAGCGCAGCGACCAGAAAGACAACGTGCCGCGTGACTCGGTGGCTGCGTGTACTGACCGCGATCGTGCTGGTAGGCGGTCCTCTCGCCATCGCCCCCATCGCCACCGCCACCGCCCAGGCCGGCGAAACCATCACCGTCGTCAACTTCGAGTACCAGCCCGACGTGCTGACCGTCCCGCTCGGTGCCACCGTCACGTGGCAGAACTCGAGCGACCGGCCCCACACGGTGACCGACCGGGGCGGGCAGTTCGACACCGACCCCATCCAGCCCGGCTTGAATGGCAAGGTCACGTTCTCGACGCCTGGCGTCTACCACGTGTTCTGCCGGATCAACCCGGCCCGGATGAACGGCGTCATCATCGTGGACGCCGGCGCCGCAGCCGCACCCGCGGTGCGGGTGGAGGCCCTCGACCCCGCCCTGCCCGACGAGACGCTGCGCTACGAACCGCCCGTCCTCCGGGTCCAGGCGGGCACGACCATCGTGTTCGCCAACGTGGGCGGGCGGCCCCACACCCTCACCGCCGACGACGGTGCGTTCGACTCGGGCGTGTTGCCGCCCGGCCCCGAGGGCGGGAGGTTCGCGGGCAGCAACGTCACGTTCCGGCTGACCCAGCCGGGTACGTACAACTTCCACTGCGAGATCCACCCCCAGCAGATGAGGGGGACGATCACGGTGGTGGGCGAAGCGCCGTCGACCCCCGGCCCGGCCCCACCCTCGAACGCCGCCAAGGTGGCGAACGTGGACATGGTCGACTTCGCCTTCCGCGACGACCAGGTCTCGGTGGCGCCCGGCGGCGAGGTGTTCTTCCGCAACACGGGGGATGCCCCCCACACCGCCTCCCTCGACGACGAGGAGGTGGACACCGGCGAGGTCAGTCCTGGCCAGACGGGCAGGTTCGTGGCGCCCACGACCCCAGGCAGCTACAGCTACCGGTGCGCGCTCCACCCGGCGCGCATGCGCGGCGTGCTGGTCGTCCTCGGCCAGAACACCGACGACCCGTCGGCCGCCCTGGCGTCCACCAAGGCCCCGGTCTACGGGGGCGGAGGGGGGCCGACGGGCGGCGTGTCCACGATCGTGCTGGCCACGGCCGTCATCGGCGGGTTCTTCGGGGGGTTCGGCATCGCCGGCTTCGCCCGTACGGGCCGGGCGCGGGGCCGGCGCACCTAGGAGGCTGGTCGGAAAGCCCTCATCCTGCGGCCGGCCGCCCAGTCGAGGGCGGCCTTGGTCCACGAACGGGCCGGTCAGCGGTAGGCCGGCCGCCTGGGCGCACAGCGCCGATCGCGATTCCGACCAGCCTCCTCGGAAAGGGCGTCCCAGGGCAGCGGCTAGGTTGCGTCGATGGCGGACCGCGCCCGGTTCGAGGAACTTGCCATGGAACACATGGCCTCCCTCTACACGGCCGCGCTGCGGATGACCCGAAACCCGTCCGACGCCGAGGACCTGGTGCAGGAGACGTACCTGAAGGCGTACCGGGGCTTCGAGGGCTTCCAGGAGGGCACCAACCTCAAGGCCTGGCTCTACCGGATCCTGACCAACACGTTCATCAACTCCTACCGGGCCAAGAAGCGCAGGCCCGAGGAGAGCGACGTCGACGACCTCGAGAACCTGTACCTCTATAGGAGGCTGGGCGGCCTGGAGGGGGCGGTGGCGGGTCGGAGCGCGGAGGAGGAGGTGCTCGACCGGTTCACCGAGACGGAGGTCAAGGAGGCCATCGAGGCCCTGCCCGAGCAGTTCCGGATGGCCGTGCTCCTGGGGGACGTGGAGGGGTTCTCGTACAAGGAAATCGCGGAAATCCTGGATATTCCGATCGGAACAGTCATGTCTCGTCTCCATCGCGGAAGAAGGGCGCTGCAGAAGCGGTTGTACGAGTTCGGGCGCCAGCGAGGGCTGGTACCCCGTGCGTGAGGGCTCCACGTATGCATGACAAGCGTGAGTGCACAGAGGCTGTCGAGGTCTTGTACCACTACCTCGACGGGCAGCTGACCCAGGAGCGACGGATCCTTATCCGCCGGCACCTGGACGAGTGCCCTCCCTGCCTCGACGCCTTCGACTTCGAGGCCGAGTTGCGGATTGTGATCGCCCACAAGTGCCGCGAGCGCGTCCCCGAGGAACTGCGGATGCGTGTGTCTCGAGCCATCCGCGAGGTCCGGGACTTCGGCGACGACCAGGTGGGCCCCGGCTTGTTCTAGGTGGCTGGGTTATTCGCGATCGGCGCTTCGCGCCGAGGCGGCCGACCTACCCCTGAACAGCCTTCTTGCGTTGCAGGCGAAGCTCCAACGGGGCGGTCGGCCGCCGAGAGAGGGCTTTGACACCAGCCACCTACTAGATGGCGTTGCGGGCAAGAAGCGTCCGCAATGGGTCAAACGGCCCTTCACTGGAATACCCGAACGGCCGAACATGTTTTGGTGAACATGTCTGAGCAATCCGTGGGGGCTCACCCCCTCTCCGGGAGCCAGCGCCCTTCGCGGGCCTTCAAGGCGGGAAGGGTTTGCCGGTACCCCGGGTGCGGGACGGTGCTGTCCATCTACAACGACGGGAAATTCTGTTACACCCACGAGCCGATGGTCGTGCCCCGCATGCGGGGCAAGAAGATCGCCTGACACTCGCACGACAACCGGGCGGACAACTCGGCGGGGTGGGGTTCGCGGCCCGGCCTGCGTGGCCTGAACGCCGTGCCGGCCTGCGTGGCCTGAACGCCGTGCCAGCTGTCGGTACGACACCGGCGCCGTTTACGATTCTCCCAATGGACCTTCACTTCGCGGCGGCCGCGCCCTGGACGTACTGGCTGGCGCTGCCCCTGACCATCGTGAGCGTGCTGGCGGTGCTGCTGGTGTTCTTTGGGTACCTACGCAAGGCCGTAGCGACCAAGTACCCCAAACAATGAGAACCGAGTGACTGCACCCACCCTCACCCCCATCACCACCGGCTACCCCGACCCCGTCGCCTGGGACGTGGCCGAGAAGGTGGCCGTCCGCGTCGGCGGGCGCGAGCCCCTCGAGGACTCCTACCTCTACGCCTCCCTGGACCCCGACCTCCGCGAGTTCACGGCCCTGGCCGAGGAACTGGTCGAGAAGGAGACGGGCCTGCGCTCGCTGGCGGGACCGGCCCGGGCCCGCGTCACCGACCGGCCCGGCTGGATCGCGGCCAACGTCCGCTCCTTCCGCCGCCTGCTGCGGCCCCTCACCGACCGGCTGGGCCAGCGCCTGGGCACGGGCCGGGTGGCCAAGGTCGGCCGTTCGGTGGCCGGCGCCGAGGTGGGGGCCCTGCTGGGCTGGATGTCCACCCGGGTCTTGGGCCAGTACGACCTGCTTGTCATCGAGGACGAGGAGCCCGAGAGCCAGGACATCGTCTACTACGTCGGCCCCAACATCCTGTCGCTGGAGAAGCGCTACGCCTTCCCGCCCCGGGAGTTCCGGCTGTGGCTGGCACTGCACGAGGTCACCCACCGGGCCCAGTTCACCGGCGTGCCCTGGCTGCGGGACCACTTCCTGTCGCTTGTCGAGCAGAGCCTCAACGCCTTCGACCCCGACCCCAAGCGGTTCGTGGAGGCGCTGCGGCGCGCGGTCGACGAGATCCGGGCCGGTCGCAACCCGTTGGACGAGGGCGGCATCGTGTCGCTGTTCGCCACCCCCGAACAGAGCGCCGTGTTCCGCCAGATCCAGGGGCTCATGAGCCTGCTGGAGGGCCACGGCGACCTGGTCATGGACCGGGCCGGGGCCGACCTGATCCCCAGCGCCGGAAGGTTCAAGCAGGTGCTCCACCAGCGCCGGCAGTCGAGCGGGGCGACCCGGGCGTTCCAGAAGCTGATCGGGCTGGAGGCCAAGCTCCGCCAGTACCACGACGGCGAACAGTTCCTCGAAGCGATCGAAAAGGCCGATCCCGCCAATGTTTCGCGACTGTGGCGGGGGCCGGAGTGGTTGCCGTCTATCGACGAGATCCGCAACCCGGAGCAGTGGTTGGCACGCACCGTGACCAAGGAACCACCAGCGGAGGCCGTAGCCACCTGATTTCGAGGTGTGGGTAGAGCCCCCCCACACCTTAGGTGCGGTTCGCCTCTAGTCGAACTCGTGCTATTGCGGGGCTCGGAGCATTCAACGAATATTCCCCCGAGGACGTAGGTGCTCTACGTCCTGACTGAGAAAGAGGTGGGAATTGAACCTCCGGAGGAAGGTAGCGGTCGTCTTCGGCGCCGCTGCCACTGCCACAGTGATCGCCGGTGCGGCCGCGTTTGCGTGCACCAACCTGGCGACGCTGAATCTGTCCAGCTCGGCTGGCAAGGCTGGCGACACGGTCACCGTCACCGGCTCGTCGTTCCGGGTGAACTCGACCAACGTCGCCGCCAGCGACGCTGTCGTCCTGAAGTGGAACGGCGTCGAGGGCGCGACCCTGGCGCAGGTCCAGCCCGACAAGGCCGGCAACATCTCGGCGACCTTCACGGTCCCCGAC
>JBOGID010000272.1:0-20576 GCA_050742295.1 Acidimicrobiales bacterium | reverse complement strand
CACCGGGCCCGCCGCGGCCACGGTGACGCCCGTCGTCGGGACCGTGGCCGGCGGGCTCGCGGTGGGCCGCCCCGAACAGGCCGCGGCCAAGAGGAGGGCGGTGACGGTCGCCGCCGCCCTCGCCAGGTCACGCTTCATGGGCACCTCGGACGGACGTGGCCGCAGCCTACCGAGTCAGAGGCGGCGCAGGACGGCGTCGAGGACCTCGCGCGCCGGGCCCGCGAGTTCGGGCAGCGGCCGGTTGCGGTGCACCCGCTCACCCAGGTCGACCTGGGCGATGGCGCCCGGGCCGAACCGCCGGACGAGGTCGACGAGCATCCCGATCTCCACGCCGTACCCGGGCTCCAGCTCCAACCCGTCGAGGGCGGAGCGGCGCACGGCCACCTCGCCGGCCAGGGGCTGGCGCAGGAAGGCCAGCTCGGGGAAGAACCGCTCCAACAGGGGACGGGCCAGCAGCTCGGTCACCCGCCCCCCTTCGCCCGGCCGGCGGTACGTGGCCTTGGCCATCACCAGGGCCGGGTCGGCGATCAGCGGCTCCACCAGGCGGGTCACGAAGTGGGGCCGCAGGCCCGTCACGTCGGCGTCGAGGAACACGACCAGTTCGCCCGTGGTCGCCGCCAGCCCGTCGGCCATGGCCCGGCCCTTGCCCGGCGGCCCGGTCCGGCGGACCACGCGCGCCCCGGCGCCGGCCGCCACCTCGCCCGTCCCGTCCGACGACCCGTCGTCGACGACCACGATGTCCGCCAGCCCGGCGCGCAGCCCGGCCAGGGCCGACACGACACCCGCCACCGTCGCGGCCTCGTTGCGGGCCGGGATGCACACCGAGACGGTCGCCCGTTCGACCGCGGTGGCAGCCGCGGCAACGACAACCGGCGGCGGCGCGTCGAGCAGCGTCATGCGTGCGAACGGGTCAGGGCCAGGAACTCCGACCGCGACCGGGGGTCCTCGCGCAGCCGGCCGTGCAGGGACGACGTGACCGTGCGCGACCCGGCCGCCTGGACGCCGCGGAGGGACATGCAGAGGTGCTCGGCTTCCAGGACCACCCCCGCGCCCTTGGGCGACAGGTTGTCGTGCAGCCAGTCGCCGACCTGCTTGGTCAGCCGCTCCTGGACCTGGAGCCGCCGGGCGTAGTGCTCCACGACCCGGGCCAGCTTGGACAGGCCCAGGATCCGGTCGCCGGGCAGGTACCCGACGTGGGCCACCCCGTGGAAGGGCAGAAGGTGGTGCTCGCACAGCGACGAGAACGGGATGTCGCGGGCCAGGACCAGTTCGTCGTACCCCTCGTCGTTGGGGAACGTGGTTGGGGTGAAGGGCGGGGCGCTGAGCATTTCCCCGTAGGACTCGGCAACCCGCCGGGGCGTGTCACGCAGCCGGTCGTCGAACGGGTCCTCGCCCAGGGCGACGAGCAGGTCGACGACCGCCCGCTCGGCCGCCGCGGTGTCGATGCCGGCGTCACCACGCGCGACGTGGAGGGGCGGGGGGACGGGCCGTTCGACGATCAGGCTCACGTGGCAGCTCCTCGGGGGACAGGTCCCTAGTTCTTAAATCGACACTACTTGACTTTACAGCTACACTCAACTGAATGGGGCACGACGAACGGGTGTCGGCGGTCGCCGCCCTGGCCGACCCGCTCCGCAGGGCCCTGTACGAGCACGTGGCCCGGGCCGGGGCCGACGTCAGCCGCGACGGCGCGGCCGAGGCGGTCGGCGTTTCCCGGTCGGTGGCCGCCTTCCACCTCGACCGGCTGGTCGAGGAGGGCTTGCTGGAGGCGTCGTTCCGCCGGCTCAGCGGCCGGCGCGGTCCGGGCGCCGGGCGCCCGTCCAAGCTCTACCGGCGCGCCACCTGCGAGATCGCGGTCTCGCTGCCCGCCCGCCAGTACGACCTGGCCGCCGGACTGCTGGCGGCCGCCATCGGGGAAACGGGCACCGACATCGGCCCCGCCCTCGCCCGGGTCGCCCACCAACGGGGCGTGGAACTGGCGGCCAAGGCCGAGGGCGGGCCACCCGCACCCGAGGACGTCCTCGCCTCCGCCGGCTACGAGCCCCGCCGCGCCGGCCAGGACGACGACGGTCTCCTCCTCGCCAACTGCCCGTTCCACCAACTCGTCGATCGCCACCCCGAGTTGGTGTGCGGCATGAACCTCGCCTTTGTCCAAGGCGTGCTCGAAGGAAGCAGGAGCACCGCGTACCAGGCCGTGGCCGACCCCCAACCGGGCCGGTGCTGCGTCCGCGTGGTGGCGCGACGAAAGGAGCAGTGACCATGCGTTCGCTCTCGTTCCGGCCCTCACTCACGTTCAAGGGCCGGAAGTTCAAGGGCCTCCGGGGCTGGGCGGGCAAGCCCCTCCACCCGCCGCTGACCGACATCCCCGTCGGCGCCTACATCCTGGTGGCCGCCTTTGACGTGATCTCCGTCGTGGGCCAGGACCAGGAGTGGGCCCGCGACTTCTACCGGGCCGGCACGTTCACCCTCATCGGTGGCGCCATCGTGTCGGTGTTCGCGGCTCTGACCGGCTTCTGGGACTGGCTGCGTTCGACGACCAAGGGGACCCAGGCCCGGCGCACCGTCAACGCCCACGCCTGGACGATGATCGCCGTGACCGTCCTCGTGCTCGTCGATGTCGTCCTGCGCTGGCTGGTCTACGACGGCAACCCCCACACGCCTCTCCGCGTGCTCGTCCTGAGCCTCCTCGCCGCCGCCCTCACCGCCGTGGGCGGCACCATCGGCGGCGGCCTGGCCTACGACTACGGGTTCAACGTCGAGACGTCGGGCGACCACCCCGTCTGGCACGTGTCCGAGGAGGACGTTTTCCCCGGCCAACACTGATTTCCCGGCCATCACTGGGCCTCACGCCGCGAGCTTGCCGTCCTTCAGGCGGAACGTCACGTGGGTCCGGGCGATTGCCAGGTCGTGGGTGACCACGACGATCGTCGTGTTCTGGGACGTGGCCAGGTCGTGCAAGAGGCCGAAGATCATCCTGCCTGTGTGGCTGTCGAGGTTGCCCGTCAGCTCGTCGGCGAGGATGACCTTGGGCCGGTTGGCGAGGGCGCGGGCGATGGCCACGCGTTGTTCCTCACCGCCCGACAGGCGTCCCGGGCGCCGGTCCTGCTTGTCGCCGCTCAGGTCGACCTCGTCCAGCAGGGTGCGGGCCCGCTCCGCCCGCTCCTTGCGGCCCACGCCCGCCAGTTCCATGGGCAGCATCACGTTCTGCAGCGCCGTCAGGTTGGGCACCGGCGGTGAACGTCACCGCCTCCCAGATGAACTGCGAGATGACCTTGCGGTTCGGGGCGCCGATGGCCTTGAGGACGGCGATCTCCCGCCGCCGTTCCCGCACGATCATCAGCATGTCAGGAAGATGATGGTGGCGCCCGCCACCACCGCACCCGTCAGGCTGAACGAGGAGATGCTGCGGATGTTGTTGAGGGGCTCGAGGGCCTGCTCCGACGTGTCCTGCTGGCTGACCACGTCGGCGCCTTCGCCCAGGGCGGCGGAGATGGCGGCCTGGGCTGTCGGCAGGTTGTTGATGGAGTCGACCTGGACGGTGGCCGCCGTCCCCGCGCCGGGCTGGCCGGACAGGCGCTGGAGGGTGCGCAAGGGCACGATGGCGGCGTTGTCGCCGAACGTGTTGCCGGCGCTGAAGACCCCCGACACCGTCAGCGTGGCGCCGTAGGCCGTGAACGTCGACCCCACCGACAGACCGTTCTTCTCGGCCAGCCCCCGGCCGATGACGGCCACGTTCTCGTCGGACGCCGCCGCGAACAGCCCGCCGCTCTCCACCTGGACGGTGCCGCTGCCCACGGCCTGGAGGTTCGACGGATCGGTGGTGCCGAGGACGATCACCGGGGGCGTGAAGTTCGCCAGCGCGCCGGCGCGCGGGTTGTCCGCCGCCAGAGGCCCGCCCTGCTGGTTCGCGAGCCGGCGCCCGAGGGCCCCGAGGTCGATGGCCGACTGGAGGTTGGTCGCGTCCGCCGTCAGCCCGGTCCTGGAGCGACATGGTCAGCCCCACCACGGGGGGATCGAGGCGAGCCTGGCCACCTCCGCCTCGGCGAGCGGCTCGCCGCCGCCTTGGAGGCCCCGGAAGCCGGCGGGGGAGACGGTGATGAGGTTGCCGATCGACCCCTCGACCGACTCGATCCGGCCCTTCACCGCCTCACGGGCGAGGAGCATGGCCAGGGCCATGGCGATGCTGAGGGACAGGATGACGACGATCGAGAACGTCCGAATCCCGTTGCGGAACGCGTTGCGCACCCCGCGCCCGATGACGCTCATGCGGCCCCACGGTGGCGAGCGCCTGCAAGGGCAGAGTGAGAGGGGAGTAAGAACTCCCTAAGTCCGGCCACTAAAGCAGGTCGTCGAGGGCGGCGACCGGGTCGACGAACCGCAGACGGCGGGCCAGGGGGTGGCGGGGAAGGTGTTCCAGTAGGGCCCACGTGCGGGTCGCATCCCCTGAACCCGGCGCGTCGGTGCGGAGGGCGAGGGAGAGGAACGGCCGGCGGCTCGCCCGGATGTGGCGGGCGGCCCGGTCCCAGAACAGCTGGGGCGAGTGGGCCCACCCGGCCATGCGCATTACTCGGGGCTCGGGCCACGAGCGCCGCTTCACCACGCCGGCTGCCTGGCGCCACCGGGGCTGAACCGGGCGCACGAGGGCGGAGGAGAGGGGAAGCAGCGCCACCTCGCGCCGGCGGTCGGTGCCCGCCACGCGGAAGTCTTCGAACGAGGGCCGGTACCGACGGCGCGGCATCCGGCTGCAGTCGGTTGTGGGCCCCGTCCGGGGAGCGACGTCGACGCCGGAGGCGACGTCGGGTCGCGTGTTGTCGGCCCGGGGACGGGTCCCCGGCCCGGGTGTGAGGTCGACGAGGACGCCCCGTTCGTCGAGAGCGGCGACCAGGTCGTCGTTGAGGAACCCGACGCCGTAGCGGTGCCGGATCGGTCGTTCGCCGAAGGCCTTGACGTAGGCGTCGAACGAGACGTCGATGCAGTGGTTGGTCAACCCGGTGTCGCTGAAGTCGTGCACCCACCGGCTGTCGTGGGGCGACCACCGCAGCGGGTGGATATGCGCCCCGAACTCGCCTCGAACCCGTTCCACCCGAAGTTCGGCTCCTGAAAGCCGTCGGGCTCCACGTCTACCAGCGCGGCCCCCAGGCGAACGGCCCAGCCGCACGTAGGGAACCACGTTCTGCCACCCTGGTCGGGAGGAGGACACCATGTTCGACGTCGATCAGTTCGTGGCCGACCTGCGTGCCGCGCGGGCCGAGGATGATCACCGCCTCGCCATCAAGGAGGTCGTCGAGCGGGCCGTGCACAACCCCGTACAGGTGGCCGACGCGCTCCCCGCCACGCGGGCCGAGATCGTTCCGATCCACACATCGCCCGACCTCAGCGTCATGAAGGTCGTGTGGGCCCCGGGCATGTCGTTCCGTCCCCACAACCACCTCATGTGGGCCGTCATCGGCTTGTACGGGGGCCAGGAGGACAACACCTTCTACCGCCGTCCGGCGCCCGGCCAGCCCGCCATCGTGCCGTCCGGCGGCCGGGAGTTGCGGGTCACCGACGTGGCCCTGCTGGGTGACGACACCATCCACGCCGTGACCAACCCGTGCGCCGTGTTCACGGGGGCCATCCACGTCTATGGCGGCGACCTCACCCGCCGGCCCGGCCGCAGCGAGTGGGACGAGGCCACGATGGAAGAGGTCTGCTACGACTTCGAGCGGACCAGGAAGCACTTCGAGGATGCCAACGCCGTACTCCCCGAGGCGTAGGGGATCGCCCAGGGCGCAGGCGCGAACGAGCCTGAGGGCTGACGATTCGGGGACCGTCCGTCCGTACGGTCCCTCCATGACAACCATTCAGATCGAGGGCCTGACCAAGCGGTTCGGGTCCGTCGTCGCCGTCGACGACCTCAGCTTCGGCGTCCCCGAATGCTCGTTCACCGGCTTGCTCGGTCCCAACGGCGCGGGCAAGACGACGACGCTGCGGATGCTCCTCGGCCTGGTGGCGCCGACCGCGGGCCGGGCCACGTTCGGCTGCGTGGGTTACCAGGACCTCACCGAGCCGCTGCGGGTCGTCGGCGCCCTCTTGGAGGCGTCGAGCTTCCATCCCGCCCGCCCCGCCCGCGACCACCTGCGAGTGGTGGCCGTCGCGGGCGCGATCCCGCTGTCGAGGGTCGACGACGTGCTCGAGGTCGTCGGGCTGGCCGGCGACGGCACGAGGCGCGTGGGTGGCTTCTCGCTGGGGATGCGCCAGCGCCTCGGTCTGGCCGCCGCCTGCTGGGCGACCCCGAAGTGCTGGTCCCCGACGAGCCGACCAACGGCCTCGACTCCGCCGGCGTGCGCTGGCTCCGGGACCTGCTTCGGGCCGAGATCCGCCGCGGCCGCACCGTGCTGGTCTCAAGCCACCTGCTGGCCGAGGTGTCCCAGACCGTGGACCACGTCGTCATCGTCGACCGGGGCCGGCTCGTCACGGCCCGGTCGATGGCGGACGTGCAGGCGGCCGGCCAGTCCCTCGAAGACGCATTCCCGCAGCTCACGAGCCCGGAGGAGGCCTCCCGATGAACGTGAACGCCCTGGTCCGCAGCGAACTGCTCAAGCTCGCCACCACCCGCACGGTCCGGTTCCTGGTGCTCGGCGGGCTGGCCGTCGCCGCCCGGATCGGTGCCGGTACCGCCGCCACCGCCGGCCAAGACGGCGCTGCCGCCCTCGGCAGCCCGGCCAGCATCGCCAACGTGCTGGGCGTGTCGGCCATGCCCGGCTGCGTCATGTTGATCGCCGCGTGCTGCTGATGGCGGGGGAGTACCAGCAAGAGACAATCACCCAGACGTTCCTCACGGTCCCCCGTCGTGGACGGGTCATGGCCGCCAAGCTCGGCGCCGTCGACACGGCCTCGGTGCCGGTCGCCGTGGCCATGATGGGCGTAGCCCTGGCCGCCACCCATGCCGCGGGTCGTCGGTGAGGGAGTGGGCCTCGAGCTCCTCGACGCCGAGGTGGCCACCGCCTTCGCCGGCACCCTGCTGGCGGCGGCCCTGTTCGGCGTGGCCGGTGTGGCCCTCGGCGCCCTGCTGCGCAGCCAGCTGGCTGCCGTCGTGGCTGCGGGGGCATGGATCGGCGTGGGGGAGGGCGTGCTCAGCATCGTGCTGGGCGAGGGTGTGGGGCGCTGGCTCCCGGGGCGGGCCGCCAGCGCCGTCGCCGGCTCCGACGTGGCCGGCCTGTCGCTGTGGGGCGCGGCCGGGCTGCTCGCACTTCGAATGCTTGGCGACAGGTGATGAACGGAAATGGCTGGCCGACCTGGAGTCGGGAGACCCGTCCCGGCGGGTGCGGGCCCTGCACGCCGCGTGCCCCTGTTCGGGTTCCTCGTCCTCGACGAGCGCTACCTGCCGCTGCTGCACGAGATGAAGGAGGACCCTGATCCCAAGGTCCGCCGGGTGGCGCTCCACCTGGAGGAGGACGCACTCGAGGTCAGCGTCGTCGCCGACGAGCGTGCGAACGACTTCGAGCGCAACCGGCCAGGCGGATGGGAGCCGGCGCGGTGAGCCCAGGCGCAAGCGGGTGCGGTACGGCGACGCTCGGCAGCCGGCGGCCAGGCCTCGCCCAACCCGGAAGGGTGCCGGAGTCGCAGGCTTCTGACGACGGCGGATCCGAGCAGGTGGGAGTTTCTGTGCATCAGGCGTCGAAAACCGACGCGAAATGCACAGAGAGTCACGACCGCCGGTCAGGCCAGCCGTTCGACGAGCGCCACGCCGGGCATCATGTTCGTGGTGACCCGACCCGAGTCCTGGCCTGCTGTCGTGACCGAGCGGCTCTGAAGGGAGGACTGTGGCAGCCGATCAAGCGGGATGGTTCAGCCGGAAGAAGGCGCAAGCCGTCGGCGAGAAGCCGGCGGCACCGCTGAAGAGTCGTCTCAACGCCGGTCTGACCGCGCAATTCGAGGCGGACGCCATGCTCGATGGGCTGCTCGCTGCGGCACGCTTGGCCAACGAGAAGCCGTGGAGCCTCGCTACCGACAAGCTGACGATCGCACACCAGTGGTGGCTGGTTTCGGTCTACTGGCAGGTTGCCGCCGGGCATCTGAATGGCGTTCTGGCCGTCGATAAGGACAAGCACTTCATTCCACCCGACGTCTACGCCGCCTGCGAAGCCTTGATTCAGGTGGCCGAGGATGCCAATTTGCAAGCCGTCCGGGATCAGAGCAAGGTCGACGTCGGCCTTTCCATAGAGCCGACATCTCTGCAGTCTCTGCCCGACCTACTCCTCGACGAGAGGACGTTCCTCGGCGTCTGGCAGGCTCTCGAAGCGGTCTACACCCAGGTCGGAAGTGACCAGGACCGCATCGTCAAGCTCGGGGTGCCGAAGCGCTTCGCCCCCGTCTTCAAGACGCTTGTGGGCCTGACTCAGCCCAACCTGGCCGAGTTTGAGCAGCTTCAGCAACACTGGATGGCCGCATCGGATGCCTCAGCACGACTCACGTTTGCCCGCCGTGCGGTTGTGCCTGCGAGAGAACTCTTCACGGCCGGCCAGCAGTACGTCGCTCCCTCCCTCATGGGGCGGCTCTATACAGAATCCAAGGAGGCTCGGCGGACGCTGGACGAACTCGAGCTCGGTGTTGATCCGTGGATGCTCGTCGATCCCGACCAGCGCGCTGCTCGGAAGAAGAACACGGGAGACGTCGAGAAGCTGATCGACTTCTGGCAGAGGGTGTCCCGCGCCGAGGCCGTGAACGTGCACCGGCAGCTTGAAGAGGCGTTGAAACGGGACCAAGTCCGGCGGCGCGCCGGGCGCGGCTACGACACGATCCCCTGGTCCGCCCAGTACCTCGTTCGGTTCCCGCTCACCTTGGGCGACCGGCGGTTCGGGACCGGCGACCTGATCGTCTTCTACCTGAAGCAGGAACCGCCCGATGCGTGGCAGATCGAAATCCGTCGCACCGGACGGGTCAACCAACGGCTGGAACTCCTCGGCCATGAGTAACAGCCAGATTTCATGAGCACGGAGCTCAGCAAGGGCGGCAACACCAGCCTGGCCGAAGAAGCGGGCCGGATTGTCACCGAGGTTGTGGTCGGTTGCGGCTGGAGCGTTCCGGCATCTGCAGACGCAGCCTTTGATCTGGACGTCTCCGCAATCGTGTGCGACGCCGCCGGAAAGTCCCTCGGAGAGCCGTGGCTTGTCTTTTACGGCAACGCCGTCGCGCCCGGGCGTGCGCTCATCCACAACGGGGACAACCCTTCCGGACAAGGAGAAGGCAACAAGGAGTCCCTGAACGTCCGTCTGAGGAGGTTGCCGGCCCTTGCCACTCGAATCGCCTTCGCCGTCAGCCTCTATGAGGCCGAGAGGCGGCAACAGAGCTTCGGTCAGGTCGGGAGCGCGTTTATCCGTGTCGTCGACCACGCCTCTGGCAACGAGCTCGTTCGATACAGCCTGAACGAGCGTTTCACCAACGAAACCGCAGTGATCTTCGGCGAGTTGTACCGCAGGGACGGCGGTGAATGGAAGTTCCGGGCTGTCGGGCAGGGCTACAGCAATGGGATGAAGGATCTGCTGCGAGACCACGAGGTCTTGGTATGAGCCGCCCGGTCGTCCGCAACTACATGCCGCACGGCACACGCTGGCGGCGGCGTGCCGCCTTCGAGCCGGCCCCGTTCGGGCGAGCGTCCTTACCCCGAGAGGACCTCGAAGAGGCTGCCGCCTCGGGCATGCTGGTCACGTGTCCGGCGAATCGCGCATCCAGCTTTGGTCGCACGATGCCTGCAGCCGTGTTGGCATCTTCGGCCGTATCCCACAGCACGAAGATCCCGTAGGCGCCGTCGATGTCGTCGCCGAACACCGTGACGCTTCCGCAGCCCGGCAGCGAAGCGATCAACGGGGTGATCTCGTCAGCGATCGCCGGGCCCAACGAGGAGATCGTCTTTTCGCTGGCCGCCGCGAACCACGGCGCCGCCTGTCGGTTCGGGCCTTATCACCAGGGGTTCGTGGATCGCTACGACGCCAGCGGCAACAACCTCGGAGGAACCTGGTACGGCGGCTTCAGCTTCGACCGGTGTGAAGTCGACCCGGGAGGGACCGATCGCCACCTCCGGCTCGCGTCGACGAACACCGGCTCCACCGCTACGGCTGAAGCACAACGGCTGGGAGCCCGCGATTCGCCGGGCGCGCGACGCGGAACGGCGGCGAGCCGTCTCGTGGCGTTGTCGCGCTCGCACGCCAGCGCCCGGTCTGGTGGCATTGTCACCCGGTCACAGATCGAACGGGGAATGAGGTGGAGTCGAGGCTCCGATTGCGCTGGCCATCCTCCTCACCAGCGGGCGTCCCGTGCTCTTCCGCCAACAGCGTGTGGGCCGCCACGGCGCCGCGTTCACCCTCTACAAGTTCCGCACGTTGTCGGTCGACGCCGAGACCCGCCAGCCTGCCCTTCAGTCCGGCAACGAGCGGCAATGGCCTCTTCAAGCTTGACGCCGACCCGAGGGCCACGCGGCTGGACGAGCTCCCCCAGGTCTTCAACGTTCTGACCGGCGCCATGAGCCTCGTCGGACCGAGGCCGGCGCTCGCTTCGGAGTGCGAGGTGTTTCCTCCCGCCTTTCAAGCAGTGCGTATCCAGGCGCGCCCAGGCGTCACCGGGCTCTGGCAGCTGTGGGGGCGCGACGAGCCATCGTTCGACCTCTACCAGGAGTTGGACCTCCGGTACCTGCGCCGGTGCAGCCTTGTGCGGGACATCGGGATCCTGCTGATCACCGTGCCGATCGCCGTCCGGCGGGCGGTGAGGCGGCGGACGGCGCGGCGATCTGGAGTCAGCTCGCCGAACTGAGCGGGCGCTGACCGGCCGGTGGGCTGGCCAGCCGGGGCAGGTTGGCGATTCCGTTGAACGCCTCCTGCTCAGCCCGGTCGACGCGGCCGTCGGCGCCGTATCCGACGCGAAGGTCCTGGTATCCCTCCTGACCAGGGGAGTCGAAGGCCAGAAACATCTCAAGTCGCGGGAAGAGGTCGTAGGCGATGGCGTCGCGTGCCGACGTGTAGAACCGTCGAACCTGGCGGGGCGAGGCGTTCCACGCGCCGAACTCGGCGACTCCCCACGGTTTGGCCTTGAAGGTGTGGACGGCGTTGCTGTTCGTCTCGAGGAACCGGTAGAACGTCCCGACCGTCTCGTTCCACGTCGGCCGCTGCTCACTCCAGTACGCCTCGAACGCGACCCAGTCCACGGCGTCGTTGCCAGGCCACAAGTCGTGCACGAGGCAGTCCCACGGCGGATAGTTCATGTAGTTCATGACCCACACGACGTTGGTGACGCCCCGTGCGTCGAACCGCCGGCGCACGTTCGCCCACATGGCTCGATAGTCCTGCGGGCTCGCCGCGCCCCCTCTCATCGTCACCCCTTCGGCGGCACAAGCAGAGGATCGTCCCGGAGAACGTCGTTCTCGGGCTCGTGGTGCAACGTGAGGAAGAGCTTCCGGGGCGCGATGGCTTTGATGTTCTCGGCCACCTGGTCGATGCGGCCGTTCACCGCGGGGTCGTCACCGGCGGCGTTCTTCCACACGTCATCGGGCTCCCAGTTGACGTAGGGGGTGAGATCGGGCCGGGCCTGGAGGTAGGACTGCTCCCGTCTCAGCGCAACCGAGCCGGCCGGGTTGAAGGTGTGGAGGACGTCAAGTCGGCGGCCGACGCGCTGTTCGAGGTGTTCGAACTGCGACCGGACGTCGCCGGGCACCTCGCTGTAGCCGGAGATGGTGGCGCCGAACCACGGCCGGCAGCTATTGACGAGCTTGTCGGTGACGACGCACGGCCCGGTCGGGCGGCTGAAGCCCCGCTCTGGGCCGGCCCGCGTCGCAACCATGGCCACGGCGATGGCGGCGAGGGCCAGGACCGGACCGGCGAGTCCCACCCGCCCTTTACGCCGGCTCATCGCAGCGGGCACCGGGGACCGGCCGGACCGGCGCCGCCAGACGGAGGGTCGAGGCCATTGGACTGGCCGCCTGGCACCGACGCCACCGGCGGATGGTACGTGCTGGGTTCTGGTGCGACCAGGCGAGCGCATTCGGCAGCCTGCGTGCCCCGCCCGCAGGCTGCTGGCTCCGACCCACCAACGGGGGCCTCGTCGCGTGAACTGGCAAGTGCAACCGACGTCCGCACTGAGCGCGGGTGATGCTGGTGACGAGTTGGCCCTGGGCCGGCTGTTCCGGCTCGGTTGGTGGCTGGTGGTCCTCGGCACCCATCGCCGGCACAGTCGGAGGTCTGGTGTACGTCATGGCCCGCCCTGACCGCTTCAGCTCGACCGCCGAAGTCCTCGTAAAGCCGCTCACCAGGGATCCTCTCGGGTCGAGCGACCCCTTCGGTGACGTGGCCATCGACACCGAAGCCCGCGCCGTCTCGTCCGACGCCGTGCTGCGCCGGGCCAGCGAGAGCCTGCCCGACCACCCCGCGGTCAGCGGGCGGCTTGCCCGGGGTGGACGTGCTCCAGCTCATCGTCACCGCCCCGACCGCTCGTGCCAGCCAGGACCGGGCGCGGGCCATCGCCGCCGCCTACCTGGCCCATCGCGCCGATGAGGCGCGCCGCGCCAACGAGTCGGAGCGACCGGCGTTTCGCCAGCAGATCACCGACGCCCAGCGGGAGCTGGACGAGGCGACCCGGGCCGAAGCGGCCGCGCCCGAGGGCCCCGAGCAGGCGTTGCGCGCCGGCCGGGCGCGCGTCGTCTCCGCCCGGGTGGCCAACCTCCAGGACTGGTCGACCAGCTCGGAATGCTGGTCCTGCCCACCGGGCCGGTGCGGCTGCCGGGCCCGGGTCCCTTCAATCGGGAAGCCGTCATCATCGATGCCTTGGGGCGGGTCGCGTCCTCGGGGTCGGCCTGGCTCGCCGCCGACCTCGCCCGGGAGACCACGACCCTTGTCCCGGCCGAAGCCGCCGCCTCGGCGGCCGAGCCGGTTCGGCCTGGTCGACGAGGTGACTGAGGAAGCGGCCGGGCGGTGCGTCGAGCTGCACCCGGCTGCCGCGCCGGGCAGCGCGCGTCAGCGCGACGGCCGCCCGGTCACCGAGCACGTGGTCGACTGCTGGGCTGGGCCGTCACCGGCTACGGCACCCAGGGGGTCACCACCGAGCACGCGATCGCCGTGGTCGATCCATCCAGTACCCGAGCCGGCATCTACGTGGCCATGACGAGGGGCCGCGAGCGCAACCTGGCCTGGATCGTGGACCGAACGGGCCTGGCCGACCCGGAGAAGGCCCTGGCCGCCGCCATCGCCCGGCCGCCCAACGCCCGTAGCGCCCACGCCGTCGCCTGCCGCCTGGGCGCTGACCCGTCGGTGATCGAGGACGACACGGCCAGGCGGATGGCCCGGCCGCTCGACCGCCTGGCCGCCAAGCAGCGCCCCGCCCCCGTCCTGCGGCGCTGACGGAAATTCCCGGCTTCTTGCCGCGAGATTCGGCTGTCGTCAGCGGCCTCGTTGGGTGACAGCCCAACCAAGGAGGCCAGCGCCATGCCGACCCGGACACCGACTGCCGCCACGGCCCTGCTCGACCTGCCAGCGGTTGCTGAGCGCCTCGGCGTGAAGCACCGCTACGTGCGACGTCTCGTCGCTGGGCGCCGCCTCCCGTTCATCAAGCTCGGCCACCTCCTGCGCTTCGACCCCGTCGAAGTGGAGGACTGGCTCGACCGGGCCCGGCGGGGCTGATCGCCGTGGGAACGATCATCGAGGACCTCTACGACCACGATGGCTACGGCTCCCGCCTGATCGGACAAACCGGCGCGGTCTCGGCGAACTTGACGTAAGCCATGACGTCTTCGACGTTGATCGTGTCCTGAACGACCGCCGTTCCCTGGTTCTGGTCCGGGTCGGCCAATCATCCTGCTGATCGTCATGATGGGATCAATCGGACCGAGCTCACCCTGCGGGCCCATCACGATGTTGTCGGCACCGAGGGCCAAGAGAGTGGCTGCGCTATTCGCCCGGAACGGAATGAGGACGTTCCACTCGTCACTCGCTTGACCCAGGGCATTCACGATGCGCCAGGGGACATCGATTGCGCCTCCCCGGCTGTAAAGGAACACGTCGAGTTTTGGCACGTGTCCGAGACCTCGGAGATGATCGAACAGTGGCCGGACGGCGTCGTCACCGATCTGAGCGCCCGTGGGCGGTCGGTCGCCGGTGATGAAGGCAATACCTTCGACTGCCGGTGCCCCTCGATCTCTTGGATCAGCTCGTTCCGGCGCTTCTTGCTCAACTGTCACCCTCCCCACACGCATGCGGGCCGCCGTCCGTGGCCTCGTCAGCGTTCACAGGACCGTAATTACAACCTGGTGATCGTATCGCCCGATTCACAGGGTGCCAACGGCGCGCAGGTTGGACGCCCCCTGCGCTATTCCTTGCCGTGGGCTCCACGTGCCGTGCGACCCTACGAATCGGCCCGAGCGTCTTCGAAGGCCGATGCGGCGTCGAGGCGAGCCTGGTCGAGCTTTATGGACACGCCGTGGCCGATCGATGAGGAGACAACGGCGCATGTCAGGGACGTTGGCGCCGTTGGTCCTCGATGCCTCGGGCGCTCCTTCGCGGGACGCTCCACCCCGTTTGTCACGCCAGATCACCTCGCGCGTTCCAGATCGGTAACCCGCGTGTGCAGGCCGGATACCGCCGCCTGCAATGTCCCGATGGTTGCCTCCAGGGCGACGACACGGGCCTCGAGAGTTCCTTCGCCCCCGCCCTCCTCGGCAGCGGCGACACCGGCTGGCAAAGGGTGGCCCAGCGGTGTCGCTGGGCGGCACACGAACCCGAGCCGGCGCAGGACCCGTTGCGCCTCCATAGTGGTGAAACTCGTCCGCGTCCGACCGGTGACCGTCGCGAACACCTGCTTGGGGGGAAAGACCCTGCCCTCGATTTCGACCACGTGCTTCTGGATGGGCTCGCTCGTCGCCCCGCGCATGGCCAAGATGATCCGTGCCGGTGTCAAGTCGAACTCCTCGCCACCAACCGTGAATTGCATGGATTACTCCCTGTAAGGTCTAGTAGTCACTTACAAGTATTACAGGAAGTTCTAGGTGGAATCAACACCGGCTTGCGCTTCGATAGTTTCGTATTACACTCGGGTCAAGGGTGTTATGGATTCACGACTCGGCGCTGAAACACGGGTGCACGCGGGAGGACGTCTCCCATGCGTACGACATGGCGCAATGCGAGCAGGTGCTTGACGAGGACGCTGACCCGCCGAAACTGCTGGTCATCGGCCCCGACGCCGCCGCCAACCTTCTCGAACTGATCGGGGGCGAACTCGACAACGGCGATGTCTTGATCTGGCACGCGATGACCTGCCGCAAGGAGTACCTCAAGCTGCTCCCGGGCCCGGGAGGCGCGCAATGAGCGACGAGCCCCGCACCTACCGCACGAAGACCGGACGCGTCCTCACCGATGTTGACATCGACGCGCTGGCCGACGAGGCCGAGCGTGGCTACGACGTCGAGCACCTCGCGAAGCGACCGGGCCGTCCGCGGATTGGCTCGGCGCCGGCTGTCGTCGTGCCTGTCCGCCTCCACGCCGACTTGCACAACGCCGCGAAGGCGCTCGCCGAGGCGGAGCGGACGTCGCTCAGCGAGCTCGTCCGCGAGGCACTTCGCGACTATCTGGGATCGACGGCGGGCTCGACGAGCTTGCGCACGACCTCCGGCCGGGTAATCACCGACGCGGAAGTTCGGGCCCTCGCCGATGAGGCCGAGGGTGGCTTCGACGTGACCGCGCTGCCTTCCCGCCCGAGTCGCCGGGCCGGCGAGCGAGCCGAGGTCGTCCCGGTACGAATGCCCCCCGAGCTCAAGGCTGAGATCGAGCAGCGGGCCGACGCAGAGAAGACTTCCGTTAGCGAGGTCGTTCGCGCTGCGCTGCGGTCTCGGCTCGACGACCGCAAGCCCGATCCGTCTGGCGGCGGCTCCCGCTCCCGGGCCCGCCGCCACGGACCAACGGAGGACGAAACCTGCCGTGACTACGTCGTCCCGCGGCTCAAGGGAGCCGGGTGGGACGACGACCAGATTCTCGAGCAGTACCGGATCACGGACGGCCGAGTGCTTCGCGTCGGCAAGAAACACCGCCACGACACACAGCTGCGCGCCGACTACGTGCTCGAGTACCGGCCCGGATTCCCCATCGCGGTGGTCGAGGCCAAGCGTTCCTATGCCATCCCCGGCAAGGGCGTGCAGCAGGCCAAGCGATACGCATCCCTGCTGGACGTGCCCTTCTCGTACTCCACCAATGGGAACGGGATCGTCGAGGACGACCGGTACACGGGCAGAGAGCGCGACGACCTCGTCGGCTTCCCCGCGCCGGAGGTCCTCTGGGCACGCTTCCGTGAGTGGCGCGGCATTCACGATGACCTTGCCGCCGAGGGCCTCCTGCTGCCGTTCAACCGAGCCTTGCGCAACCCCGATGGGTCGGTGAAGGAGCCTCGGTACTACCAGCGCACGGCCATCAACCGAGCAGTGCGCATGATCCTCCAGGGCGGCGACCGCCTCCTGCTGACGATGGCCACCGGTACGGGCAAGACGTTCGTTGCCATGCAGATCGTGTGGAAGCTCTGGAACGTCAACTGGCGTCTCGGCCGCAATCCCCGAATCCTGTACCTGGCCGACCGCAATGTCCTCGTCGACCAGCCGATCGAGCGGGAGTTCAGGCCGGCATTTGGCAGCGGCGGCGGCTCGCCGATCTGGAAGCTGCGGGGCGAGGCGAAGCTCGGTCGCGAGATCTACTTCGGCCTCTACCAGCAACTGGCCGACTCCTCACTCGGGCTCGACGGGATGTACCGCGACTTCGCCCCGGACTTCTTCGATCTCGTGATCGTCGACGAGTGCCACCGGGGGAGTGCCCGCGCGGACTCGTCGTGGCGAGCGATCCTCGACTACTTCTCACCGGCGGCACAGCTGGGCATGACGGCTACGCCGAAGCGCGACGAGTCCGTGAACACCTACGACTACTTCGGCGGGTCGATCTTCGAGTACTCGCTCGCGCAGGGCATTGAGGACGGGTTCCTCGCGCCGTACCGGGTTCGCCGTGTGGTGCTGAGCCCTGACGCTCAGGGGTGGGCTCCCGACCAGGGCCAGCTCGACCTCTTCGGCAAGGAGATCCCCGACGGTCTGTATACGACGAAGGACTTCGAGCGGGTGGTATCGCTGCTCACTCGCACAGGGGCAGCGGCGAAGCATCTCACCGAGTACTTGCGGCGGACCGACCCGTGGGCGAAGACGATCGTGTTCTGCGTCAACCAGGAGCACGCGGACCAAATGCGGCGAGCGCTCCACAACGCCAACGCCGACCTGACCAAGGATCACCCCAGCTACGTCGTTCGCATCGTCAGCGAGGAAGGCGACATCGGCCGGAGCCACCTCAGCGACTTCGCGGACACCGAGAAGCCGCTGCCCGTGATCGCGACCACGTCCGAACTGCTGTCGACAGGCGTAGACCTTCCGACGGTCAAAAACATTGTTCTCTTCCGGACCGTAGCGTCGATGGCGCTTTTCAAGCAGATGATCGGCCGGGGCACGCGGCTTTTCCCCGACGAGGACAAGCTCTCCTTCGACATCATCGACTACTCGGGCGCGACGGCGCTGTTCAACGACCGGGAATTCGACGGCCCGCCCGAGGAGGTCGTGCACGAGGAGATCGACGAAGAAGGCAACGTCACGGTAGACACCGTCGTCGAGCAGCCCGAGCCGATCTTCGAGCCGACAACTGCCGACGGTGAACCGGCGGAGATCTCTCCGGACGACATCGAGCCGCGGGTCAAGTTCTACGTGGACGACGCCGAGGTGTGGGTCACCGCTGAGGCTGTATACCACCTCGACCCGGCGACCGCGCGGTTACGGCTGGTTGAGTACCGGGACTTTGTCGCCGAGACGGTTCGTTCGTTGTTCCCCGATGCGAACGAACTGCGGTCGAGATGGGCGAACCGGGTCGGCCGCCAAGACGTTCTCGACGCGCTCGCCCGGCGTGGCATCGATGCCGAGGAGTTGATCGAGCGCACTGCCATGGCTGAGGCTGATCCGTTCGACGTGCTCGTGCACGTGGCCTGGAACCACCCGCTTGCCACGCGGATCGAGCGAGCGCGGCGAGTTCGGCGCGAGCACGTAGCGTTCTTCGAGGAGTTCCAGCCCGCAGCCCGTGAGGTGCTCGCCTACCTGGTCGACAAGTATGCCGAGCACGGCATCAGCGAGCTCGACGACCTCGCCGTGCTGCAAGTGCCCCCACTGTCCTCGCTCGGTACGCCGGCGGAGATCGCGGCCCGCTTCGGGTCCGCCGACGCGCTGCGCTCCGCCGTATCGCGATTGAGCGAACTTGTCTACGTCGCCTGACCACACAGGAGCGATCATTGCCCCGATCGAGGAAGGGCCCACCGCCGCCTACCACGCCGCAAGCGAAGCTAGCGGCGGTCATCAAGTCGGCCCGCGACGCCATGCGCAAGGACGCCGGTCTCAACGGGGATCTGGACCGCATCCCGCAGCTCGCCTGGCTCCTCTTCCTGCGGGCCTTCGACGGCGTCGAACAGAACCGGGAGGTCACTGAGCCGAAGTTCCGGCCCGCGATCGACGCGCCGTTTCGCTGGCGTGACTGGGCCGCCGATCCAAACGGGCCCACTGGCGACGCCCTGCTGAAGTTCGTCAACGACGGACTGCTCCCGTATCTCCGAGGCTTGACTGGTACCGGGACGCACGACCCACGTGACGTGGTGGCAGCTGTGTTCAAGGAGACCTACAACCGGATGCTCTCCGGATACCTCCTTCGCGACGTCGTCAACAAAGTCAACGACGTCAACTTCACATCGTCCGACGACATCCACACAATGGCGCACCTCTACGAGTCGATGTTGCGTGAAATGCGGGACGCGGCGGGTGACTCGGGCGAGTTCTACACGCCACGGCCGATCATCCGGTTCATCACCCAGCAGGTCGACCCCAAGCTCGGAGAGATCGTCCTCGACCCTGCTTGCGGTACGGGCGGGTTCCTCGTCGAGGCGCTCGAACACCTGTCGCCGAAGCTGCAGAGGAGCCAGCAGCGGCGAGCACTGCAGGACGACCTCCGAGGGACGGAGAAAAAGCCGTTGCCCTTCCTGCTCGGCATGATGAACCTCGTCCTGCACGGCGTCGGGCAGCCCAACATCACCCGCGGCAACGCCCTGGCGACGCCGATCACCCAGATCGGCAAGGGTCAGCGGGTGGACGTCGTGCTCACGAACCCGCCCTTCGGCGGCGCCGAAGAGGCGAGCATCCAGGCCAACTTTCCCGCGGGGAAGCAGACGGCGGAGACCGCATGGCTCTTCCTCCAGCTCGTCATGCGCATCCTCAAAGGACGGCGGACGTTGCGGCATCGTCGTGCCCAACAGTGTGTTGTTCGACACCCGTGGCGTCGGCGCTCGGATCAAGGAGCAACTACTCAAGGAGTGCAACCTGCATACCGTCGTGCGGCTACCGCCGGGCGTCTTCGAGCCATATACGGACATTCCTACGAACGTTCTCTTCTTCGAGAAGCGAGGTCCGACGAACGAGATCTGGTACTACGAGGTCCGCGCCCCCGAGGGCCGCAAGAAGTACTCCAAGACTCGGCCGATGCAGTTCCAGGAATTCGCCGATTGTCAGCGTTGGTGGATGCGGCGGACGGAGAATGAGCGGGCCTGGCGGGTGCTCGCCACGGACGTTAGGTCAGGGGACTTCAACCTCGACTCGCGAAACCCCCACTCTACGGAAGATCTCGGGCATCGCCCCCCGACGGAACTGGTGAAGGAAGCGCTCACGGCCGAGGAGGCGATTGTCGGATTGCTTACTCAGTTGCTCGAAGTCTCGGTGGATGATGCGCCCGTGACGGCGGCCGACCGTAGGCGCGCGGGCTGGGTCGATGTCCAGCTGCACCAGTTCCTCGAACCCGTTACGGCCTTGGAGACTGTCGAGGCGACGAAGGAGTACCGCATCGCCGGAGTCTATAGTTTCGGGCGCGGCTTGATTGACCGAGGACTGCTGCTCGGAGCCGACACGTCATACAGGACCCTGGGCCGTCTCGATGCGCACATGGTCGTGATCAGCAAGCTCGGCGCGTGGGAGGGTGCTGTCGCTGTGGTCGACCAGGCCTTCGATGGTGCCTTCGTCTCCAGCGAGTTCCCCCGGTTCCGCTTCCACGGCGACAGGATGGATCCAGCCTTCTTCCGTGGGGTTGCGCGGGCGCCGTCATTTTGGGAAGCAATCAATGCGGTTACCCGCGGCAGCATGGCAAGGCGGAAGCGAACGACTCCCGAGGAGTTCCTACGTACGAGGCTGTGGTTTCCTCCGCCCTCCGAACAGGAGCGGGCGATTCGGCAACTCAAGCTGATCGACGAGTTCGCCACTCCGCGACGCGTTAGTTCCGCCAGAGAGGACGCGCTCACGTCAGCGATCTTTAATCGGTTATTTGTCAGCAGCTGACGGCACGCCACTCTGCGCCGGCCACCACGACGTGGCCGAGGAAACGGAGCCCGGCGATTCGCGCCGCGGCCTTCAGTTCGTCCGTCGCTCTGCGGTCGGCGTCGCTGGGGTCGGGGTCGCCGTCGGGGTGGTTGTGGGCGAGCGCGAATGCTCGTCCGTCTCGGCGCAGGACGGCGTTGAGGAC
>JBOGID010000271.1:0-1714 GCA_050742295.1 Acidimicrobiales bacterium | reverse complement strand
GCAGTGCGGGCGGCGGGCCCGTCGGCGCCAACACCGGTCCGGGCACCGCACCGCCTTCGTCTCGGGCCCCCGCGGCATCGCCGGCGGCCGCTCCACCGCCGGCCGTCGAGGGCCTGCCCCTCACCGTCCCCCGCACGGGGTCGAGCATGACGATGGCCGAGCTGGCCAACGCCACGGGCCTCGAGGAGGACGAGCTGCGGGAGCTGGAGCGCTACGGCCTCCTCGCGCCCCGCCGGGTCGGGTCCAACCTGTACTACGACGAGGACGCCCTGCTGGTGGCCAACCTGGCTGCCGGCTTCATGCGCTACGGCGTCGAGGCCCGGCACCTGCGCATGTACAAGGTGGCGGGGGAGCGGGAGGCCAGCTTCTTCGAGCAGGTGGTCATGCCCATGCTCAAGCAGCGCAACCCCCAGGCCCGCCGCCAGGCCACCGAGACCCTGACCGAGCTGTCGCGCCTGGGCCAGAGCCTGCGGGCCGCCATGCTCCGTCACGCCCTGCGCCAGTACCTCGAGGGCCCGTAGCTCGGGCCTGCGTGGCCGCCCCCTTCCCCTCGCGGCGGGCCGACCCAGGCCGACCGGCACCACGGACGCTCGTGGCCCGGGCTGAGCTCGACGAGGGCGTGGCGCGCCTGGCGGCGGAGATCTCGGCCGCCTATCCCGAGGGCGTGATCCTCGTCGCCGTGCTCAAGGGGAGCGTCCTGTTCCTCGCCGACCTGGCCCGCCGGCTGACCGTCCCGGTGGTCATCGACTTCATGGCCATCTCGAGCTACGCCCCCGACAGCGGCCGGGTCCGGATCGTCAAGGACCTCGAGGTGGACGTGTTCGACCAGGACGTCGTCCTCGTGGAGGACATCGTCGACACCGGCCTCAGCCTGACCTACCTGTTGAACCAGCTCCGGGGACGAAAGGCCAGGTCAGTGGCGGCGTGCGTGCTGCTCGACAAAGCGGTGCGGCGCATCGTGCCGACGCCCGTGCGCTTCCGGGGATTCGAGATCGGCGACGAGTTCGCCCTCGGGTACGGGCTCGATTACGCGGGCCGCTACCGCAACCTCGACCGGGTCGTCGCGGGGCAGTTGAGCGCCCTTCGCGCCGACCCCGATGCGTACGTCGAAGACCTCTACGCGAGGTAGGGTCGATCCGTGGTCGAGATGCATCTGGTGGGCGTCCGGGTGGAGATGCCAACCAACAACCCGATCGTGCTGTTGCGGGAGGCCAACGGCCAGCATCGCGTCCTCCCGATCTTCATCGGGCCCGTCGAGGCCACGGCCATCGCCTTCGCCCTCCAGGGCGTGAACACCCCCCGTCCGATGACCCACGACCTGCTGCGCGACCTGCTGCAGGCGCTGGGCGTGGGGGTCGAGCGCATCGTGATCACCGAACTGCGCGACCGCACGTTTTACGCCGAGATCGAGATGACCAACCAGGGTAGCGGCTGCAAGGTGTCGAGCCGGCCCTCCGACGCCCTCGCCCTCGCCGTCCGCCTGGGCACCCCGATCTTCGCCGACGAGGCCGTGCTGGACGAGGCCGCCGTCCCCGTCACCGAGGACGAGGAAGACCACGACGACGAGGTCGAACGGTTCCGGGAGTTCCTCGAAGGTGTCAACCCCGAGGACTTCGCCTCCTAGATGGGCGCTGACCTATTAGCCATGAACAGCAACTGAGCTTGCGAAGGTGCTGGTCAGGGCTTCGGGCCGCCAGGCACGACCGAGTAGATC
>JBOGID010000270.1:0-7199 GCA_050742295.1 Acidimicrobiales bacterium | reverse complement strand
AGCCCCAGCCCCAGCCCCAGCCGCAGCCGCAGCCGCAGCCCCAGCCACAGCCTGAGCCCAAGCCCAACCCGGGCGTGCTGGCCGTCGGACCGTCGGTCATCGACCTGCCGGAGAACACGTGGACGGCCAAGTTCACCGTCGGCAACGTCGGGGGCAGCGACCTGGCCTGGTTCGCCGTGGGCGTCCCGTCGACCCTGAGCCTGTCGGCCACGACGGGCACCCTGGCCGCCGGCGAGCAGACCACGGTCACCGTGACCGTCGACCACACCAAGCTGGCCAAAGGCCCGTTCAGCCTGACCCTGCACGTGTCGGCCAACGACACCGCCCAGTCGGTCACGGTCAAGGGCACCAAGCAGATCAAGCCCGTCGGCCCCGTCGGCCCCAACGTCCTGACTGCCAAGGACTGAGGAACAGCTACGTGGGCCGGCGCCGCCCGATGGCGACGGCCAGGAGCATGGCCACCCCGAGCCCCACCGCCACGCCCATCGCGACCAGGACTCCGGCCGGCACGCCCGAGTCCTCGTCGCCGGCGTCCACGGCGACGTCGCCGAACGTGGCCGACGCGAAGTAAACGTCCTCGGCCTGGAACTGGGTGCTGCCGTTGCGGGTGTCCTGCCAGGCGAAGTACACGGCGTCGTCGCTGGAGGCGATGCCGATGTGGGCGTGGATGTGGGAGTTGTTCGACCACACCCCGATGCTGCGGTCGATGCTGCGGTCGCTGATCCGGATGTTGCGGGCCAGCGTCGCCCCCCGGTCGGTGGAGTACGTGTAATACACGTCGTTCCAGCCGTTGGCGTTGCCGCCCGGAGCCTCGCCCTCGGGCATGGGGCTGTGGCGGAAGTCGTACCAGGCCAGGTCCAGCCGCCCGTTCGGCGCGATCGCCATGCCCGGGTCGTAGTGCTGGATGTCGGCCCGGGCCGCGTCGTCGTTCACCTCCCGGGCGTCGCTCCACGTCCTGCCGCTGTCGGAGGACACCCGGATGAAGATGTCCCGGTCGTCGTTGCCCATGGGCGGGCGCTGGGCCCTCGGGTTCCGGTTCCCGTACCAGACGAAATAGAGGCTGGACGAGTTCGGGTCGGCGGCCAGCAGCTGCTTGCGGGCGAAGCTGAAGCCGGCGTTGCCCTGGTCGATCTCTTTGATCGGAGTCCAGCTCTTGCCCTTGTCGGACGAGGACCGGTAGTTCGTCGGCCGCAGGGGGGCGAGCGTGGACGAGGTCGTCGTGGGCTCGCTCCCGGCTGGCGCCGCCGTCGTGGGCGGGGACTGTCCCCGTGTCGGCGTCACGATATGGACGACGCCGTTCCCGCCCACCGCCGGACGGGACTGGTAGGCGCCCCGGTCGTCGCCGACCTCCACGGGAGCACCGAACGTGCGGCCGCCGTCCGCCGAGGCGGCGACCAGGGCCCGGTCGGGCCGTCCCGTGCCGCCCGCCTGCATCCATGCCACGTACACGTTCGCCGGCGTCTTGGGGTCGACGGCGACGAACGGCCGGCGGTTGCCCAGCCGCCCGTCGGCGGGCGTGGCCCCCTCGGGCGGTGTGTAGACCTTGGCCGCCTGGAACGTGCGGCCGCTGTCGGTCGACCGGGCCAGCACGACCTGCATGGGCCGCTCGTTGCGGGCCCGCCCGTCGTTGACCTTGGGGTCGTGGGCGGTGTAGGCGACGTACAACACGCCCTCGGCGTCGAAGGCCACGGTGAGGTTGGCGGCGCTGATGGGGTCGTCACCGCAATCGGTGAACGGGGCCAGCGACGGGCTCGCCCCGTCAGACCAGCTCCGGCCGTTGTCGGCCGAAACGTACACGTTGCACGTCTTGGTCGTGCGGAACTCGGTGGCCGCGATCACCAGTTCGCCGGTCTTGGGGTTGCGGCCGATCTGGGGCGAAGCGTAGGCCCTTGACGGGTTCGGGTCCCTGGTCACCTGGACGGCGGCGGTGACGACCGGTGCGCGGCCGTCCCCGTTGTCCTGGGACGCCGCGGGCGTCGCCGCCGCCAGCAGAGCCGGTAGGAGCAGCCACGACGCCCGCCGGGCACGAGTGCGAACAAGCAGCATGCGAACCTCCTGCCAACGCCGGACAACGCCGCCGACATGCTCGCGCTATTCGAAGGTCAGGGTCGACGTGCGCACCGGGCGGAGCCGGAGGGCGAGGGCGCTGGTCGACGTGGTGGCCAGACCGGCGACGACCGGAACGGCCACGACCACGAGCAGGATCATCCGCCAGGGGACGATGAACACGAGGCCGTCGGCCATGATCCGGCTGACGAGGACGAGGGGGAGGAGGCCGACGGGGAGGGCCAGCACGGCGCCGAAGACGGTGAGCACGACCGCCTTCACGCCGCTCGTGCGCCGGATCTGACGTGGAGACGCGCCGACGACGGTCAGGACGTCCCGCTCGCTGCGGGTCTCCGTCGCGGCCAGGGCCAGGCTCGATCCGACGACCACGAGGACGAACACGAACGAGATCGCGGTGAAGATGGCGTCGAGGACGAACGGGTCAGGCGCCTGGTCGGGCCGGGCGTACTCGATCCCGGTGATCCGGATCGCCCCGCCACCGGCGGGCTGCGTGCGCGGGAGCTGGTCGAGCCCCTCCTCGAACACGCCCTCGACGGCGGCCCGCTGGCCGGGCGTGAGGTCGCGGTCCTGCTGCACGACGACATCGCCGGGTTGAGCGACGAGGCCGATGGCGGCCGCTCGTTCGGGCGTGACCAGCACGGGCGGCAGCCGGGACCACCAGTCCTTGGCGGCGTCGATGACCGGCGCCCGCACGGTGACCGGCGGGCGGCCGCTCGGGGCGAACGAGACGGTGTCGGTGTCGCGGTCGCCCTCGAACCCGAAGACTGCGACACCCGTCTCCGCCAGGGCCCGACGGGCCCCGGCGCCTACGCCCAGGGCGTCGAGGAAGGTGGCGTCGGCGATGCTCACCATGTGTCCGGTACCGGTCGGGGCCCAGAGGAGCTGATGGGTGACGGAACCGGGAAGGGCGGCCCGGATGTCGTCGACGAACGCCGAAGGCGGCGGGGACAGGGCCCGCTCCGTCCTGGTCGGCGGGGCGCCCGGCTTGGCGGCCCGCGACAGCACGAGCACGCGGTCGCCCGCCATGCGGGCGTTGTCTTCACGGGCCGAGGACGACTGGACGACCCCCGACCACATCAGCATCAGGGCCGTCGTGGCGCAGACGGCGGAGACGACTGCCCCCGTGCGGCCGCGCTGGCGGGCCAGGCTCCGCACCGCCAGGCGCCACGAGCCGCCGAGGCGGGCCGCGACCGGCCCGAGGACGCTGACATACCCGGGCGCCACGGCGCAGGCGCCCAGCAGCAGGGTGACGCCGCCGAGGATGGCGGTCAGGCCCCACACCGTGCCGCCGCCTTCGACGGTGCCCCGCGCGCCGAACAGGGACAGGGCGATCAGGCCGAGCCCGGCCCCGCACGCCGCCACCCCGGTGACGGTCAGCCAGGCGGGGACGGCGCCCTGGGGACGGCGCCCCGCCAGCGCGGCGAGGACCGGGACCCGGCTGGCGCTGCGCGCCGGGCCGACGGCGGCGATGGTGGCGGCCAGGACTCCCAGCACGACGATGGGGACGAGGTCGGCCAGGTTGACGTGGTAGGAGTCGACGTAGCGGCCGAGGATCCGGTCCCGGCTGGAGGCCATGACGGCCAGGGCGGCGGCCCCGAGCCCGAGCCCGAGCAGGGCCCCGGCCGCACCCGTCCAGCTGCCCTGGAGCACCAGGACCCGGCGCAGGACCTTGGGCGACGCCCCGTTCGCCGACAGCTGGCCGAGGGTGGTGAGCTGGCGCCGGGCGCCTGCCGCAAAGGCAGAGGCGATCACGATGCCCATCACCGTGAGCAGCACGGCGCCGCCGACCCAGCTCCAGCGGATCACCTGGTCGACGTCGTCGTTGCCCAGGTTCGCCCGGTCGACGATGGCCGGTGACAGGGATCCGATCGCCGAGAGCTCGGTCGCCCACTCGGCAACCTGCGCGGCGGTGAGGGTATCCGGGAAGGCGACGAGGTGCCTGGTCGGTGCCTCGTCGCCTGGGCGCACCGGGAACGGGGCCGATGGGTGGAAGACGACGACCCGCTGGTCGCGGGCGTCCCACCGCCCGATCCCGACGACGGTCACGGTCCGGTCGAGGGGGCGGTCGAAGTCGAGCGTGCCCCCGAGCCCGACGCCGAAGGCGCGTGCCATGTGTGCCGACAGCAGGACCTCGCCCGCTGTCTCGGGCGCCCGCCCGGCGATAGCGACGATGCCCGTCGCGAGCGGGTCGGCGACGGGCAGGTTGGTGATCTCGCCCAACTCCCGCTGGCCATCGTTTGTGCGGATCAGCCGGAAGTCGATCTGGAACGTGACCACGCGGCTGCCGGGCGGGAGATCGGCCGGCTCGACGCTGGCGCCGTTGCGTACCCCGAGGAGGGCGTCGGCGGCCCCGTTCGTGCGTTGCCACTCCTCGAGCGGGGTGAGCGAGTCGGTCCGGAACAGCACCACGACGATCGACATGAGCGCCACCGGGATGGCGACGAGAAAGGCCACCAGCACCGTACGCCCGGGCCGGTGACGCACTTCTCGGCGCGCCAGCCGGATGGCCAGCCGCAGCGCAGACGTGTTCACAGGCTTACCGGGCCGGTGCCTGGGCCGGGGCCGGTTTCCGACGCGCGGGCGCCGCCGACTGGCCGACGATGCGCCCGTCCCGGAGCGAGATCACCCGGTCGGCGTACGACGCGTAGCGGGGCTCGTGGGTGACGAGCACGACCGCGGTGCCGGTCCTTTCGGGGAGCGACGCCAGCAAGCGGATGACGGCCTCGCCCGTGCGGGTGTCCAGCGAGCCGGTGGGCTCGTCGGCCAGGAGGAGCCGGCGGGTGCCTACCATGGCCCGGGCGATTGCGATCCGTTGCTGCTGGCCGCCCGAGAAGTCGTCCGGGTAGCGGTCTAGCTGGTGGTCCAGGCCCACGGCTTCCAGCGCCTCGAGGGCGCGGCGGCGGGACTCCTTGCGCCTGACGCCGTCCAGCTCGAGCGGGAGCATGACGTTCTCGACGGCGGTGAGGCCGGGGACCAGATTGAGGCGCTGGAACACATAGCCCACGTCGTTGCGCCGGAGCGTGGCCCGCTCCGCCGCCGTCATCGTCGACAGGTCGCGGTCATTGACGAACACCCGTCCCGCGCTGGGGTCCTCGAGGCCGCCGGACAGGTGGAGGAGGGTGGACTTGCCGCAGCCCGACGGCCCGCGCAGGGCGACGAACTCGCCCGGCTCCACGGCCATCGAAACATCGGTGAGGGCCCGCACCTCGGTCGGACCGGAGCCGTAGCTCTTCACCACTTGGATCAGTTCCAGAACGGGAACGGTCATGCGCCGCCACCCAGCCTTTCTTCACAGAGGTCAAGCCACCGCAGGTCGGCCTCGGCCCGTACGACGAGGGCATCGGTCACCATGGCCTCGGCCAGGCTCTCGGAGGCCTTGCGAACGCCGTTGCGGCGGCGCCGCAGCAACTGGGCCATCACCGCGTCGCGCTGGGCGGCGATGACGTCGAGGGCGTGCTGGCGGTCGTGCGACGCGGCCAGCAACACCTTGAGCATCAGCTCGTCGCGGCGGGGCGGTTCGTCGCCGGGGTCGGCGTCCCACCACGCGCCCAGCTCGGCCACGCCGCCGGCCGTCAGGGCGTAGGAGCGCTGCCCGTCTTGATCATCGGAGGCCACGAACCCGTCCCGTTCCAGCCGGTCGAGGGTCTGGTACACCTGGCCGACGTTCAACGGCCAGACGCCGCCGGTGGCCGCCTCGAAGCTGGTCTTCAGCTGATAGCCGTGCCGGGGCCGCTCGTCGGCGACTACAAGGGGCGTGACGCCCTGTTCGACTACTTCGGCACGGTCCGGTCGTTGACGGGCGGGACCATGAAGATTGAGCCCCTGTCGGTCCTCTCGAGCGACCGGCATACCGCCATGTTCACCCGGGTGACCGGCACCCGCGAGGGCAAGACCCTCGACGTCACCCTGGCCCAGTCCTTCAAGCTCGACGAGGACGGACGGTTCGTCGAGTACTGGGCCATGGCCGACGACCAGGACGTCGTCGACGCCTTCTGGGCGTGAGGAGGAGGCGATGACCATGACCGCGGCCGAGCTACAACTGGGGAAGGTCCAGGAGGCGCTCGCGTGCATCGACCGCCGCGACACCGATGGGTTCATGGCCTTCTGGACCGACGATGTCGTGTGGCAGATGTCCGGGTCGGGACCGTTCGGCGGTGCCTACCGGGGGAAGGATGCCGTCCGGGGCCTCAGCGACGCGCTGATGGGCGTCATCGGCCCCAGCTACAGCATGGAGCCGGTCGACGTCCTCGCCGACGACCGCCACGTCGTGATCATGTTCCACGTCACCGGCGAACGCGACGGGACGTCCATCGACATGACGAACAGCACCTTCGTGACGGTCGCCGACGACGGCCGATGGAACCAGGCCTGGTGGGTGCCGAGCGACCAGAAGTCCTACGACCAGTACTTCAGGTAGAGGCCGGCGGCTATGGCCGCCGTAGGGTGCGCTCAGCGGGCGGTGGCCCGGTACTCCTCCGCCTTCTGCTTGAGGCCCAGCTCGACGTACTCCCGCACCTCGTGGGTGATCTGCATGGAGCAGAACTTGGGGCCGCACATGGAGCAGAAGTGGGCCGACTTGGCCGGGGCCGCCGGCAGGGTCGCGTCGTGGAACGAGCGGGCCGTGTCGGGGTCGAGGGCCAGGTCGAACTGGTCCTCCCACCGGAACTCGAACCGAGCCTTGGACAGGGCGTCGTCCCAGGCCTGGGCCTGGGGGTGGCCCTTGGCCAGGTCGGCGGCGTGGGCCGCGATCTTGTAGGCGATCACTCCATCCTTCACGTCCTGCCGGTCGGGCAGCCCGAGGTGTTCCTTGGGGGTGACGTAACAGAGCATCGCCGTGCCGAACCAGCCGATCATGGCCGCCCCGATCGCGGAGGTGATGTGGTCGTAGCCGGGGGCGATGTCGGTCGTGAGCGGCCCCAAGGTGTAGAACGGCGCTTCGCGGCAATACTTTAACTGCAAGTCCACGTTCTCTTTGATCAAGTGCATGGGAATATGTCCCGGCCCCTCGATCATGGTCTGCACGTCGTGCTGCCAGGCGATGTCGGTCAATTCGCCCAGCGTTTTCAATTCAGCGATCTGGGCTTCGTCGTTGGCGTCGTAGATCGAGCCCGGGCGCAAGCCATCGCCGAGAG
>JBOGID010000269.1:0-2590 GCA_050742295.1 Acidimicrobiales bacterium | reverse complement strand
GCCTGGGCGTGGCCGGCCGGCCCGACACCGCCGTGCGCCCGCTGTGCGAGGAGGCGCTCCGGGCACTCGGCCCGGAGCCGTCGGCGCTGCGCTCCAAGGTCACGGCCCGTCTCGCCATGCACCGTTGTCTGTGGGCCAACGAGGGAGTGGCCGCCGGGCCCATCGCCCAGGACGCCCTCGACATCGCCAGACGGGTGGGCGACCTCGACGCCCTGCACCTCGGGCTGCTCGTACGAGCGATCACGCTGGTCGGCACGCCTCAGGTCGGCGACCGCCTCGCCGTCGCTGAGGAGTTGGTCGGTTCGGCCGAGCGTTCGGAGGACGTCCCGATGCAGGCCAGCGGTCTCCGGCTCCGCGCCCTGGCCCGGCTCGAGCTCGGCGACGTCGAAGGGTTCGATGCCGACCTCGAGCGCGTGGTCCTGCTCTCGACGGCGCTGCGCCGCCGGCAGTACCTGAGCGAAGCGGCGCGCTGGCGAGGGCTGCGCGCCCTGTTCGACGGCCGGTTCTCGGAGCTGGAACAGCACACCGCCGAGATGCTGGCGCAGGCCGGCGACGACGTGAATGCGAGCACGGCGCGCGCCGCCCAGTTCTTCTTCCTGTGGCGGGACCAGGGCCGGATCGAGGAGGCCCGCCGCCTGCCCGAGGCGGCGGTCAAGAAGACTCCCGGGCTGGTCGCCCTGCAGGCCCTCGTCGCCCTCGCCGACGCCGAGCTGGGCGACACCGCGAAGGCGCGGCGCGCCTTCGACTCCTTCGCCGAGGGTGGGTTCGCCGGAGTTCCTCACGACTTCACCTGGACGGCGTCGCTGTCAATCCTCACGGATCTTTGCGACGTCCTCGGCGACACCAGCCGGGCGCCGCTGCTCCTGGAGCTGTTCCGTCCCCACGCCGGCCATCTGGTCGTGATGGGATGGGGCGACGTGTGCCCTGGTGCCGTGGACCGGTACCTCGGCATCCTCGCCACCACGTCCCGGCGGTTGGGCGAGGCCGAGGCCGCGTTCGAGTCCGCCCTGGCCATCGAGGCCCGGGTCGGCTCGGCCCCTTCGTTGGTCCGCACCGAGACGCGTTTCGGACGGATGCTGATCACCCGGGCCGGGCCCGGCGACGTCGGTCGTGCCCGGGAACTGCTCGGCGGCGCACAGGCCAAGGCCGAACGAATGGGCATGGTGAAGGTGGCGGCCGAGGCGCGGTCGCTGGTGGCCGCGCTGTGATCGGTCATCGCGGCCGCAACCGGCCGGAAACCATCATGCCGGCGACGGTGGGCGCAGGCGAGGCCGCGGCCTGAGTGGCGGCGGGGCGGGAGGCGGACGGCGAGGCGGCGCGCCGGCGCCCCCGGCGCCAGATCCGGCTCCACCAACCCGGCCTGGCCTTGGGCGATCCTGTCGGCGAGGCCGCGGCGGGCAGAGCGGCCTTGGGCGACTCGGTCCCAAACCAGGCCAGTGTCCTGCGGCGCGTCCCGCCGTCGAGGGCCACCAGTTCCGCCCACTCGGCCCGCGGGTCGGTAGCCAGCCGGGCCTCCTTGAAGGCGAGGCGGGCGTCTGCTTCGGTCGCGAAGCTCTCGGTCCTCGGCCGCGTTGCGCCCGTCCGGCCGACCACGACGACGAACGTCTGGGGGCCGGCGCCCGGCAGGGCGGCGCGCACGCGGCGGGTGCCGCGCGTGGCGTGAAGGTCCATCTCGGCATCCGTCGCTGCGACGTGCGCCGCTGCCGAGATGGCCCCCTCCCCGGGCCACGACGAGGACGGCCCGGCCCGCTCAGCCGACCCGTCCCCGCTGGCGTTCGACTCCGGCGACCAGTCCCTCGCCCGTCTGCGCCCCGTGGCTCCCGTGTTCACGGCCCGACACTGCGCCCCCCCGGTCGCAACCTGGTCTCCGCCCGGTCGCACGCGGCGCGCCGGGGGAGGGGAACAGACGTTCGGTATACTGGCCCGATCACAAGGCCACTTTCCGACTACCAGGCAGCTCTCGACCTGCTCGACACCGGCCTTCCCCAGGTCGAAGTCGCCCGCCGCACCGGCATCCCCCGTTCCACCATTCGCACCTGGGTGACCCTCGGCCGCCCCGCCTCGAGGGCCGTCGACTGCAACCCGTGTCCGCATGTCGAGCAGGCCCAGACCTCCGGGAGTAGCGCACGGCCAGGCCGCTGACCTGCATGTTTTTTAACACAGAGTTTGCACAAGTACCACGGTTCCTGGGCTGGCCCCTGGTAGCCTGACGGTGTGGAAGCGGCAGCCGTAGCCTTCGAGGGGATGCCCGATCGCGACGCCGCCCGGCTGCACCGAGGCGATGGATGGGTGACGGTGTCCTGGGGTCCCCGGGTGCTGTTCCGCTTCGACGAGGCCGACATCGGGATGCGGAACCTGGCCATGGTCGCCCTCGCCGAGGCAGGAATGGCGGGCAACGAGGTGGCGGCGCTGTTCGGGCTGAGCGCCGACTATTTCTCCACGCTGCGGGCGGCGGCCCGCCGCCGGGGCTCGGCCGCGCTGGTCCGCCCGATGGGCCGGCCCCCCAAGCTGAGCGGCAGCGACGTGGCCAAGGCCCGGCGGTGGTCGGCCGAGGGCATGACCGGCACCGACATCGCCAAGCGCCTCGGGG
>JBOGID010000268.1:0-2666 GCA_050742295.1 Acidimicrobiales bacterium | reverse complement strand
GCCCTCGGGCCTGCGGGGGCGGATGGCTGCCGACCATGAGGACTTCGCCTTCGACGCATCGTTCGAAGAGGAGCCTGGCCCTGGTCACATGTGGCATCGATGTCACCACCACCACGCGCCGCCAGCCTCGCTGCGCCGCCAGGTCGGCCACGGCCCGGGCCTCCGCCCTCGTACTGTCGGGCTGGGGCAGCAGGCACACCGCCTCGAAGGGCTGGGGGTTCTGGCAGAGCCGTATCACCATGAGGTAGTCGGGCTCGCCCGCCAGCACCAACGTCGGCGCCACGCGCCGGGCCATGAGGTCGAGGCCGGCCGCGAGCCGGTCGCCGTAGTCGCCGGAGAGCACCACCACCGCTTCGGCGGCCACGGGCGTGTCGAGGCGGGGGTGCAGGATGGGCCGCCGTGTCGCCACGGTCGCCGCGCCCGCGGCCCCGACGAGGACGTCGACCGTCAGCAGCACCCCTACCCAAAGCCGTCGCCGGCGCAGCACCATGCGATGGGTACGGTATTCACGGTCGGCGTCAGGCGGGGGCGGTCGGAGGCACGAACAGGAAGTTGGCGCCCGTCTCCTTGTCGACCTCGTCCCTCGGTCTCGGCCCTTCGGGCGTGATGATCTGAATCGCGTACCCGAGCGGGTCGAGGTGGTGGCGGAGGAGGGCTTCACGGTCCCGCCCGCCGAGCACCTCGGCGATCACCGTCGGACGGTCCCGCTTCAGTGTCTCAGCCATCCCCTCGAGAACCTGCGGCTCACTGCCCTCGGTGTCGATCTTGACCAGGTCGACGCCGCTGAGGCCGCTGAGGCCGCGCTGCGCCAGGAACGCGTCGATGGTGGTCACCTGCACATCGGTTGTGATCGCATCCGGTTGATTGGGCAGCAGCACATCGCCGGCGAGGCCGGCACTGCACGGGATGCCCCGGGGGACGTGAAAGAAGGGCGCAATGCCCACCTCTGCGCCGGCTGCGACCTCGACGACCTCCACGTTGCGAACGGAGTTCATGGCCAGGTTGCGGCGGAACCGTGCCGCCGTGGGCCCGAAGGCCTCGAAGCCGAACACCCTGCCCGCCGGGTTGGCGTGCCCCGCCAAGAGCGAATAGAAGCCCACGTGGGCACCGATGTCGAGCGTGATGCGGGCCGACTGGGCCCGTGCCCAGAAGATGTCGGCCTCGCCTGTCTCGTAGCCCCGCCAGCCGTACCAGTAGAGGCGATTGGGAACCCACTCGTCACCCTCCGACCACATCCGCAACTGGCTCCCGTTCGGCAGCAGGCAGACCACCGGCCCCACTCGCGGGAGATGAGAGGCAACGAACTCCGGTGCGCGGCGCAGGACGGTCCGCACTGCGGCGGTCGCCGGCCGATTGAACGGAGGCCAGGCGCGTACGGCCTTGAGCGCAGTCCGGACGACGGTCACCGAGAGGCGGCAGTGGCGCGACGGCGGAAGCGCCGGACTGGGAAAGCGAGGAACCTCGGGAGCACGCTCGGCCTACGCGCCACAGCACGAAGCGCGTGCTCGGCGAACTTCCCCGGGCGGCGCGCCACGAAGTAGGACCCGGCCAGCGTGTAGTGGAGGTTGGCGTACGCCCTTCGGGCAATGGCGGGCGACACGTGATGCCCAGACCCCATCGCCTTCGCGAACGACCGGAGCATGTCCCGCTCCATCAGATCAACGTTGGTGTGCATCCCGCCCTCGTGGACCCGGTAGCGCACGAGCACCTCCTCGACGAACCCCACTCGATGTCCGGCTGCGATCCGGTAGTACAGGTCCCAGTCGGCCGACGTCGAGAGTTGGGTGTCGAACCCTCGGGCGGACTCGAACACGGTTCTCGGGATCAGGGCGCCGCTCCCCCCGCCCAGGATCGCCACGCCGTTGAAGAGCAGGAGCCGCTCCGCGATGTCGCCCTCCACCCCATCGAGGCGGGAGCTAAGCGTGCGGCCCGCGGCGTCGATTTCGTCCACGCCACAGTGGACGAGTCCGAGGCCCGGTTCATGCGCCATCCGGGCCACCTGCTGCTCAAGCTTCCGGGGCAACCACTCGTCGTCGGCGTCCAAGAAGGCGAGGAGGTCCCCCGACGCCCGGGCCACGCCGGCGTTGCGCGCCGCCGACACGCCGCGGTTGGGCTGGCGGACGACCACAATCCGGCTCCCGAAGCCGGCCAGCACCTGCGGCGTTTCGTCCGTCGACCCGTCGTCAACCACCACCACCTCATGGGGAGCGAGAGTCTGCGACAACACGCTCTCGATGGCGCCACCAAGGTAGCGGGCGTGGTTATACGCGGGCAGGACGACCGAGACGGTCGGCAGCCTCCTCCCCCTCTCTTCGGCGGACTTCCTCCAACCCCTCCCTCACGCCCCGCAGTACATGGACGGAGCTGACAGCCCTGTAGAGCCGAAACAGGATCGAATCGGGAAGCGGAAGCCGTTCCGCGGCCTTGGCGATGGATGGGAGCCTGTGAATGAACGGGTCGCGAGCAAGGAGGGCTTTGATCGCCTTCTTGCTCCCGACCGCCAGCCCGTCGCCGCGCGCCAGGCGCCGGTTGGCCCGTAGTACCGCGAAGTTGCCATGAATGTCGGGGCGCTTGGCGCAATACAGAACCCCGTCGCGGCCGTATCGTTGCTGCTGGCGGCAGAAACCGGCTACATCGGCCTGGTCGTTGTGGAGGCAGGTGATGGC
>JBOGID010000267.1:0-3730 GCA_050742295.1 Acidimicrobiales bacterium | reverse complement strand
GGTGGGGCCGGCGTACCCGCCGCTCCCGTTGCCCGCGGCTGGCGCGGGCGCCGCCGTTGTCGGGACGGGCGCCAGCGGGTCATCGTCGTCGCCTGCCGACCCCGACCCGCCGCTCGACGAGCAGGCCGCGAGCAGCGCGAGGGCGGCGACGACCGCCAGCGGCCGCCGGGCTGCGAGCATGAGACGGGAGCTACTTCTTGACGAAGCCGTGCTGCGTCAGCCAGCCCTGGGCCAGGACGTCGGGGTCTTCCTTGTCGATGTCGGCGCGCTTGTTGAGCCCGGCCAGGTCGGCTGTGGTCAGGGCGGCCGACACCTTGTTCAGGATCGTCGTGACCTCGCCGGTGGCCACCGACTTGCGGATCACCGGCACCACGTTGTCGGCGTTCTGCAGCTTCTTGTCGTCCTCGAGGACCACGAAGTTGCGGGCGGGGATGGCGCCGTCGCTGGAGAAGATGAGGGCCACGTCGACGTCCCCGTTGGCCAGGGCGTTCTTGGAGAGGGGTCCGCCGGCGTCGAGGGCCTTGAAGGCCTTGAACCGGATCCCGTACTTCGACTCCAAGCCGGCCTGGCAGAACGGGCGGGTCGGGCACTCGGGCGGCCCGCCCAGGGTGAGCTGGTTGCCGATGTCCGCCAGGTCGGACAGCTTGGACACCTTCAGGCGGTCGGCGGTGGCCTTGGTGACGGCGAAGGCGTTCTGGTCGATGGCGGAGGAGGCTTCGAGGGCGGTGAGGCCCTTGGGGTCGAGGCGGGACTTCAGCTTGTCGACGGTGGCCTTGGCGTCAGGTGTGGCCTCACCGGCGCCCTTGTTCACAAACTCCAGCTCGGTGGCGGCGTAGCCGGGGTACAGGTCGATCTCGCCCCGCTCCAGGGCCGGCTGCACGACCTCGCGGGTGCCCAGGTTGGCCCGCACGTTGGCCGTGTAGCCCTCGGCCCGCAGGGCCCCGGCGTACATGTTGGCCAGGATGGCGCTCTCGGGGAAGTTGAAGGCGCCGATCGTGACGGTGCCCTTCTGGGCGCCGCTGCCGGCGTCGGTGTCGTCGTCGTTGCTGCCGCATGCGGTGGCCGCCAGGGCCAGCGCCACCAGCCCCGCGGTCAGGGCACGGATCGGTTTGGTCTGCATGCTCGGCTACCTCACTCTGTGGCCAGCTCGCCGACTGCGAGGCCGGTGAAAGGTTCATTCTTGCCGGTTTCCCGTTCCCTCAGACCCCGGGGGACGATCAGACGTTGCACGCCCGCCAGCGCCAGTTCCGTCAGGATCGACAGACCGGCTACCAGGACCGCCCCTGCGAACACCTGCACGAAGTCCCGCTGGGCGATCCCATCGACGATGAACCGCCCGAGCCCACCCCACGCCACCAGCGCGGCCAGGGTGGCCGTGGCCACGACCTGGACGGCGGCCGTGCGTACCCCCGCCATCACGAGGGGCAGGGCGACGGGTAGCTCGACCCGGAAGAGGGACTGGGTGCCGGTCATCCCCATGCCCCGGGCCGACTCCCGCACGTCGGCGTCCACCTCCCGCACGCCCACGTAGGCGTTGGTGACCATGGGCGGGACGGCCAGCACGACCAGGGCCAGGAACGCCGGTTTCCACCCGATGCCGACCACCTGGGCCGCGATCACGAGGATGGCGAAGCTGGGGACGGCCCGGCCGATGTTCGACACGTTGATGGCGACGGCGCCGCCCCGGCCGGTGTGCCCGAGCCAGATGCCCAGCGGCAAGGCGATGAGGGCCGCCACCAGCACGCTCCCGCCCGCCATGGTGACGTGCTCGACCAGGCGGTGAATGGCGCCCGCGCCACCCGTCCAGTGGTCGGCGGTGGTGAACCACTCGATCACGTCCCCGAGGAACCTCATGGCCTGACCCGGCTCCGGCTCCACGGGGAGAGGGCCCGCTGCACGCCCGCCAGTCCCACGTCGGCGGCCACGGCGAGGGCCACCGACAGGACCGAGCCCACGACGAGGGGTGTCCGGAAGTCCCGGATGAGGCCGTCGAGGATGAGCTGGCCCAGCCCGCCCTGGCCGATGATGGCGGTGACCGTCACCAGGCCGATGGTGGTCACGGTGGCGATGCGGATGCCGGCCACGATCACGGGCAGGGCGAGGGGCAGCTCGATGCGCAGGAGCTGGCGTCGGCGGCTGAAGCCCATGCCCTCGGCCGCCTCCTTCACGTCGGCGGGGACGCCGTCGAGGCCGGCCACGATGTTGCGGATGAGGATCAGCAGCGTGTAGCTGACCAGCCCGATCTCGGATGTGGTGCGGCTCAGGCCCGTCCAGGGGACGAGCATGGCGAACAGGGCCAGCGAGGGGATCGTGTAGAGGATCCCGGTCGTCGACAGGATCGGCGTCTCCAGCCACCGGAAGCGGCGGGCGGCGAGGGCGAGCGGGAACGAGAGGAGCAGCCCCAGTCCCACGGCGATGAGGGTCAGCTCGACGTGCTGGCGGGTGGCGGCCGAGATGTCGTCGACGTGGTCGCCGACCCAGTCCCATCGGACCCACGGGTCACCCACAACCGGGGCAGACTACTGGGCGCACCTCCATGATCCGGCTCGAAGGCGTCAGCAAGCGGTACTCCAACGGCCAGGTGGCGGTGCACGCCCTCGACCTCGAGATCGGCGACGGCGAGGTGTGCATGCTCGTGGGCCCGTCGGGGTGCGGGAAGACGACGACGCTGAAGATGATCAACCGGCTCATCGAGCCGACGGGTGGCCGCATCCTGCTCGACGGCGAAGACGTGACACGGGCCGACCCCGTGCAGCTGCGGCGCCGTATGGGGTACGTGATCCAGCAGGTCGGCCTGTTCCCCCATCAGACGGTCGGGGAGAACGTGGCTACCGTGCCCCGGCTCGCGGGGTGGGACAAGGACAAAGTCATCCGCCGCGTCGACGACCTCCTGCGGCTCGTGGGGTTGGACCCGGCGCAGTACCGGGGTCGCTACCCGCACCAGCTGTCGGGCGGGCAGCGCCAGCGGGTGGGTGTGGCCCGGGCCCTGGGCGTGGACCCGCCCGTGCTGCTCATGGACGAGCCGTTCGGCGCCATCGACCCCATCAACCGGGATCGCCTCCAGCACGAGTTCCTGCGGCTGCAGCGGGAGGTGCGCAAGACCGTCGTGTTCGTCACCCACGACGTGGACGAGGCGGTGAAGCTTGGCGACCGCATCGCCGTGCTGCGGGAGGGCGGCCACCTGGAGCAGTACGGGACGCCGGCCGAGATCCTGGGGACGCCGGCGTCGGAGTTCGTGGCCGACTTCGTCGGGGCGGACCGGGGGCTCAAGCGCCTCATGGTCACCGGCATCGACTCCGCCGTCCTGGAGAAGCCGCCGGTTGTCGCCCTGGACGCTCCGCTGGCCGAGGCCCGCCAGTCCATGGACGCCGAACTGGCGCGCTGGGCCATCGTCCTGGACGAGGCCGGCACGCTGCACGGGTACCTCGACCGGGCCCGGGCCGACGGAGATGGCGTGGTCGCCGACCGGGCCCGGCGGATGGCGGCGTGGGTCCCGTGCACGGCCTCGCTCAAGGAGGCGTTCTCGGTGATGCTGCTGCACGACGCCGGGTGGGTGGCGGTGCTCGACGAGGACGACCGGTTCCTCGGGGTGTTGACGCCGGAGTCGCTGCATGCGGCCCTGCGGCGGTCGGTGGGACACGACGCGGCCGACGGTTAGCCGGATGGCCACGGCGGCGGCGATCTTGTTGGCCACGGCGGCGTGCTCCGATGGGTCGCCGCCGGGCGGCCC